>DYNZ01000016.1 GCA_020720805.1 Leptospira biflexa | reverse complement strand
GGAGAAGAGCTGACCCAAGGTCGATAAGGACGCGGTTATGGCATTGCCCAACCGGCCAAATCTTGTGCTGAGTTTATCGAAGCATCGATGCTTATTGGTATAAAACCCGAGAACCAAAGTGTTTCGAGTATAAACACATCTTCCAAAAATAATCATTTATTTTCAAGGTCAATTCATCGATATTGATAGTACCTTATTCATTTTTTAGAAAACGCCAATTTCGGTAATTTTCGGATATTGCCAAAACGGGTACAAAGGAGCGCTATGATTACCGGGAAGACCAATCATAAAAATGAAGCCAAAACCAATCCTGTAGAACTATCGATTCGAATTGCAGAAAAAAATGGCGAGTTTGTTGCAAGCTGCCCTGAGCTGGACGTGCACTGCTTTGGTCCAAGCCGAGAAAAAGCGAGCGCTCGGCTAAAAACTGTTATCAAATTTTATTTTGACTCTGCACAGGAAAACGAAGTTAGCTGGCGCTCCGATACCCATGAGATGGAAGCGAACGAGGTGATTCTCCATTAAGGCAACCTTTAAAAATTATCATTTGTTGGTTACCTTTGTGGTTAAAACATAGGAAAATAAATTAAAAATTTGTAAAATTTATAATTTATCGAGGTTCATTTAATCCACTAAGACTCCAGCGATAATACAGATTCTTTAATCATAGAGATCTGATCCTGCGAAATCTGCAGCAACTCTATCCAAAACTCCATGACCTCTTCCTGGGCCAGATCCTGATTCTGGATAAATTCGATACTATCTTTGAGTATCTCTGTAATTTTCGCGTGAATCTTTTCGTGAGACATTGTATCTCCCCTATCTTTTTTCATCACTATCCTGAAGCATGTCGATAAGACAACCTACCTAAAGCGAGCCAAAAAGGTTTTCAATTCTAAGAAATAGGCTTCATCTGCAGCATAAAAGATGTCATTATGGCCTACTCCGGGAAAGAGAACCAGTTTTTTATCTAAGGTACCGGCATTGGCATAGTTTAATTCAGCCTCATCAGCATAGATTAAAACATCCTGAGCTCCATGCAGTATCAGCAACGGGCATTGCAGCGCCTGGATCTTATGACTATGGTTGTAAAGGGAGTTCTCATCCTCAGACAAGGCAGAGACCTCTATACCACGACGCCGCAGTAAACGAATCGGGTCCGCATAAGCACTCTCAAGGATACAGGCTGTTATTCCGGGGATTTTTACTGCCAGCTCCAAGGCTGCCGCGCTACCCAGAGATCGACCCATCACAACCGATCTTTTTTTTCGCAATCCAACCGTATCGAGCTCATTGATGATCGCCAGCGCGTCGCTAAGTAAAAAACGCAGTTTCGGCTCCCCTGTACTTTTTCCATAACCGCGATAATCGCAGGCGATGGTCTCTACCCCAAAATTGTTTAGTTCCAGGGCAAATTCATCATAATCAGCAACAATCTCTCCATTTCCATGAAAATGGATCAATGTTACCGCTGCTTCTACATTTTCATAAAGCCGGGCATGAACAATCGCCTGCGTCGCCCCCTCGCCCACAGGAAGAAAAAAATCCTTAGCCCCCGCTGGGCAGGGCATAGGATCTGGCCTGGGGAAAAATAAATTTTGGTTGAATTCTCGAGTATCAAAAATAGAAACCATTAGTAGCGAAACCTGCCCGTTTCGTCGATTTTCAAAGCCAATGGCTCTTTTTTGATGGATGGCGGCAACTGCAGAGCGGTACTACCAGCCAGACGGAATTGGACATCTCGCTTTTTAAAAGCTGCTACCACAGATTCACTTAACGATTTCAGGCTAAACTCGTTTACAATATCAAGAATTACCTTGGTGCCAAGACGCTGGACATTTGCAGTGGAACCTCTTAGCAGCTCCTGGTTTTCAGTATAAAAAATATAATTTAATGAGTTAAAGTTCAACGCTGCCCTGGTCTGGTTACTTAACTCAATTTGAAATCTGACCTTGAGTTTCAGATCAACCTGCGGTGGCTTGATTGCCTCGGTCGCCTTTTTTTTGTCCCCCTGAAATACTGCACCGAGAAAGCCAACAACCTTATCCGGCTTTAACATGGATTGACCGCTTTTTTGCAGCGATTTGATAATCTCCTGAGGTTTAGGCATCTCCACTCGAAAATTTCGGATGGAAACCACAGGCTTGATAGCCGGAATCTGCTTTTGGATGCGAAAAGGAACCGTTACTTCTGTGGGAAACCCCTTCACTCCGATACGTGGCAGAGCGATTGCTATTTTGCCATCGATCTGGGTATTGAGATAATCCTTTGCCTGGTACGCCTTCACTACCCGAGCAAGATCAGCATAGCGCAGGCTAACCAGAAACGAATTGATTTTGCTGCCGTTCGCAGGAAGGTGCAGACCCTGAGCGCTCTGTGTTTCCAGGAATTTCTGATTTTCTACAGTAAAATTCAAATGAACCCCGGCAAGTTTTATCGCCAAGGGGTATGGGTTATGCACCTTTATATCAAATTTTAATGTAATATCCTGAAAGCTAATTTCGTGAATATCGAGCTTTTCCAGGGAGGCAGTTGGTTTTTTTTTCAACAAATTTGGATCAAGCGTAGCGCAAGTTGACAAAGCAACGGTTGCCAACAGCGCAACAGACCATGGAATCATCTTCATAGTAACCCCGTAAAAATTTTTCATCTTTATAATTCGTAGAGATTTTTCTATTCCCAAGAAAATGGTTCTGCGATGACGCAACTGATGGGACAATCATTTTCTATTCTGTATAAACGGGAAAAGAGCTCCAAATTTTCAAGCAGGAAAAAAAATGTTCCTTCTCATTTCGGGAAATGCTATTTTTTTACTTTATAAAATGAAGCACCATTTTCAAAAAAAAGCCTATTTAATAGGTTCGGCGGAAAATTTTCTACCAGTAAATCTATATCGTGAACGGAAAAAGGCTTAGGAGCACGCGTTGACGGCAAATCTGTTCCAAAAAAAACAGAATCAGGATTCAAGGAGAGTAGTTTTCGGATTGCAGGCACCGGGTCAAAATCAAGACGTCCAAATCCTGTAGCCTTGACATACGCTCCACGCTCCACCAGATCAAACAGATCGAGCAAACCTTGATAGGACAAGCCGACATGATCAATACTGTATTTCGGCAACTTTAATAGGATCGGTTTTAACTCTTCCAGATCGCGGCTATCCACATAGAATTCCACATGCCATCCATGCAGATCAAAAATCCTCTGCGCCATGGCAAGAATATGCTCTGGCTTTTCCGATCCTCCTCTTTTCAAATTAAAACGAACAGCCCTTACGCCGCGATCATGCAGGTAGAGTAACTCCTCATCTGTCACCGTAACGGGAAGCTGGGTTACCCCAACAAATCCTGGACCCAGCTGCGCCAACGCATCTACAAGATAACTCTGGTCAAAAGCCTGAAATGAACCAGAGACGACAGCACCACCGATAACTTGTAGATTTTCTGTGGCTATAAAGTAGTCTCTGACCGTGAATGCCGGCGGAAGATAGCCCTGATTCTCCTGAAGCGGAAAATGGGGATCAATAATATGCAGATGAGAATCAAACAGTGGGCGGGAAAGGGGGTTTATCATGAATCTTCCTTCATCACAAAACAGTTTTGAGAATATTTTCTATGCTGTACGCATAATGTGCCGGATTATGGTTCATCATTGAATCTCCTCAAGAAATTTCTGTGCCCGGATCTGAGCTGTATACGATCCCTGCTCCCAGGTATGCACTTCCCTAATCAATCTTTCAGCAACAGGAAGTTTGCGCTCTTCAGGCTCAATGCAGCTCCGTAGCCAGGATGGCCTTAGGAGCGGAATTGCGGTTTTTCGTCGCTTTTGGGCGGCAAAAAGCGACAAAGACTAACTATCAATAAGCTACTTTGTCAGATCAAGACGATAGATCAGTTTATCGTCCCCTGTGTCATAGAAGTCCCTAAGTCTACCCTCCAGGTCAAAACCTGTTGATTTATAAAATTGATGTGTTGGCGCATACTGGTCGCGACCTGAGGTTTCCGCATAAAGATAACGACCACCGCGATCGAAAACCTGCTTGTTGGTCTCCTTCAGGATCTGTTTGCCGACACCCTTTCCGCGATAATCAGCATGAGTACCAATCCAGAAAAGGTCGTAACTTTGGCGGGTACAGGCAATGGGGCCATAGCAGCTATAGCTTACTGCTTTATCTCCATCCATAGCAAAAACAAAAAAATAGCCGCTGCTGTCGCCTTTGGCTTTGCGCTCGTCAAAAAGCTCTTCCGCGATAACAATCTCAAACTCATAAAAAAAACCGGTGGATTCCAGTATCTCTCGAATCGCTATCCGATCCGAGTCCTCAATTTCATAACGATAATGCAATGATAATGGTCTCATGTTCACTCCAATACCTAATCATCCTTCCGCGATTCGCCAATTGCGTAATTCCGGAATATTTTATTCTGCAACAGCCAGAATTCTCTCAATCACCTCTCGGAATGGGTACCCAGCCTGATTTGCCGCCGCATAAAAACCGCTATCCGCGGAGAGGCACGGATTGGCGTTGATTTCCAAAATCACAGGTCCCTTGTCAGGATCCACACGAAAATCAATACGTGCATAGCCGCGCAGACCAAAAAGCTGCCAAACCTGCTGACTGATCTGGTGGATGCCGTCTCGCCAGCGCATTAATTCCTCAGGCAGCTGAAAGCTACGTGGAGTGTTTTGATACTCAAAGGAGTTCTCCTCCCACTTGGCGCGATAGCTCACGATGCGCTGCCTTGGCTCCTTGAACGCAGAAAAATCTATCATCGCCAGCGGCAGAACTTCGACTCCACCTGAGCTGGCCAGCAAAGAAGCATTGACCTCATAACCATCAATAAACTGCTCCACAAAATATCTTTTATGCGTTGAAGTATGCAATTTTTCCAGCAAAGCAGGCCACTCGCCTCCGGTAAAAACAGACTGGCTATCAATATCGATGGAGGCGTCTTCCCATATCGGTTTCACGATATAAAGCCTCTCTTTTTCGAGAGCCATCTGCGCACCTAAATAATACCACGGCGCAGTAGGCAGTCCATGCTCCTTTAGTTTTTGCTTTGTCAAAATCTTGCTCGTCGTTAAAAACATCGCTTCCAGAGGCGCCCCTGTGTAGGGAAGGCCAAGAGATTCCAATAAAGCCGGAGCAAAGTAGATCCAGGCTCCTCTGCGGTTTAGACTCTCCGTCAGGTTAAACACTTTATGGACTTCAAGGTGACGCAACCTAGAAAAGACCTCTTCCATATTTTCCAGGCTGAGGGGTATACTAAAAACCTCGCATCCAATCCCTTCCAGTTCCCAGGAAACCATCTGAACCTGCTGGATCACATCCAGTTCATCTGGCGTAGGCTGCGCACCCACCTCATTGAATAAAATGGCAATTTTAGGTTTTAACATGGCAATCCATAGCGGCTTTTGGCGGAATCGACGATCTCACGGATCAGCTCCTGGTAAGCCATACCAGCCTGCGACGCCATGATCGGCAGATCAGAATGGGTCGGATTTAACCCGGCTAGAGGATTGGCTTCAATAAAGTAAGGATATCCATTCGCTTTCTTATCGTAGCGGACATCAACACGGCCGCCATCTCTACACCCAAGAGCCTGCCACACTTTCAATGCCAGCGCGGCGGCGGCCTGAGCCTCATCATCGTGCGCCAGCCTGTAAGTTACCATTCTCTCACAGAACTCCTTATGCTCAAAGGAGTAAACGCCCTGCTCTGAGTTGGCGTTTAGTTGAACCTCAAGGCTGCCAACCACCTTGGCCTTTTCTCCGGTGCCAAGAATTCCCACTGTAAACTCCCGGCCGCTGAGAAAGGATTCCACAAGTACAGGCTGGCGATATTTCTCAAGAAGAGCCGCGCAACGGTTGTGCAGCTCTTGCGGGGTGTTGACCACAGAGAATGGGGTGATACCCTTACTGGTGCCCTCAGCTACTGGCTTGACAAATAGGGGAAAGGGCAAGTTGCAATGTTCCATATCAGCCAAGGACTCCACCGTAATGAACTCCGGAGTCGCTATTGCGTGGCTTCTCACCACCATTTTCGTTATCGCTTTGTGATGGCAGACTGCCAGAGTCACTGCATCCGAAAAAACAAAAGGAATCTGGTAGGCCTCGAGGATCGCCGGAACCTGACTCTCTCTCCCCAACCCGTACAATCCTTCACAAATATTAAAGACCAGATCCCATCTCTCTCCGGATGCCAGACGGCCAACCAGTGAACGTAGAGAGCCGATTCTATCAGTCTGATAGCCAAGCTCACGAAGTGCGCCATCCAGGGAATCTACTGTATCTTCGCTGTCAAACTCCGCGCTCTCTTCCTCAGACAAACCCAAGGCAAGGTAATCTTTTCGTAAATCAAAGGTTATTCCGATTTTCATGGAGCATCCTGAGTTATGACCTAAAGCATATCAGGGTACTTGAAAAAGTTTCCCTGATAATTTTTCAGAACTACATCTTTCCCATCATGTCCCTGGTAGTAGTCTGGCAGTAGAGGAATCTTACCACCACCGCCGGGGGCATCAATAACATAATGGGGGACAGCATAACCACTGGTATGGCCTCGCAACCCCTGGATGATATCCAACCCCTTTTGCACCGTGGTTCTCATGTGTCCAGACCCTGGTATGGGGTCGCACTGATATAGATAGTAGGGTCTCACCCGAACCACAAGAAGTTTTTGCATCAGTTTGCGCATCACGCCCACTTCATCGTTAATTCCCTTGAGCAACACTGTCTGGCTGCCAAGGGGAATACCGGCATTTGCCAGGCGGTCGCAGGCCTCTTTGGACTCTATCGTTATTTCATCTGGATGGGTAAAGTGGAGACTCAGATACAAAGGATGATTTTTTTTCAAGATATTTACCAGAGAACGGGTAATCCGCTGCGGCAATACCGCGGGAACCTTAGTTCCGATCCGTATGATTTCCAAATGGGGAATAGCGCGCAGCCGGCTTAAAAGATAATGGAGATGCTCATCAGACAGGGTCAATGGATCCCCGCCAGATATCAGAACATCACGGACTTCCGGGTGCTGCGATATATAAGCTATCGCGTTATCCCAATGAAGTTTGCTCATCTCGTTTCGATTTTTCTTACCCACCATGTGAGTTCTGGTGCAGTAACGGCAATAGACGGAACAGAAGCTCGTCGCCAAGAACAGAACACGATCCGGATAGCGGTGAACCAGGTTTGGCAACGGGCTTGTTTTCTCTTCATCCAGAGGATCAAGCGCCTCCTCCGGGGCAATCTGGTACTCAAAAACCTGGGGAACCACCGATTTTCGCAGGCCCAGGGAACCATCTGCCATAGCTAACAAACTGGCATAATAGGGAGTTATCCGCAAGGGCAGAGTATTTTTAGCATCCTGCACACTGCCAAGTTCATCAGGTATGAGGTTTAAAAAAGCGGCAAGTTGCCCGAGGGATGTAAAGCTATTTCTAATCTGCCAGCGCCAGCTGTTCCACTGCTCCTGGGTTGCATCCGGAAAATAGTGATGATGAAAATTCTTGCTAACAGGATTTTCAGGAAAGGGATTATGTTTACTTTTTTTAAATATGAAATGAACATTGTCTGGTAGTTTGTTGAAGACAGAGAAAACTCCATCTTCTCCAGCAAGGGAGGGGGATTCAAAGGGTACGATATTTTGACTCGGAGGATCCTCTTCTTCTTTATTTGTTTCAAAAGCACTGGCTGCCTGATCAATCATGACTGCATTTACCTGCCTTGGTTTAATTTTGATCACCCCCTGCGAGAAGGGCGCAATACCATTAGAGTACAGTTAAATTTGTCAAACGACTTTTCCAAGAAAGCTCCACATTTTTTTTATAATTTTTTTTTCCCTTGTTTGGAAGGTTCTGGAGCCAAAAGGCCGGGATTGCCCACAGGGAAAATCCCCGTATTTACAAAACAGTACTATTGGGGCGATAGATCCGGCTTAGGCTCCCGGGGTTTGTCCTTCTCTGCAAAAAGGATTTTTTTCAGCTCTAATGCGAAATGGTGGTTCGGGTTGCGCTCCAGGGCTTTTTGGTTCATCTCCTCAGCTTTATCCTTTCGATTCATCAGCCAGTAGGTGTAGGCCAGGTTGTAATACCCCTGGCTGTAGCGGGGCCGCAGCGTGACCGCAGCCTGTAACCGTGCCTCTGCCTGTACCAGATCCCTTAGTTTAATAAAGGTACAGCCAAGGTTATTTAAGGCGATGTAAGAACGCGGGGATAGAGCAAGAGCCTTCAGGTAATATTGGCGTGCGTTTTGATACTGGCTATTTTTGTAGTAGGCGGTTCCCAGGTTGAAGTGAAGATCAAAAGAATAGGGATGCTGTAAGGAGCCGGCGTGAAGAGTGGTGATCGCCTGGTCAAACTGGTTCTGTAGCAGTAGAGCCAAACCCAGATTATTTGTTGCCAGGGGAGAGGATGAGTGCTGGGTCGCCATTCGAGAAAAAATTTTCATGGCCTCATCCTGCTTCCCATTTTCAAAAAGTGAGATAGCCAGATTCGTAGCCGCAGGTAAAAAATCAGCCCGTATCGCAAGAGCTTTGCGATAATACTCCTGAGCCTTGAACACATCACCCCGCTTTTCGTAGAGAGTGGCGTTGAGAAACTCAAGTTCATGATTTTGATAAGATTTTTTCTGCGGAATCGAGCTGGCAGGTTTTCGATCCGGCGGATTTTGCATAAGATCTCCATCCGGTCCCTGGGCATAGCTCGCAATATGTGGAACTACCAGCAAAAAAGCCAAAATTGCTATTTTCCCCATAGATGAAATTGCTAAAGGGCTATTTTTTATCATTCTGCTTTTTCCTTACTTTCTCTTTTCTTTTCTGTACCTCAGGAAGGCTTTTCTCTGTGATCCGGAGCAACTCCGAAAGCCACTCTCTATCTTCCACCTGTTCCCCGATAGAAAAACTGGGACGAGCCCCAGTATAGGCTGGCGCCATGCGAGGCTCTCCGATAAACTCCTTGCCGGCTGCTGTTGGTTTGACATAAAGCTGGTTGTCGCAAACAAGTGCGACCACTTTACCGCGGCTGTAGATCGCATACTCGCCAAACATCTTGCGGTAGGTGATCTCCAGATCTGGTGCAATCTGATCCACTAGAAACTGAAGTGTAGTCTGATCTGAGGCCATTGCTTCTCTCTTATACTTTGATAACATCCATAAAAGCGGATACGGAGAAAACAGTATTGCCCACTCCCGGATCTCCATAACCCGGAGGTACCGGCAGCTTGTAACGGGCATGGGTATCGCGCCAGGCTTTCATGATACCGGCATGGAGCTCCAAAGGTGCTCCAAAATTTTGAGCGCCAAGATAGGTCAGGGGCTCTGGACACCATACAGTGTAACGCGGGGAAACCCCACGGCTCATAAAGAAATCGAGACCCTCTGCAGTAGAGGCAATAGCATCAGCCACAGCGGTG
Source organism: Leptospira biflexa (assembly GCA_020720805.1). Taxonomy (GTDB): domain Bacteria; phylum Spirochaetota; class DYNZ01; order DYNZ01; family DYNZ01; genus DYNZ01. The sequence continues at coordinate 40,499 of DYNZ01000016.1, read as the reverse complement.
AAGCCGTAAGGCTTGGCCATTTCAATGCCGGCAACAAAGTTGGGAATCACATGGCTCTGCCCAAAAATTTCTGCAGAATCGAGAATTCGCTTGTGCCACTCCTCCCTACCCACATACCTCTCCTTACCTGGACAGAGAATTCCAAAAAGACGCTTATCCCAGATTTCATAGTTGGGATGGTAGATCTGGATGCCTGCCTGCTGAAAAGGAATAAGATCCGGCTTGGGTAAGGCCTGCATAACCACCTTGCCGATCCAGCGCCGCGAAAAACGCTCTTCAATTGCTCTGGCATACTGCAGATAGTACTGCGCTTCATCCATTCCCTGCAGAGTCGAGGTTACGCTGCCCCCGGTGAGGGTATAAGCACGCGCGCTACTCTCCTCTCTGGCGATGATCTCAAGAGCCTCGAGAACCTCCTCTATGGTCTTGGTGACCTTGTAGGGGCGACCAGAGTGTTTTTGCTGGCGGTAGTTTTCATTGATATCGCAAAATAGACACTCCTCCTCTTTACCCCAGTACTGGCATTGACGGTACACCGTCAAATAGATGAGGTATCCCCATTCAATGGTGGGAGCGACCTCATGAACCGGTTTCCCGTTACTCAGACTTTTGTCGTAGTAAGTAGGATGTTGTGGAAGTTCGCATTCACCAACTGGTTGCCCCTCTAAAAAAAGCCACATTTTTCCTTCAAAAATATCGGCGACATAAGGAGATTTGGGGTTGTTGCGAACTGAGATCGTGGTGCGCCGCAAATTCATGGGACCGCCAAGCAGGCGAAACTCCTCAGGGCTGCGCAAATCCTCCTCGTTTTTCAGTTCGGATAAAGGAGCAAGGTCAAAGGAAAAGATGAAATAGGCCTTGGGTTTATATCCAGAGGAAACTGTTAAGGCATCTTCTGTAAATGCCAATCCTGAACGCAGGATATCCTCTTTGATGATAGCCTCCCGAGGAAGGTCTGGATAGAGAGCAAATACACGGTCGAGCTCCTGCCAGGAGGGCCGATTTGGATCGGTGAGGATCTCCTGGTTTTGCTTCCAGGTGTCCAGGTGCGTGCGAAATGGTTTCATACCTTGTTTCCTTGAAAATTTCTCTGTGATCCAGTTTAAGGATGCGGGGAAAAACGTCTATCAGGAATTTGCGAACCAATCCAGGGAAATTTCTTTGAGTCAGGGGCTTTTCGCATTTCGCTTGATTCTTTTTTCCTATCTGTTAACCTTGGAGGATACCCTTCAATTTTTATATGCACCTGGAGAGAGTCATGGAATACCGGGATACCACTGTTAGCCGACTTGGCGCTTGTACCATTGATACTCCCCTGCATATCCCCCAATTTATTGCTGATGATGAGCGGGTCATCGTGGACGTGGAGTATAACAAAGTAGCCCGCGCCTTTGCGCAAAACGGCAGCGCCCTCTCTTTTGAAAACGCCGGCCCGCGAAAAAAGTTATTTTTTGATCCATCCAGCACCACGGCGGCAATTGTTACATGTGGAGGCCTATCCCCGGGTTTAAATAATGTGATCAAAAGCCTGGTTACCGAGCTTTACCAGCAATATGGAGTAAAAAAAATTTTTGGGATTCCCTATGGCTATGAGGGTCTTAATCCGGCATTTGGACATACCTTTGTGGAGCTAACTCCGGAGAGCGTGGATGATATTCATAAAAAGGGAGGCTCTATCCTCGGTTCGTCACGGGGAAAGCAGGATATCAAGGTGATGGTAGATACCCTGGTAGCGCATAATATTTCTATACTTTTTACAATCGGCGGCGACGGAACTTTACATGGCGCCCAGGAGATGCATGAGGAGATCCAACGCCGGGGTCTTAGGATCTCGATTGCCGGTATCCCCAAGACGATCGATAATGATATCAATTTTGTGGATAGAACCTTTGGTTTTTCTACGGCTGTCTCTCTGGCAGAAATGGCGATTCAATCAGCGCATACCGAGGCAGTTGGTGCAAGAAACGGCATCGGGTTGGTTAAGGTGATGGGGCGGGACTCCGGGTTTATCGCTGCGTACACTGCCCTTGCGTCCAATGTGGCAAATTATGTTTTGATACGAGAGGTCCCTTTTTCGTTGGACGGTGAAAAAGGCCTACTGTCCCATCTGCACCAGCGGTTATTGAAAAAAGGCCATGCCGTCATTCTGGTAGCAGAGGGGGCTGGTCAAGAATTTTTTGAACAATCAGGAGAGAAAGATGCTTCTGGAAATATCAAATATGGCGACATTGGACTCTATCTGCGCGATAGAATCAAAGACTATTTTGCAAAAATAAAATTCCATACCAATCTAAAATATATCGACCCCAGCTATATTATTCGCAGCATGCCAGCATCAGCGGATGACGCAGTTTTCTGTATCATGCTGGCGCAAAACGCTGTTCATGGAGCGATGTCTGGACGTTCAGGTTTTCTGGTAGGGCGCTGGAACAATTACTACACTTTTATTCCCATCCCCATAGCGATCGCTGCCCGTAAAACCATTCCACCGGATGGATATCTATGGTCTATCGTCAGAGAGGCCACAGGCCAACCTGAGTTTACATCATAAAGTATAATTCATCATAAATGAAAAACGAAAATTCACGACAGTATCTTTGCGCTGCAGGAGGTAACCCATGATACCTCAAAACATTTATAATCGCGCCATTGATTTTGCTGCAAGGGCGCACGGAGATCAAAAAGTTCCCGGAAAACCTTACAGCTATGTGGTGCATCTTTCCAATGTTGCTATGGAGATACTGATAGCGTCACAACATGAACCCGACATGGACCTAGATCTGGCTTTAACTTGCGCTCTTCTCCACGACACCCTGGAGGATACAACAATTACCTACCAGGAAATTAAAAAAAATTTTGGCCCAGGGGTTGCGGAGGGAGTGATAGCTCTTACCAAGAGTGGATCGCTTGCCAAAAATGAGGCCATGATAGATTCCCTGGAGCGCATTCTTCGTTTGCCCCGTGAAATCGGCATGGTGAAGCTAGCTGACCGAATTACAAATCTTCAACACCCGCCGGACCACTGGAATGAAGAGAAAATCAAGAATTACAAAAATGAGGCACAAATCATTCTTGAAAAATTAGGCCACTCTAGCTCCTACCTGGCACAAAGACTCTATGACCGGATACAAACGTACGGACAAAGGTAACCGCAACCAGGCCCTGCATGAGAACCATTCCGAAAAGAAATAGCATTCTGTTTACCTTTCAAAATATCTAGGAGATAGATATACTCGCAACACTTTTGTTCTCGGGTTTTATACCAATAAGCATCGATGCTTCGATGAACTTGTATAGTGAGCCTGCGATGCATCGAGCTTGTCGAGATGTCGAACCACAGCACAAAGATTACGTCAGGAAGGAAGACAAGAAGGCAGGCAAGAAGGCGCCAAAGAGAAGGCGCGCGAGGCTGCCAGACAGATGAAAGCTCGCAAATTCAGCAACAATGATATTGCTGAGATTACTGGCCTGACACAGGACGAGATTGCCAGCATCTAAGATTTACGCAGTGTCGATTTTGCTCTGGCAGCATTTTTGCCCTCCTTGGCAAATGCTGCACCTCCTACATCCTGTAGTCGGGATGGCAAAATAATCGGCCTGGGCATCGGCCCTATTTGACATCCCTGTCAAGGCCGATGTGAAAACATCCTGTTTTCAAAAGCTGCCGAAGTAGAAATTCACGCCGCCATTGATCTCAAAAAAAGTAGCATTAGTCTGCGCCATAATCTGATACATATTCACCAGCAGCACAAACTCCATGTTCTGCATCGCTTTGGATTTGTAGCCTTTCAGCTGCACACCAATGCCAGCTCCGAAATAGATGGTCGAATCCATCGCTGACGAGGCGCTGTTGCTGTGGCTCACCTGGTTGGCATCCACCCAGCTCGTAGTCGCAGACGTAAAGGTAAAACCGTAACCCAGACGGCCGAAGGGACGCAATACAGCTGCCTCCTTCTGAAAACGGTACGTTAGCTCATAATAGGGCAAAAACAGCGGTGCGTGCAGCGATGTGGCTGTAAAATCAGCATCCTTAGCACTGAAACTGGTTACTCCATAAAACAGACCGGCACGGGACTCCACCACTGGAATAAACTTAAGCAGGGAAGATACATCCAGAGAGGCATTCAGACGGGCACCCATACCACCTTTGAGTACCTCATTTACTGGCGCGCTCAGCGGTAAGGAATAGATAAAGTAAAGTGAAACATCCGGATTCCAGCGGGATTTCGTTCCTTCATCCTTTCTTTCCTCTTTTTTCTCTTCTGGTTTGGTTGCTGTCTTGTCTGCTTTTACAACCTTTTGAACCTTGATATCTTTACGGTTTCGTTTCACGGCCTGAGCGGCAAGGTTATCCTGACCTGCAAGCAGCAGCATCAGCAAAAACAGAATCAGCAGATTGCCTGCACTGGCTGTCACTGTCCGGAAATCTTTCGGTAATGTTCTCATCAGCATGGGTCTTCCAGTCACAAAATTTTTTAGTATCAATAGATAATCAATTTCTATTCTATGAAAAATTTTATTCATAACTATGGTTTCAGTGGAGCAGTCCACAGATCGTGCAGACTGCATTTTACAAATGCTTTATATCCTTTTTTTATATCATGAAGTGTAAATTTTGCTTCATAATACTCAGCGGAACGGTTAAATTTTTCAACAAAAAGGTCATTTTTCTTTTCATCCATGATGCCTATTTTTTCAATAAAATGATCATGGCCGCGTTTGATAGGAAAGTGGACCCTGATAATTATATTGTCCTTTTCTGTATCCCGAAGCTCTACAATCGGCGCATGACTGTCTTCCAATCCCGCCCATTCACCAGGCTGCTCCAGAGTGTACTCAGAAAGTGGATTGCGCGGAGTATCCGTCTGAAATTTCTTTTTTGATTCTCCGCCGCTGCCGCAGGACATAAACACGATCAACAACAGAGGCGATATTAGATAAAAAAAAACTTTTTCTTTCATGATGAACCTGATTGAATTCTTGCTCCTGATAATATCCGGCAACCTGCAAAACTTTACTTTGAGCCTTACAGACTAACCAGGAATCCAGAATTTCCAGACCCCTGGCTGCTTAATGGAAAGCATAGAGCCGCTCGCAAACAGCATGGCAGCCCTAATTATTGGTCATACGATAAATCTTCATTGGATTGTAACCGTCTCCAACATTGAAGATGATGTAATCGGTGCCGGAATCATTCACAGACAAAGAGTCAAAAAACCTGGAATTTGCCGGAGTGCCGGTATCATCCGTTGGATATTCAGGAGTCTGTCCAAAGCCAAACTGGAGCGCAGGATCATAGCAGCTATTTCCCGTAGCGCAGACAGCTTCAAAATCAGACTCGCTTGCTGGATACGCATTAGACCCAAGGGTCGAATAATTTGCTAATTGTGTAATATCCTTTGTCCTCCATAAGTTAGCACCATAGACACCATTATCAAACCCGATGTAAAGCCGATCGCCTGTCGCCACCAGCAGGGTGATCTCTGTGTTTGAAGCTGCCTTTGTTGTCTGATCCTGAACAACTCCATCAGCCCAGTACGCACCGCTCATATTCGTCTTTCCGGTTGTCAGGTTACCGATGAACTGCCAGTTGGAACTTGTCGGAATGACATTAGAATTGTGTGCATAACTTGGTAAGCGCCACAGCTGCGGTACTTCATCCCCTGCCTTACAAGTTTTAGTACATTCATATACACCTGGATTTGTCCTATAATCTGCATTTGCAGCTGTTTGCCCTGAATGATTCAAACCGCATAAGCCTCCATCATGGTAGTAGGCATCCGTCATCGGAGTCTTACATGCATTCCGAATAAAATATAAATCTCCATTAAAAGTCACCATTTTAGGAATAGCCAGTAGCGCAGGAGTTATGGTATTAGACGGAGTCAGTGCTGCCCAATCTCCATTCGATGGAATAATCATTTTTGACCAGATCCTGGTACCCGTACTTGAATTTCCATTAGTGTAACGCCAGAAATTGCTCGGACTTGTCAGGTTCGGAGTTATATCTTCCCAGTTGCTGGTGTATCCATTTCCGCCAACATCTTCTGTTGGAGTGGTCACGCCAGCCTGGGTCCGGATGATTCCGCCGTCACGGTCATAATTGGTCCCGGCGCTGTCCGGACCATGACAGCCCCCGTTTGCCAGATAGAGCCTTCTATTATCACTTACCCCTGAGCCGTCACTGTCATAGGTGTACATGGTATCCAGCCAGATAAACTGAGGGTATTCAAGAGTACTGGTGGTATTATCAGTGTCATTAATTTCATTGCAGGAGCCTTTTGCTGTTTTATCCTGCCTGGCAGTGATTCTGGTGTTATTGTAACTGAATTCAATTAATGTAGTGGTGCTATTGGCTGTAGACTGATTTATTGGAAGCATACTATACCTCGGGTAGTTGGCATGAATCCCCCCAAAAGCAACAAAAATATTTCCGTTAAAAACCTGCATGGCCGCCACATGCCGGGCTTCCGTTCCAGTACTGAAACGTCCTTCTTCGGAAAAGGTAAACGGAGATATAGTATTGGAGCTGTTCCAGACACTGGCAAGGCTTCCAGCGGGTTGATATGCACCCACAAACAAATACTCCGAACCTCCGGCACCGGTACAGCTGCTGCCGGATAAAGTTGGGTCAACTCCAACGCCTGCGCATGCAGGATAAAAAATGTCTATTCCTGACACGGTTCCAGATAATACCGATGGATAGTTCTGGAAACTTTCATAAGGTAGCCCGGCAGTATCGTCCGCATCAATGGTGATATTGACAGCATTCTGCATGTTAATATCTGTCTGAAACAGGCCGGTATCTGTATTATTAGGACCAATATACAGCTTCCCTTGATAAATAAAAGCCTGACCTGACAAAGTCGCTGAATCATTGAACGGATCCGTATAGACCGGACCGTCCGTAATCACGACCGGCAATCCAAAATCTATAGATACCCGGTCATCTGGTGCCGCTTTCAGACAACCAGTCGGAGCCGTGCCGCCACTCGGCAAGATACAGTTGCCCGTTGAAGCCCCCACTACAGTATAAGCCCCCATGGCTGGCTCCGGTGCAGTCTTGAAATAGACCACAAAATCAACACCGCTGCTATAGGAAGCCGGACAGGCTGTATCGTCACTGTCAGTACAGAGAGTTACCGTACCAAGACCGCTAGGGAAGGACCAGTTTTTCAGAGCACCGCTTCCGGAATCCCATTCATCCACGGCATTCACTGTTCCGCTGCCGAAAATCAATGGTTTGGAAAAAGTAACCTTGAATACGTTGAAGGCACTAGAAGAATCCGTAACCCTGACCCCTGACAGGATCTTCAGGTTTTCCCGTCCCAGGAAAGTTCCCGTTTTCGCTGTAGCCGAAACCGTATTACCGGTAAGATCCACAACATTGGAAACAGTCACAGTATAAAGCTGATCAAGGGTCTGAGATGAAGTGGTCAGTCTTACCGAATAATTGGAAAGCTGGGTCACCGCGCTGACTGACAGAGTGCCATCTATCGAATAATTGGTTGAATTCAAGGCACCGCTTCCTGTTGCAGACATGGAAACGTTTTCCGAATAGACGACCAGAACTGAAAACTCATCCAGAGATGCAACGGACTGAACTTCCGGCAGACGATCTCCTGTAAAGCTGGCCTCATTGTTCGGGCTGTCGCAGCTGTTTCCGCCTGTTTCTGCTGTCACCTGGCCAGAAGTCACAGTTACTGTGTATCCATTTTCCGTACTGCTAAGGTGGCTTGATGTTGTCAATCGTACCTTGGCACTGTTGTTGCCCGGTGTTGGATACATGCTGGCTGCAGACACTGACAATCCGGAAATCGAATAATTACCGGCTGTCTGAGCTGTTGCCGAAGTCACCGGAACATTAAAGGTAAGTTCCACTGTGGTATTATCGATCGCAGCTGCCGATATCAGAACCGTAGCTGGAGGTGCCCCCGTAAAAGTGGCGCTATTGTACGGCGAATTCACCGTCAGGTTGTTTACATCCTTAATCACTGCAGTAGTCGCGGTTACGGTATAGGATGTTCCTTCGGCCTGGGTGTCTGTGGTCAAGACAACCTTATTACCGCTTACACCGACACCTCCGTACATGACTGCCTTGGTTACAGACAACCCTCCGCCCCCGGTAATGGTATATATGGTGCTGCAGTCTACACCGGACTGAGAACTGCCACTGCCGCACTCAGCAGTAGAAGCAGTTACGGTTTCTGAAAAATAGAGAGTCAGGCTAATATTGGATGGAGGAGATGCTCCGGCAACAACCGGTTTGGCCGAATCCTTTTCAGCAACACCACCGGTGCCGATCGATGCGATGATATTACCTAAACTGTCAGTAAAACTAGCCGCAGTATAGGTCACATCGGGGGTAATCCCGGTATCGCATCCGGCCTGGCTGAGGCTGCTGCAGGTAGAGGCATTCTCATCAAAGGAAATATATAGGACAGCATCATTAGCCATATCCGTTACAGTTCCGCCGGAAAAAGTACTGACCGAACTACCGTGGCGCAGCCTGGGATTGGTATATGCACCAATGGCCCAACCGGAGGCTGCATTTCCCAGCGAGTTAAGCAGATAGCCTGGAAAGGTATCATCTTTTACAATGTCCGTAAAGGTTAGCTTTATATGATCAATTTTTCCGTCACCGTCCAGATCCAGCGTTTCAGCGCCATTAGTGACCAGGGAAGGCGGCGTGGTATCCTTGGTCCAGGAGGCGGTTGTAGGAGTGGATTGCCAGGTTGGATTTTTGTAACCCTGTACACACACAGTTACTGTACCATCTGCGATGCCGCTGATATTTTCGGTAATATGGGTACTAATCGAAATGCTTCCACTATATGTGGCTGTTGAACAATCTGTCCCTGAAATAATGTCATATCTGTAATCTGTTTCTCCGCTGGTGGCACTTACAGTAATATCCAAAGTGGATGTCACATTGGATGTACCGGAAGGAGCCCCGGACAGAGTAACGTTAGCTGACGTGCTGTCTTTGGTCCAGCTCACAGAATCTGCCGCTGCCGCAGTTTGAAGATTACCAGCTATATCCTTTCCGCGAACACAGAGAGTCACTGTTCCGTCAGCAAGTCCGGAAATAGTATCAGTGATCAAAGTGGCAACTGGTATGTCGGAACCATTATAGCTTGCTGATGAACAGGAAATTCCTGTTCCAACAGCGTACTGGTAGCTGACAACGTCAGTGCCGCTGATAGTAACATTCAGACTGCTGATATTATTTGTTCCTGTCGGGGCACCAGAAATTGTGACCAACGGAGCAGTGGTGTCATAGGTGACCGTATTATCTGTAGATGTCGACGCATTATTGGTATTGCTGGATGGCGCAGGGTCAGCCACAACGCCGGCATTCATGGAGGCGATTACTGTACCGTCTCCTGTTACAGTCACCGGCACGTTCCAGGTGATATTATCTGATGTAGTAGGCATCCCTACCGATGTTCCGGTCGCTGTACCGGAAATCGAAATATCTCCGCTGGCAAACGTAGCTGGATCAATGGCCTTAGAAAAAACCACGGTAAAATGTATCGTTCCGTTATTGGTTGGATCGTTTTGTCCCCCAGCCTGGTTAATGGTAACATTCGGTTTTACCGTATTATAATAGGTCACAGTATTATCTGACGAGGTGGACGCCAGGTTTGTCTGCGTTGCAGCGTAATTCTGCACCAGACCTACCCCGATGCTGGGTATGATGGTACCGGCGGCGGTTACAGAAGTGGCCGAGATAGTGAAATTGGTATCCGTACCCGGGTTATTGTTGGTGATGGTCCAGCTGACACCCTGGGCTGTACCGCTCTGGGTGATATCTGCGGTCACAAAGGATCCGGTACTGATCCTTTCACTGAAGATAACAGTAAAATTTATTGGAAAAGCATTGGTCGGATCAGCTTGTCCGCCGGATTGCTCCAAGCTTACATTGAGCCCGGTATTCTTGGTCCAGGTTTTGACTGTTGCGCTGGCTTCTGCCTGCCAATTGCCTGCGTTATCCTTACCGATGACACACAGACGAATAGTGCCATCCGCTATTCCGGAGATATCCGTGGTGATATTGGTTGCTTCTGCCACCTCGGAACTGTAATCAGCAGAGCTCGAACAGGCACTCATGGTACTATCCAGACCCACCTTATACTTGTAACGGGTCACACCGTTTGTACTTAGCACATCCACATTCAGCGTGGTAACACTGCTGGTACCGGTCGGCTCACCGGAAGTGACAGCTGTCGGCACCAGGGTGTCCCTGGTAAACTGCTGACTTTTACCGTAAGAAATATTTCCTGCACCATCTGTCAGCTTCACACAAACAGCATATACATCATCTGAAGCTGTCATAGTATTAATTGCAGGTATTGATGAATTAGAGTAGATTTTGGACACGTCACAGGTAATCGCCGGGTTATCGCTGAGAATGGCAGTATAATCAGCTGTTGTATATCCGCTGGCTGATAAAGCAGCTATGGCATACGCAGAGGAAGTTTCTGAGGCATTAACATAACCGTCTGATGCCTCATTCGCTCCATCCAGAGACGTAAAGATCGGGGCTGTAGTATCATAGACAATTCCTGTAACCTGACTGGATCCGGTATTGCCTGCCTGGTCCGTACCGCTGAAGGTAATGGTATAGGTAGATCCGTCTACCAGTGTCGGTGGATTGGCAATAGACCAGTTCGTTTTCGGATTTGTGACCATAGTCAAATCCGCACCTGACAAATTCTGCACATGAGAAACACCATTATCAGGTCCAGAAGTACCAAGCCAGGTAATGGTTCCTGAAGCCAGCTGCTCAGAAAGGTTATACCCCACTCTGACATGATTGACGCTGGTGCCGGTAGCTGGAGCCAGGGAAGAAAATACTGGAGCCGTAGTATCTTTCACAAAGGCCCGGCTTGATGTTGTGCTGACATTACCTACAGCATCAGTATCTCTGAGATAGACAGTAAACGCTGCACCTTCACTTGCCCCGGCAAAACCGGTACCGCCGGTCAGATCTGCAAAAGTTGTTACACCTGATATTGCAGCAATCCAGTTGGCATTATCTACAGAAAGCTCTGGCGCCACCTGCTCAGTACTGGTAAAGCTGATAGTTTTACTGCCGTTTACTCTGGAATCAGCCAGAGGCAATGAAAACGCTACAGATGAGGCGGCAGTATCAATCCTGATATCACTGGAGTCTGCAATGTTCGATGTGGGAATTAAATTGGCATCATTTCCCACTGCGTCCCGAATACTTCCTGCAGACAAAGCCAGGGCACTTACTGTCAGATCACTTGTATTGTCGCCTGCTCCAATGGTATAGGAACCGGTAAAATGAATATGATCTCCGGAATCGACGAGAGATATAACATCACTGACTGTATTCAGACTTGCCTCAAGTAAACCACCGCTCAGGGTAACTGCCTCACTGAAGGTAGCTGTAATATTTACATCGGATGAACCAACCTTGTATGTGCCGTTTGCAGTGGTGGAAGTCAAAATGACTGTTGGTGCTAGCTGGTCATAAAGGGTTTTTACACCGGTAGTACTGGTCTGTGGTGTCGCTAAATTGGTTGAACTGTAGATTGCGTTCGACGCGGCTTTGACTTCAATGGTTTCAACGCCGCTTGGTGTTCCGGTAACAGTCAGAAAAAGCCTGACTGTGGATTCTCCGCCCGTAGTAGCGGACGCTGAGCCTTCTACTATATTATCCGGTTTTTTTACAGAGCTGATCGTGACATCAGTGGCAATGCCGCCATTCTGCGTAAACACCAGGTTAAAGTCGCCGGCAGCAAGACCGCCTGATTGACCGCTGTCGGTCCAGGCAGCCTCGGTAAAGGTAACATCAATATATCCATTGGTCGTGGCCAGGGTTCCGAGCTGGATTGATGCCACACCAGCCACATAGAGATTCTTCAGACCAGTTGTTGTGCTCACAGATGCCTCATTTCCGGCTACGTCAAATATTGCAGCAGAGGCAGGTTTAATCTCAACGGTTTCATTTCCATCTGGGGAGCCTGTAATATTCAAATTCACCCGTACCGTTGATTCTCCTCCGGACAGAGCTGCGCCGGTTGTTTTGGTGACAGAGCTGATGGTCACATTCGAAGCTGTGCCTCCGTTCTGGGTAAATGTAAGGTCAAAATCTGCTGTTTCCAGAGCACCGGACCCATTGGCTGTATTGTACAGCCCCTCGCTGAAGGTGACATCAATATAGCTGTTATTGGAAGCCAGAATACTGGAATCAATCACCGGAGGTGTGGTCTCAATGATTATATCACTGGTTGATGCAACATTCGAGGTCGGAGACAGATTCGCATCATTTCCTGCTGCATCCCGAACACTTCCCGCTGACAGCGCAAGGGTACTTACAGTCAGGTCTCCTGTACTGTCTCCGGCACCCACTGTATAGGTTCCAGTAAAATGAAGGTGATCCCCGGAGTCAGTCAAAGAGATCACATCGCTGAGAGTATTCAAAGTTGCATTTAATAATCCTCCGCTTAAGGTCACCTCTTCGCTGAAGGTCGCCGTGATATTGATTGCTTTACCAATACCATATGTACCATCCGATGTGGATGAAGTAAGAATTACTGTCGGAACAGTGGCATCCCTGTTAAAAACCGGACTTTCTCCGAATATCGTAGCAGTCCCATTCGTAACCTTCACACAGACCTTGTAATCACCATCAAAAGTTACATCATTGATATTGGCCGTAGCTGAGTAGGTCTGGCTTCCGTCGCAGTCTGCACCTGTGCCAACGATCGCGTAGCTGATACTGTCATCCGGTGCTATGCTCAATGTCCCCAGAATCAGGTTTGTACTCGTCTTTTCACTTTCATTAATAATCCCGTCTGCCATCTCTCCGGAACCTCCGGCCGACAGCACAATCGACGCCAGAGTATTCCCATCTACGGTCAGACTGCTGCTGCCCAAAATCGATCCACCACTCACTACCGCCGAAGGTAGATTCGCAGCAATCACATTGCCGCCGCTGTCTGCGGCTGAACCGTTCTGCGAGGTGACTGTTCCCGAAGGTGTCGGTGTACCGGTATCCCCGGCACCGATAGGATAGCTACCCGTAAGCGTCACACTACCGTCCGGATTGGTCACCGCGCTGGCAAGATCATCTGCTGTAATCACAAGAACCCCGCCGTTATCCAGAGGGATCTGGATCGATGTTGTGGTACCGGAAAAGGTCAATGGCTCAGAAAAAGTGATATCAACAGCTATACTCTCACCCACCAGACAGCTTCCATCACCACCGCAGCTTAGACTGGAGTTACTGTTCACAGTAATCCCGGTCACCACAGGAAAACTAAAAAACGTCACACCACTGCCACTGAAAATAGACTCGCCGCTGACAGACGAACCTAAATTTGTATTGAGCAGATCGGACTGAGCATCCTGGGCAAGGCCGCTGTTGGTGACTACCACTGGACTGGATGGGGTCGGATCACCAGTCTGCCCGGTCTGGATATCATAGGTTCCATTTACAAGAAAGGTGCCATCCGGCTGGACAATCCCATTTTGCACATCTGTCGGGGTAATTACAATTTTACCGCTGTTGGCCAGTGTAATTTCAATATTTCCATTCTCGAGGGTTATGGGTTCGCTAAGAGTGACTGCCACTGTAGCCGTCTCACCCCCGCCGCAGTAGCCGTCGCTGTTGCTGTCAGCACAGGAGCTGACTGTGATATCTGTGATGGAGGGCTGACCTGCTGTCGGGTCATTTTTGTCTTCCAGATAGGCGTTATACTCCTGCTGCAGCATAGTGTAGGTCTCTCCGGAACAGCCTCCCAAAAGGAGCAAGCCTGCCAGCAAAAGCAGCGCTAAAGGAAATTTCCGATATATATCCCATTTCCGAAACAGCGATCCTATAGAATGATTCATATCGTTGTTTTTCCTGTTTTGTTTACTCAGCATAGATAATAGCCCTCCTGTAGGCTTACGATGATAGAGTATGCGAAAGGCTTTTGGGTCCTCAGACAACACAAGGCAATACCGGCGAAGCATATCGAATTTTCATCGAAATTCGGTATGCTTCGCACTCATCACAACTGAATCGAAAGCAAATTTCTTTTCGGTATAGAAATACCCTTTAGTCTGAAGAAACACCGAGAACCAAAGTATTTCGGGTATATATCATGATAAATCGTATGCGAATATTAACTTTTAAATCAAATTTAATATCATGATATTAATCATAGTTACGATTAGTATCGGAAAAAGGGACCACTTTTTTTTTGTCAGGATTCTGTTTTTATAAACTTCGCAGGGGATGGTTCAAAAAAAAAGCCGAAAGCAAGAACCTATATTTTTTGTAAAAAATTATGATTTATATATCACAACACATCAGCGCTGCCATAGACGCTGGCGTAGCAAGCAAACCTTGCAAACCGGTTGCGTGGAGAGATCGCCACAACTGCGGCAGGGGGAGAGACTCATGGCGGACACAGGCCGATCTTGAAAAAAGGAGTAGTTGGCCAGAAAATTCTTATAATATTCTTCGACAAAGCCGGGAAGCGTGGATTCGATACCGGAAAAAATTTGATGGGTACGCCACAGATTCCCTTTTTTTGCGTAAGGGCAGGAAGATGCGACATAAGGCAGCTCTGCTTTTAGTATAAAATCCTCAAGCTGTGCTTCCCGAACCAGACATAGCGGTTTAGCCCTTTTCACAAAACCATCCTTCGCTGCCAGCACCGGATAGGATTTTTGAATGTAAGCCCAATCCCAGCGTCGGTTGTTGGAGAAAAGGAAGATAGCCTCATCGTCCAGATTATGACCTGTAAGCAGTACATCAAAGTGATGATCCAGGGCAAAGCGGTTATACAGCTTACGCTTCACGCTGCCGCAGGCGGAGCATATATGATCCGGATAATCAGCGCTGATCTGGTCGATAGTGAATCCTGTCTCTGCCGCCGCGTCAATGATATGCAAAACAATCCCCTGCTCCCGGCAAAAACGGAGAGCCGTCTGCTCCGCCTCAGCGCTATGTTCCCCTATACCCAGATTGAGAAAGAGTGCTTCAGGGTGATATCCAAGCTGTCGGAGGATCCAGACCAGGGCAATGCTATCCTTCCCTCCAGAGAGCGCCACAACAAGCCTGTCGTTTGGCTCAAACATGGCAAAACGGCGAATAGCCTGCTTCACTTTTTTTGACAATTTTAGATATGTCTTTTGGGGAACAGTCATGGAAACTCGGTAACAGCAAGGGTAAAAAATCCTATCCGGAAACAACGTCACGACGCCAGCTTCACCTGGAACCCAAACCAGCTTCTCTGTCATGCTTTTTTTGGATGGTTGAAAATTATAGTAGAAACAATCCCTTTCCGGTAAAACCTTGACAGAATAGATTTAGGTAGAGATAATAGAGCCGACAAGAAGATGGAAAAAATCATCAAAAAATACTCACTTGCCCAGGCTCTGCTCCAGGACGACTCAGATTGGATCAACAAAAGCGATGAGGAACGGATTTCTGCTGTAGAGATGTTCAGGAAACAGTACTATGGAACTTTACCCAGACTTCAAAGAACTGTTAACATTATTCATTGGAAAAAAAATTGATTTTCTAATTATCGGCGGATATGCTCTAGCTCTGCATGGCTACCCGCGCTTTACCGGGGATCTTGATATTTTCATTAACAACAGCCGGGATAATGTTAGTAAAATAGTTCAGGCACTGGATGAATTCGGATTCGGATCTCTAGGACTGACAGCCGAAGATTTTCTACAAAGGGAAACCGTAATCCAACTAGGCGTTGCCCCTGTCAGGGTTGACCTGCTGACATCACTAAGCGGATTGAGCTGGAATGAGGCTGACAGTAACAAGGTAATCAGGGAAATGAACGGGCTTATGATCCCCTTTATCAGTAAAAGCGATCTTATTCAAAACAAAAAAGCAAGCGGCAGGCTCCAGGACCTGGCCGATATCGAGCATCTCCAATCCAATGACCGCAAGTAAACTACGCAAACTCTTCGAGAAAAAGGCGCCTCAACCCCACTGGCGCGGCTCTTTTCCATCTGCATGGCAGATGCCGCTTCAACCCAAAATCCTGATCATCCATACAGCCTTTATCGGCGATGTAATCCTGATCACGCCCGTTATCTCCGGATTGAAAAACTGGTTTCCGAATGCTATCATTCACGCGCTGGTGATTCCGCAGACAGAATTTCTACTTAAGGGAAATCCTCAAATAGATCAGCTTTGGGTATTTGACAAACGCGACAAAAAAAAGAAATGGCAGCACCTAAGTGCTCTGGCCGCGAACCTAAAAAAGGAAAAATTTGATATCATTATCTCTCCCCACCGCTCCGCCACGACCGCGCTCCTGGTGCGCCTCGCTAGCCCCTCTCTGTCCATTGGTTTTGACCGCAAGTGGTACGCCCGCTTCATTTTTCACATACGCGTCCATTTCCAGCGCGGAATCGTTCATCACCAAGATCAGGTGCATCCCGTTCATGAAATTGAAAGGCATCTCAGCCTATTGCAGCCCCTTGAGAAGGCAGCCAGCACAACACAGAAGCGACTCCTAACCATAGACGATCTGAGCTGGCAGACATCCCTGTTTCCGGACAAAGAGCACGCTGCCAATGCGTTACAGCTTCTTAGCAGTCAAAAAGGTTTTTCTCCGCGAAAACAATTTATTGTAGTCGCGCCTGGCTCGGTATGGGCCACCAAGCGTTGGCCTGCGGAGTACTTTGCGGAGCTGGTAAAGGAGCTGGCGCTAAAACTGAAAAGGCAGGTTGTCCTAATAGGGGGCAAAGAGGACCAAGAGCTTTGCCTCCGCATTGCCGCCAATACACCTACCTCTGTCCTCAATCTGGCGGGAAAAAGCAACCTGCTGGAGTCCGCTGTTGTGATCCAGAGGGCGGCTTTATTAATCAGTAACGACAGCGGACCTCTCCACATTGCCAATGCCATGGGCACAAAGGTAATCGCCATTTTTGGAGCAACATCACCGCTATTTGGGTTTTACCCTTATCAGCCTGGCGATGTTATCCTGGAGGGACGTGAAGTGTGCCAGCCCTGCCGAGCCCATGGATCTGATATATGCCCCCTGGGTCATTTTCACTGTATGCGTAATATCCTGCCGAAGCAGGTGCTGGCCGCTGCCCTCTCTGCCCTTGGAAAAGAGAATAGATCAAATAATGAATAAATGTGCGATAGGAATTATTTTTTTTATTTGACGCAGGTAATGATTCCCGGCTAAACCTACAAAAAACAATTTCAAACATCATTGGTGGAAGGATTTTCTTTCCCATCTTGACTGTAAGGAGATCAAACCATGAAAAAGCAACTTATCACAATGGCCGCATTGGCTCTTTTTCTTTCCAGTGCTGCCCTGGCAGAACCAGGTCCTCGAGCTGTCTGCACCAAACAGGCCAGAGAAAAGTTGATCCAGGCTAAAAAAGATTGCCGCACCCAGCACAAAACAGATATGAAAGCCCGCAATGAGTGTTTCCGCCAGGCTGAAAACGCCTACAAAAGCAAACACGCAGAGTGCAAGAAAAAGCCCTACAGAGCTACACAAAAAGAGGGTTGCTAAACCAGCGACTTTTCCGGAAGCAGCAATATTCCGGTATATGCCTGCCCTTTTTTCAACCAGGGCAGGTCTATCTCCGCCTACTTCAGCGCTGGAGTTCAGATGGAGGCAGAGCGAATTAGAAGTTAGTTTCAAACAAACTTGTCCAACGCCCATACCCATAGCGGTAGCGTGACCATCGAGAAAAAAGTTGTTACCACGACAAGGTGCGTTGCCATGGTTTCATCGCCCTTCATATTTTTCGCCATAATATAACTCATCATCGCCGTTGGGGCGGCCATCAGGACAATCATGGTTTTCAGTTCGCTCCCTTCTGCTCCGAATAACAGCAGGAATACAAGATAACCCAGCGGCACCAGCACCAGCTTCATCAGCACGCCAAGCCAGCTTACCAGCAATAGGCGGGAGACCGATCCGAGACGCAAACTACTCCCCACCTCCACCAGAGCCAGCGGCAGGGAGATCTTTCCCAGCATCTCCAGTGACTTCGTTAAAAAGGAAGGAACCTGAACCTGGAATAGCTGCACGGCAATCCCCAAAAGAACGCTGATGATGAGGGGGTTTTTCAAAATGTTTGTCGCGATCTGGCGAACATCACTCCGATTTAAAGCAGAACTCTGGTGCGGCAGCGACAGCGCCAAAACGCTAAGAAAATTGTAGAGTGGTAGAATCAAAGCTAGCACGATAAAAGCAAAGCCGAGGGATTGACCTCCGAACACCAGATCGCACACAGGGATACCAATATAAAACATATTAGAACGAAAGCTGCCCTGCACAAAAACTCCCTGCTGCGCCGGGGTTAATCGCATCACCCACCCCATCAGGTAGAGAAGCAGGGATGCCGCTGTGACCCCCAGGGCCAGGATAAGCAAAACAGGGTTTGTAAACAGGGTATTGACATCGCTTTTGCTGATCTCAAAAAAAATAATTGCCGGAGCCGCCCCATAAAAGTTCAGGCGCGAGAAGTCTAGCTGCTGGTCTGCACCAACCAGACGACTCTTTTTCAGGATATACCCGACCAGAATCAGTACGTATAATGGAAAAATCAGGTAAAAAATGGCTCCAAGCTGGACCAAAAATCCCGGTGTAGTCGATTGCATAGTCTCCTCAGAAAAAAAATGTACCATTTTTAGCAAAAAAATGGAAAAATTGGCTTTCATTCTCAGAAATATAAAGAATATTCTTTCTTTGTTAGAAAAATTAGATTTCCATTTCCAGAGCTTTTTTTCAGATGCATTCAAGAAATTGATGTCCGTAAAAAAAATACAAGCACAGATAGGAAAAGAGTATGGACCTGACACAACTTTTTGGTTCGAATGTTTTTAATGACCAGTCAATGCGGGAAAGACTGCCCAAAGAGACCTATAAATCCCTCAGGGAATCGATTCGTAGGGGATTACCGCTCCAGCCTGAGATCGCCAATGTGGTGGCAAACGCCATGAAGGATTGGGCTATTGAAAAAGGCGCCACCCATTACACCCACTGGTTTCAACCATTGACCGGTTCCACTGCAGAGAAGCATGACTCCTTTATCTCTCCCACGGAGAGCGGTAGTGTTATCATGGAGTTTTCTGGCAAACAGTTGATTCAAGGAGAGCCTGACGCCTCCTCCTTCCCCAGCGGCGGTATCCGGGCCACATTTGAGGCGCGCGGCTACACTGTATGGGACTGCACCTCGCCAGCATTTCTCAAGCAGGACTCCGCAGGAAATGTCACTCTCTGTATCCCCACAGCGTTTACATCCTATACGGGCGAGGCTCTCGACAAAAAAACCCCTCTGCTGCGCTCTATGGAGGCTGTTTCCAAGCAATCACTGCGTGTTTTGCAAGCCCTGGGCAACAAAACCAGCCAGCGTGTCGCCTCGACCGTTGGACCAGAACAGGAGTACTTCCTTGTAGATCAGAAATTCTTTTTGGATCGTCCCGATCTGATTCTGTGCGGCCGTACCCTTTTCGGTGCGCCTGCTCCCAAAGGCCAGGAGCTGGAAGACCAGTACTTTGGCTCCATCAAGGATAGAGTCTCCAGTTTTATGAAGGATCTGGATACCGAGTTATGGAAAATGGGTATCACATCAAAAACCAAACACAACGAGGTAGCCCCGTCCCAATTTGAGATGGCTCCGATTTTCTCCTCATCGAATATAGCCGCTGACCATAACCAGCTTGTCATGGAGACCATGAAAAAGGTCGCGTTGCGCCATGGCCTTGTCTGTCTGCTCCATGAGAAGCCTTACGCTGGCATCAATGGCTCAGGAAAGCACAACAACTGGTCCCTTAGCACAGATGATGGTCTGAATCTGCTGGAACCTGGTAAAACCCCCCATGAAAATGAGCAGTTTCTCCTCTTCTTAAGCGCTGTTGTCAAAGCAGTGGATACTCACGCTGATATTCTGCGAGCAGCAGCTGCCAACGCCGGAAACGAACACCGCCTCGGAGCCAATGAAGCTCCACCCGCGATTATCTCTATCTTTCTTGGAGAGGAACTTGAACAGATTCTGACTAAGATTGCCAAAGGGGAAAAAGCCGGCAGCGCGGACGCCGCCTTCATTAAACTGGGAGTGGACGTAATCCCTACCATTCCCAAGGACAACACAGACCGCAACCGCACCTCACCCTTCGCCTTTACAGGCAATAAGTTTGAGTTTCGCATGGTTGGTTCTTCCGCATCCATCTCTGGACCGAACGTAACTCTCAATACCATCATGAGCGAAGCCCTTGATTATGTGGCCACACGACTGGAAAATGCCAAGGATAAAAATGCCGAAGCTCAGGCAATCGTCCGCGATATTTTTAACCAGCACGGCAGGGTTGTATTCAACGGCAACAACTACTCTGAGGAGTGGGTCAGCGAAGCAGCCAAACGCGGCCTACCGAACACTCCAGGCACTGTTGCAGCGCTTGAGGCGTTTGTGACACCAAAGGCACTAAAACTTTTCAGCAAATACCAGATTCTTTCCGAGAGAGAGCTTCACTCCCGTTTTGAAATCTATGCAGAACAGTATGCCAAACAGATCCATATCGAAGCGCAGACCATGCTGCACATGGCCAATCGCCTCTATCTGCCTGCGATCATTCGCTACGCGGCCGAGCTGTCAGATTCCTACACCTCGATATTGGATGCCGGCATAACCAGCAAAACAGTCAAATCCAGGCTGGATCAAATTACCAATGTACTGGACAAGGCCCAGACTCAGGTGAACCAATTAGCCGATGTGGCTGAAAAAACATCAGCTATAGCCGATGTGGCCAAACGGGGCATCACCTATCGGGATGCCGTAATGCCTGCAATGGCCGCTCTGCGCGAAAGCATTGACGCTTTGGAGCAGATCGTTGACCGTGAACACTGGCCAGTGCCAGGTTATTTAGAGCTACTGCACATCCTGTAGAACTTAGTGCATCTACACAAAAAGCCCGGCTTACAACCGGGCTTTTTTTATAAAAATATTCACTTGCAAAAATTTAATTATTTCCCACAACTAATTTAGTTGCGTTTCTATCGCTTTTCCCGAATGTCTGTCTTTATTATAGCGTGAAGAAAGTATTCGTCTTAATTTGTGGCGTAATTTTTTGAATTGTCGATTTTTTTTTAGGCAAATAGATGCAGACAACGCAATCCAGAAATCTTATCTATTCACTTTTATTAGGCTTTCTGGTATCCACCTTTAGCACCACCGCCTTTGCTCAGAAAACACAAAAGCTTACAATCCAGCTCTCTTGCAAACACCGCTTCAAGTTTGCCGGTTTTTATATGGCGCAAAAACTGGGTCTGTATGAAAAAGAAGCCCTTCAGGTTCAACTGGTTCCCCTCATTCCCGGTTCGAATCCTGCAAATGCAGTGCTACAGGGAAACGCAGATTTAGCTCTAGGAACCTCGGCCATCATACTAAATCGCATGCAGGGCGCTCCCGTGATTTTACTGGCAAATTTTTTAAAACGTTCCGGATCTATCCTGATCGTGAAACCGAATATCAACAGTCCGCAAGATCTACGCGGGAAAAAAATTATGCTCTCTGAATGCGATCTAAACAGCAATATCGGTCTTATGCTGAAGAAAAATGGCATCCAGAAAAAGGATTTCCATATCGTTAGGCACAGCCATTCCATGAAGGAGTTTATCCGAGGCGATGTTGATGCCATGAGCACCTGTTCCAGCAGCAACACCTACCAGCTAGATAAGCTAAAAATTCGCTACAACGTCATCAACCCCTCCACATACGCTCTTTACGAACACGACCTAAATTTATTTACTTCCGAAGTTAAATTGAAAAAAAACAAAGAGGCCATTTTCAAGTTTGTCCAGGCGACCATTCAGGGTTGGCGTTATGCTCTGGACAATGTTCCTGAAACCATAGATTACATCCATCTACATTATAATCCTGAAAAAAAAGATCGGGATTTTTTTACCAACGAAGCCAAAAACATAAAATATTTATTTTTAAGCGAACTGTACCCCATTGGCTTTGTCGACCTCAAGCAGGTGGAGGTGATTGCGCAACGGTTGCTAGAGTACGGATTGATTCCCTCGGTGCAAAACCTGCAGGGTTTTATCTCTACGCAGATCCAGCCCGAGGATGCCGCTTCCTCTCGCCAGCCGCTCTCCCTGACCGCTTACGAACAGAAATATCTTGCAGACAAAAAGACCATTCGCATGTGTGTGGATCCGGACTGGCTCCCTTTTGAAACTATAGACTCACGCGGCCAGCATATCGGCATGGCTGCAGAATATATCGCCCTCATTAACCGCCAGATCCACAACAGAATCAGACTGGTAAAGACGAAAACCTGGCAAGAATCGATCCTCCTGGCAAAGGAGAGAAAATGCGACATCTTCTCTCTGGCGATGAGTACCCAGGAGCGTCTGACCTATATGAATTTTACTACTCCTTATCTCTCTTTTCCGTTTGTGATCGCTACCAGGGAAGAGGAGCTTTTTGTGGAGAACCTGGAACAGGTTATAGACAAGCCTCTGGCTGGAGTCAAAGGGTATGCATTCGTAGAGATTCTCAAGCAACGCCATCCAAAATTAAATATTCGCGAAGTAAAAAACGTAGAAGAGGGTCTGGAGCTGGTACAAAAGAAAAAAATCTACGGAATGATCGGCACACTCCCCACCATTGGCTATAAAATCCAATCCAACGCTATGTACAATATAAAAATCGCCGGTAAATTTAAAGATATCTGGGCTCTTGGTATTAGTGTGCGCAATGATGACCCTATTCTTTTTTCCATTTTACAAAAGGGTGTGGACTCCATCACCTCAGAAGATCATCAAAGAATTCGCAGCAAATGGCTCACCATCAAATACGAGCGAAGTGTAGATTACAGCCTCATCGGAAAAATTCTGTCTGGAGTATTCATCCTATTTCTTTTCATCGTTTTCCGATACCGTGAGGTGACCAAGTACAACAACCAGCTCAAGCAGTTGAACGCGGAGCTAGCCCGCCTCTCCATCACGGATCCGCTAACCGGCCTTTCTAATCGTCACCGTATGGACGAATCTCTCTTAACCGAAATCGAGAAATCCAGGAGGCACAACTGTCCCTTTTCGGTTATCCTGCTGGATATTGACCACTTCAAGCTGGTCAACGACACCCACGGACACAATACAGGCGATGATGTTTTGCAAAAATTTGCCGGAGTTCTAAAAAGCCGAACAAGAAAAAGCGATCTCATCTGTCGCTGGGGCGGAGAGGAGTTTCTAATTCTCTGCACAGAGACAAAATGCCGGGACGCACAGCAGTTCGCTGAATCGCTGCGCGAGCAGATTGAAACCTACGATTTTGGCATCGGCAAACAGATCACGGCAAGCTTTGGTGTAGCCCAGTACAGCGGCCAGGAAAAGCCGGAAATACTCATCAAACACGCCGACGACGCGATGTATTTCTCGAAAAAACAGGGTCGCAATCATGTAACTGTCCATGGAGAGTGCTAAAGGCCGCTGCCGGCTCCACCAACAAGGAGTTGTCGACATCAGTTGTGCAATTATATACTCGAAACACTTTGGTTCTAGGGTTTTATTCTGGCTAAAGGGTGCGTCGACATCGCTGGCATTGCCTTGCGATATCCGAAAACCAAAATGCCTTTAGTATACATCCAGATTGTACAGATCCTGTGCCTCATGATAGTTGACGAACTTCTCGCTGCCTTCCTTGCCCAGATAAAACTGGAGCATGCGGCGGCTGGTTTGCGAAACATCAACCACAATCAGACCATCCAGGGCATTGTTAAATTCAGGATCAACATTGAAGGCCTCCAGACGACCGCCCAGCGTGAGATACTGTTTCAAGAGCGGCGGCATATCGTGGTGTGTCTCTTCAATATCGGCTAGCAGATAGTTGACGTCGCCAATCGAGCGAAATATTTCCGCTTCCATTTTTCGGTTCAACAATTTATGGATCGATGTTTTCAGAGGAACACGCGGACGGATTTTCTCATTGGTCTCCAGGTCTGAATGGTTGTATTCGAGGAATTTTACCATCAACTCCCTGGAAATAACCTTGTAATCATTTGAAATAGAGACAGGACCAAACATAATCTTATATTGCGGATATCTGACAATAAAGGCGCCAATCCCCTTCCACAAAGACTTAAACGCGCCAAAATTCTCCTGGTACTCTTTGCGGACAAAGGAGCGGCCCATCTCCAGAGCAAACCCCATCTGTTTAATAAATTTCGCTCTATACTTAAAAAGAGTACTGGTATAAAGAAATTTCTTTCCATACTCCGCCATAATTTCCTTAGCAAGACCAACGCGGTAAGCTCCGACAATTTCCTTTTTTTCTGGGTTCCAGACAACAAGATGGTGATAGTATCGGTCAAACTTATCTATATCAATTTTTTTTCCTGTTCCTTCACCGACTTCACGAAAAGTTACCTCTCGCAACCGGCCGATCTCCTTTAAGATACTAGGCGCCTGCTTCATCTGCATCAGATACACCTGAAACCCTTCTGATTCGACCAGAAATTCCTGAGCACTCAGAGAGTTCAAATCTGACTCAAGCCTTTCGGTAGAGATAGGATCAATAATTTTTTCCGATGCGGTAAGTTTCGACATTGTAAATGGACGCAGAAGCCTTGTGGTCAATTTTTCGCTTTCCACATCCTCTTCAAGCCCCTGATACCGCAGCAGATAGGTACGCAAGCGCAGGTACTCTGAGAGCACACAATCTTTTTGAAATGCCTGATACTGGAGCGCATCAATTGGCTTGCCGATGCGAATCTCCGAAACCTCGCCAGCTTGGGAGGGCTGCAAAAAAAAGATGGGAATCACAACAGCATCAGTCTGTTTGACCATACGGGCAACCAATTTGGACCAGGATTTCTCTGATTGGGGTTGAAACAGCAGTTTATTTCCCTTTGCCTCTTTTCCTGGCAGATAGGCGAGAGCATGTTTTTCTTTGAGCCACTCCTGGCAGTTTTTTAAGGGCGGTACGGGTAGATTCATCAGATCTACCTTAGGGTCAAGACGTACAAAGCGTTCATCCGCATCCGATACGGTTATTTTTGAATTTACCAGTACCTTGAAATCGGATCGCACCTTTTCCAGGATCTGGTAGAGGTAAAGCTCCCCATCGATACCATTGACACGATTGGCTACCACCAGAAGAGAACCTGTGGCGGGGATCTGTTTTAATAGTTTTTCATCAATTGCAATCTGCATTGTGGCATACCCGGACACAAATCATTTCCATTTTTTGACTTTATTCAACAGTGAGCCCTCTTTCTCCGCAAGTCAAACAATTTTTCAATCCCATCAATGACTAACAATTTTCTAACATTATTCAAATAGACTTTTTTCCTGGAAAGAGGTAGTCGCCGTTACTGACAACCCTCTCTTTTTCCAGTAACTCAGCAGAGCCCTGCTGACGAAGGGTAAAATCTGCAACAGGAGAATCAAAAATGCTGCCATATAAAGAGTTTGTCTGGATTCTAACAGCTCTATCTGGTTAAATGCGATGACCTGTCTGCCAAGATAGACGAAAAGAGATATCAATGGCAACATCCCCACAAATGTTATTACCACATATTGGCGCAACGATATCCGCGTAAAACCGCTCAGGATATTGGTCAAAAAGAAAGGTAATACCGGTAACAGCCGTAACAACCAGAGCGCTTTTATGCCGTATTCATCCATAAAAGCGTGAAACCATTGAATTTTTTCTTGGTAACGCCGTAAAAAATAGGCACCATAGATATACTTCGATAGTTGCTGCGCGATCACAGCGCCTGCCGTTGCCGTGGTATTTGCCAGAAGGAGAGCCAGCCAGAAATCAAACAAAAAGCCGGCCAACATGCTGATAAATGGCGCGATTGGTACCGCTAAACCGGCAACGACGAGATAAAGAAGGGTATAGAAAAAAATTGTCTCGCCAGGATGCTGGCGCACGTAGAAAGCCAAAAGATCACGATTCCTGATAAAGCCTTCCAAGCTAAGATAGAGATCCAGATCAAAAAATACCAGAAAAAAATAGGCGAAGGTAAAAACGAATACTAACAGAACAAATCTCACCATTTCGAGCCATCTTTCGATCGTTTTTCAAAAGATCTGATTGTGCAGATCAATCCGGGTTCCGTCAAGCCAATTTACGGGATATTACGAGCAACAGGAGACGAATGGAGCAGAAATTCAAAAACCGCTCAGGAGCTCTTCAATATCAGAAAAAAATTTCTATTCTAAAAAAAATATAAGATATCAAGACAGAAGAGTTATCTTTTTAACACCTTTAGGAAAAGGGTTTTTACCCTAAAAAACCCAGTAATTATTCCTAAACTTTATAGAATCATCAATGGCAAAAGTGGTGCTTTTATCTCCCTTTACCACTCCCCTTTTTTTGAGAAGTTCCGATTTTTTTAAAAACCTACTTTTTTTTATCACACCACTTGACGTTTCTACAAACAAAGACGATATTCAAAATATAGAAAATGAGACTCATTCTTAATAAATAACACAAGGAGAATCACAGACATGAAAAAAATTCTGATTGCAATTGTTATAACCCTGGCATCGGTCTCTCTGGCCTTCTCTTCAACATTCTCTAAAGTGCAAGAGAGCAAAACCTATGCTTCATGCGACACAGACAAAAAAGACAAGGATGATAAGTAACTATTCCCCATTTTCTCATGAATGTAAGCCAGAGAGACTCCTCTCTGGCTTTTTTTTTAGACGATTACTCTGCTAATCCGCCAGAGCGAGCAAGCATCTGGTAAATCTGGGTATTATCCAAAATATTTGTTCCTGGATACCATAATCCTTTGTAACGGGATGCCAGTTCAGAGCCTTTGCCAATAGCATAAAAACTAACCAGCTCATTGGTATGCTCGCCAAGGCCATACTTGAGCTCACCGCCCGGGTAAGATTCGTTGGCGAATGTCAGGCCATATTTACCCTGCTGTGGCGGCAACTGCACGGGCAAATATCCGCGCACAAGTTTTTCCTTTTTCTGAAAACGCAGAAAACTATTTGCATGGTCCGAGGTTACGATTAGCAGCGTATTTTCCCAGGTTAGCTCATCTCCTGGTTCATTGATAAAATCAATGGTTTTGGTCACAGCCTGGTGCAGATCCAGTACAGATCCAACCATTCCCCGATAATCCCGATTGTGGTTCGCCCAGTCAATATCTCCCTGCTCAGCTACCAGGAAAAATCCCCTTTTCCCTGCCCGATCGCGAAGATAGGTCAATGCGGCTGTCATAGTTTGCGCCATATCCGGGTCGTGGATATCCCGACGCTGCAACCTGGGCTCCTTTCCAGAGGGCTCTGGACTCAAACCGGCAAAGCATCCCTCCTTACCGCCAAAGAGACCAAACAGCTTCCGTTTCTCGCGCATTGCCTTTTTGAGGGAGCTTTGTAAAATCTCATCGCCACTCTTGTTTTGACTCTTTTCTGCCAGAATATAGTTACTGTCGTTCCTGAGATAATCGTACTCCTTTTTGCCAATATAGTGAAATCCCCGAGACTCATAAGCGGGGTGTCCTCCGCTAATCACCAGATCTGGCTGAAACTGGTAGAGAATCTCCTCACCAATCGACATACCATTCAAATTCTTTCCCTTCGAGGTAGAGGCATAATGCTTTCGGGTGCGGTTATGGGACACAAAGGCGGCAGGTGTAGCATGAGTAAAAGGAACCGTGGATACAATTCCAATGGCAAATTTATTCTCTGAGCGCAGCCGTTCGGCAATAGTACGGAGTCTACCGCTCGCTGAATCGTTCTCTGACCAGGCAATTCGTCCTGCCAGGGTTTTTCTGCCAGTTGCCATAGACGTGGCTGCCGCGGCTGAGTCCGTAGCAGGATAGATGCCTTGCTTAGAAAAAAATTTTCCGCGTATTTTGGTAAAATATGGTTGGTCAGCGGCATAATTGCCCGTATCTGGCTGAATCGAACCCATTTGTGGATTGTAGCCTACCAGTGGCTCAAAATTTTTCTGATCAAAAATAGCTTTCCCTGCCTCCTCTGCCAGCGCATTATAGGTGGATACATCCCAGGTGGTCACAAAGGCGGAGCTCCCTTTGTACTCTGCTACCATTTTGTGAAAGGAGAGCTCTTTATCCTCTCCTGTCCAGTAGCGGCTGGCCGCAATTTCGTGGTTTAAGTGCATACCATCACCAATCATCAAAATGATAAACCGCGCAGGAATCTCCCTGCTGTTGAACATTGTCAGGTGGTTATGGTACTTAAAAAACAGGAAACTAAGCACAATAGCAAGAATGATCACAATGCTAAAGGGCAGTTTCGATAAACTTCGTTTTCTTTTTTTTCGCTTCGGTTTTTCTGGAATTCTCATGGTAGCTCCCTAAACAGAAATTAGGCGTAAAGTTCCCTCTCTTTTTTTTTGTAAATTTACCTTAAGGGAAAAAACGTCAAGTGAAACAACAAAAGAATAGACAGAACAGTAACCACAAATATGCTAATCTTGGATGAAATGCTGGGAGAAGCGCATGCAGGCGGACAAGTACCAAATCGACTTTACAAAAGGGGAGAACGGCCTGGTGCCGGCCATTGCCCAGGATTGGACAAGCCGCGAAATACTCATGATTGCCTACATGAATGAGGAGGCATTTGTAAAAACAGCCAGCGAACGCGTTGCTTACTACTTCAGCCGCTCCAAACAAAGAATCTGGAAAAAAGGAGAAAGCTCTGGCCATATCCAGATCGTCAAGGAGATCCTCATTGACTGCGATCAGGATGCGATTGTTTTACTGGTCGAACAGGTAGGGAAGGCCGCCTGCCATACCGGCTACAACTCCTGTTTTTACAGACGACTGAACAACTCAGGGGAACTAGAAATCATTAAAAATGAAAAAGTGTTCGACCCAGAGACGGTATATAAAAATACTTCAAAGGATTTTTAATTTTTCCTGAAAAAAAATGCAAAAGAAACAGGAATCAAGGTGCAAAAAGTGTCCCTTCCCGTTCAAAAATTAGCCCTATTCTTTTTCCTGACAGCTCTGGGACTGACTGCCAACTTTTTCGTTTTACCCCTCTATTTTGGCGTTGAGCACATCCTCGGCAGCACATTTTTACTGATTCTAGCATTTTTTTACCCAGCTTTACTTGTCATCGTCGCAGGTGCCATAGCCTATCTACCTTCTCTTTTTCACCTTGGCCATCCCTATACCTTTGTTCTTCTGGTATCTGAAATACTGGTCGTTAACCTTCTGGTACGAAAGCGCAAGTGGAACATCTTTGTTGCTGATCTGATCTATTGGCTTTTGATCGGGATTCCGATAACCTGGTTGCTACAATGCAACATTCTCCAGATGGATCCCCTTGACGTTTACCTTGATCTCGTGAAATTCCCCGTCAATGGCCTGGTCAATGCCCTCCTGGCTAACCTTGTTATTCTGTTCTGGATCTACCGACAGGGCAACAATCCACAATACTCACAAATGCGAACTCCTCTGCGCGGCTATCTTTTCTCGCTATTTACGGCCTTTGTCATCGCTTCCTCGTCCTTGATAACCCTGGTCAATAGCTATTCGCTGTCCAAAACGAATCAAGAACACTCTCAGGAGGAGATCCTAACCCTCAGCACTCATATCCATTCTGAGCTCACCTCCTTAAAAGAACGCAGCCTCTCTTTTATTCTGGATTACTACAACAATTATCTAAAAAGAGAACACCTGCCACATATTCCGGAATTGAATCAATTTAATGCTGTCTATCTTTTTTCAGAAAATAAATTTTCCCTCATTGCCCAAAAGCAGAGCTTTAACCAACCTTCCAGCGATCAGATGTTTGACAGAATCAATCAGCTTCATTTTCCACAGATCCATATTGATCCACACCCAGGAAATCTTTTTATTGTTGGCGTGAAGATGCACAACAAATATCTGGTAGGAATCGGCAACCGGTCCTACTTTGACCAACTGCTAAACAAGCAGGATTTTCACAACAATTCTCAGATTGGTATTTTCGACCATCAGGGTACGCTATTGGCCAAAAACTTTCTGGCAGATTTTCCAGACAAGTGCTCGCAATTGGTTCGCGGGGATTTTCTTAAAAACAACAGCCAGCTCTTGCATCTTTTCCCTGAGCAGGATATGCAAGAGCTTCATAAATGGAAACAATCCCACCTGATCAGCAAAAAATCAATTTTTGAGGAACAAGGCTACACGGTTATCATCAAGCTCGCCTTTCAACCCTATATTGTCTCACTACAAAGGTACTATATTCGTGAATTCCTAGTCCTACTAGGGGTTATCATCTTTTCCATCCCTCTCATTTTCTTTGCCAGCCGCATCATCAGCAACGGAATCAGACAAATCAGTCGCCAGGCCAAGGATCTGCCGATCCGCTTGCAGACAAACCAGTCCATTACCTGGGAAAGCACAAGCATAACCGAGTTCCAGGAACTTACTGAGAATATTCAACATATTGCGGAGATCATCCGAGCCATATTCCAGGAGCAGGAACTCGAATACAGGTCTATTTTTGACCAAACCGATGAAGCACTGATCGTTGTCGAAAAAGCCAACCGGCAGATCAAGGATGCGAATCCGAACGCGGAAAAATTGTTTAACAGAGACCGGGACCAAATGCTATTGACCCCCATCGATACCATCCTAGATATACACGACTACACGGCCATTGAGGAGCTGCTGAACCAAAACAGCACAAACATAACTAACATACGTTACCCAATGCAGTTAAAAAATCAGGATGGAAAAATCTTATTTCTCGAAGCCAATCCAATCCTGGTCAGCATCAAACAGCGTCTGCTGATTTTTCTGATAATCAAAGATGTCAGCTCTCGTCTGGCTAACGAAAAGCGCCAATTTCTCTCCGCAAAAGTTTTTGAGAACACAGAAGAGGGAATTGTCATCACGGATGAAGAGGAAAATATAATCCAGGTTAACCAGGCATTCAGCCGTATTACCGGTTATGCGCCAGAAGATGTCATAGGGAAAAGGCCGAATATGCTGAAGTCTGACCGGCACGCAGAGGATTTCTACATCAACATGAAAAACTCATACCAAAAAAATGGAAGCTGGCGCGGCGAGATATGGAATCGGCGCAAGGATGGTCAAACCTATGCGGAGTGGCTGACCATCAATGCCGTCTATGACAACCGCGGCAGAATCTCCAACTACATTGGAATTTTTATCGATATTACAGAACCGAAACAGGCTCAGGAAAGAATCAACAAACTGGCTTACTTCGATATTCTGACAGGTCTGCCCAACCGCGTCCATTTCAAAGAGAGGCTGGAACATACCATCAGCCGCTATCGCCGCACTCAA
This sequence comes from Leptospira biflexa, assembly GCA_020720805.1. GTDB lineage: Bacteria > Spirochaetota > DYNZ01 > DYNZ01 > DYNZ01 > DYNZ01. The sequence continues at coordinate 9,232 of DYNZ01000016.1, read as the reverse complement.
AAAGCGTTTTCCCTGTTCTTTATCGATCTGGACAATTTTAAATCGGTAAACGACACTTTAGGTCACCTTGCCGGAGATCGCCTCATCAAAACAGTAGCTGAACGTATTCTTCAGATAACAAGGGATGACGACTCCTTGGCTCGTCTTGGCGGCGATGAATTTACATTAATCGCCGAAGAGGCTGAAAATATTGATAAGGCCTCCATTATAGCCAATAAAATGCTCGCGGTAATCCAGGAACCCCTCAAGCTGGAAGGAACAGAAATATTCCTAACAACCAGTATTGGTATCTGCTTTTTCCCTGATGATGGCACGACAGTGGATGATTTGATGCGCAATGCAGACACAGCCATGTACCGGGCAAAGGATCTGGGGAAAAATAATTTTGAATTTTTCCGTATGGAAATGAACCAGATTGCTCTGCGTAAAATGGATATTAAAAATAAAATGCGCAAGGCTATGCTCAATCGTGAATTTCTGGTTTACTACCAACCCCAGATCAATGTCTCCACGGGCAAGGTCATTGGAGTGGAAGCCCTGCTGCGCTGGCAGACCCCTGAGGGCAGGATGATACCCCCTGACGAGTTTATCCCCATCGCCGAAGAGTCCGGATTGATCGGTGACATAAGCAACTGGCTGATTCAGGTTGTTTGCGAGCAGATTCGTGATTGGCGCAAGCTGAATATCTCTTTTGAAAAGGTATCGATCAATATCTCCAACCATCAGTTTCGGCAGAAAAATTTTGTCGAATCGATAAGCAGCCAGATCATCGATCAGCATGGTCTTGATCCAGGTCAGTTCGAATTGGAGCTGACAGAGCGAATTGTCATGGAGAATATTGAAAATGCCGGCGACAAACTGGCTCAATTAAAGCAAAAGGGGTTTGTGCTGGCTATTGACGACTTTGGCACAGGAAATTCCTCGCTCTCCTACCTGAAAAAATTTCACATTGATAGCCTGAAAATTGACAAATCCTTTGTTTTTGATATCCCTGACGATCAGCAAAGTACAGAAATAGTCCTCGCCATCATCTCCATGGCCAAGGCCCTCAACATGAGAGTGATAGCGGAGGGGGTCGAAGAGGAGAAGCACCTCCACCTGCTCAAAGAAAACCGTTGTGACGAGTACCAGGGCTACTTTTTCAGCAGGCCAGTCGCGGCAGAGGTGATATATAGCATCATGCGACAACCAGCTCAACCTGATAATTTCTCCGGTTCTGTGAATTAATCATTGGAAAAATAGTTTTTTTCTATACCTTAGGCTTAAATGGTGGTTACTGGTAAAGTATACTACGCCAAAGGGAGCAAAGCATGTTCACTATTCCGGACATTTCGCCTCGTGAGCGCGCAGAAGAGACCGCCTCCAAATTGCGCCATATCTACCCCGAATCGGAGATCCAAACCTATCTTCCCTTGATAGAAGAGATCAATCAACTAAAAAAGGCCAAAAACACCCTGATCCTTGGCCATAACTATATGCGACCTGAGGTTCTGCACGGAATCTCCGATGTGGTTGGCGACTCCTACGCGCTTGCCAAAGCTGCCAGCAAGGCTAATCAGGATATCATCCTTTTTAATGGCGTCTACTTTATGACAGAGAGCGCGAAAATCCTCAATCCTCAAAAAAAAGTTCTCATCGCAGATCCGAGCGCTGGTTGCTCTCTGGCAGACGGAATCACACCAGAGGATGTGCGCCGCCTGAAACAGGAGCATCCAGGAGCACCGGTAGTCACCTATATCAACTCTTCGGCAGCAGTCAAAGCGGAAAGCGATGTTGTCTGCACCTCCTCCAATGCCCTTAAAATCGTCTCCGCACTGTCAGAGGAAAAAATTATTTTTATTCCTGACCGCTTTTTGGCCGCCAATATTGCTATGATCACCTCAAAAACCATCATTCCCTTTCAAGCCGATTGCGAGGTACATCGGCAATTTACAGCGGAAAATGTGGATCAGGCAAGATCCCGATTCCCTGGCCTGGCGGTCTTAGCGCATCCCGAATGCTCCACAGAGGTCACTGTCAAGGCAGATTTTACTGGTAGCACCTCCGCGATGATCGAATGGATCGAAAATCACCCCGAAGAGAAGAGAATGCTACTGCTTACAGAGTGCTCCATGGGAATAAATATTTTAGCTCAGACTGGCGATCGCGAATTTCTGGGTCCTTGCCAGTTGTGCCCTTACATGCAGAAAATCACTCTGGAAAAAATTAGAGATACTCTTTTTTTTGAACGCAACGAGGTTTTCGTGGATGAAGAGATCCGCGTAAAAGCCCTTCGCAGCCTGAACCGAATGCTGGAGCTAGCATGAAACAGAAACTGCAAAAAAAACCGATAGAGCTAACCGGCTCTCATGGGACGATCACAATACGAAGAGATCAAGAGGGGATAACGCGCATCGTTGCCAACCATGAAATGGATCTTTTTTTCGCTCAGGGTTGGGTACATGCCCATGATCGCCTGCTACAGATGCTACTCGGCAGATTTGTATGCAGGGGGGAGCTCAGCCAGCACCTTGGCGATAAAAAAGGGTTGCTGGATTTGGATAAAATGATGCGCCGCGTTAATTTGCGCGATGACGCCCGGGATCAGATTAGCAGACTCGATCCAGAGACACACTCCCTGGCTCAGGCCTATGCGGATGGTATAAATTCCTATTTGACCTATAACCGACTGCCCTGGGATCTTCGTTTGCTTGGCATCAAAGCCCCTGAGTGGAAAATCGAAGATACCCTGATGGCATTAAAACTCATGGGTTATCTTGGTTTGTCCCAGATTCAGGCCGATCTTGAAAAATGGCTTGGGCAACTTCTCAAGCACGGTTTTTCTCCATTAAAACTCAAAGAACTTTTTCCTGCTCTAACAGATCGGATCGACCCTAGAGATTTTCAGAAGATCACCTTTGACCCGCCTTTAGTCCCGGAAGCGCAGAATTTTCTTTCTCAGTTTTTCTCCTTTACCGCCAGCAATAGCTGGGCTGTATCTCCCCGCCGCAGCCAGAGCGGAAAAGCGATGCTTGGCAACGATCCTCACCTGGATATCAGTCGACTGCCAGCCATCTGGTACGAAATAATCCTGGAATATGAAGATCAATTTTTTGCTGGAGCCTCCGTACCTGGCATACCGGGTATTGTGCTAGGGCGCAGCAACTATCTCGCCTGGGGAACAACCTACTCCTACATGGATTCCATCGACTATTTTATTGAAAAGTGTAATGGCGGCCGCTACCTCGAAGAGAAAGAGTGGCTGGATTTTCAGGTGCGCGTGGAAGAGATCCAAATAAAAGGAAGGGCTCCCCTCCCATTTACGGTTTATGAAAATCCGCGCGGTTTTTTAGAAGGGGATCCTGCCCAGGAGGGGTTTTACCTTACCCATAGCTGGAGCGGCCGCCACTCCGGCGCTCATGAGCTCACAGGGCTCTTCCGATTGCTGAAAAGCCGCAGCGTCCGCGAGGCTATGGATCTTTTCAGCAAAATGACCTTTGCCGCCTTTAGCTGGACCCTGGCTGACCACAAGGGAAATATCGGTATGCAGATGAGCGGACGCATCCCGCGGCGCGCCAAAGGATACAGCGGTTTAGCACCCATACCTGCCTGGAAGCGTAAAAACCACTGGCAGGGGGTGGAGAGCGGATCGAAAAACCCCCGCATCTTCAACCCCAAAGAAGGTATCATCATCACAGCCAACAACAATCTGAATCAATTTGGTGGAGCTGCTGCCTCCAGTGTACACATGGGGCCCTACCGAGCGGATCGAATCATGCAGCTTTTATCTCTGCCAGATAAGGTGACTGTGGATACGATGCAGCAGGCTCAGATGGATGTCTATTCTCTCCAGGCAGAAAGGCTCATGAAAGTGATCCGGCCGCTTCTGCCAGACACAGAAAATGGTAAAATCCTCGCCCAATGGGATCTGCGCTATGAAGAGACATCTCTTGGCGCAACATTGTTTGAGAGCGTGTACCACCACCTCATACAATTTGCCTTTGGCAGCTTAGAAAACCTTGGCCAAGCCCATCTTGCCTATCTGCGTGAGAAGACCCTACTCTTTGCCTCCTTTTTTCATTTTTTTGACGAGCTCCTCTTAAAGAAAAAAACCACTTGGATACAAAACCGGGAGCAACTTTTTCAGCAGGCTATAGCCACAGGTCTGGAGATCGAACCCAAACCTTACGGCATGATTCATCTCTTTAGTTTCAAGCACCTACTATTTGGCAAAGATTTGCCAAAACCGATTCGCGATCTTTTTAACTTTGGACCACTACCTTTACGGGGCAACAGGGCCACGATTCACCAAGGGCAAATCTTCCAGACCTTTACCATCGAGGTTCCGTTTGCGCCCTCCTTTCGTATGGTTGTCGATTTCCACGAAGAGGGGATCCACACCGCCTTGCCCGGCGGCGCCAGCGATCGGCCGTTCAGCCGTTGGTACAAAAATCGAATCCAAAAATGGTATCAAGGCCGATTCTCCTACCTTGAACCCCAATAAAATGGGGCAAAAAAGCGACAATGGATGAAACAATAACCGTAAAAAATCAGCTCATCGGACAAAAACTGCACGCCAATAGGGAATTTCTGGCGCCGTTGACAGTTGACACCCTTTTGGCCAAACATGGCTCTATTTTCCAAGAGTACCATTTAACCAGAGATTTCCTGCTGGAAAGTATCCATACCGACATCAGCCGCCTGTTTGTCGCCATCATCACCAACAGACCTGTGCTCTTCTCTCAATATATTGAATGGCAAAAATCTCTTGTCGAAAAAAATGCGATACCAATTATTTTATACGAACACGAATTGGAAGCGCTACAAAGTTCCCTTTTCTCTTTCTTCGCTTCCGAGCATCATGATTTTATAAGGCAATTTATCCAAGCGGGAATAGATGTTATTCATAAAAAAATTGATACATCCAGACCACTGAATGGTCTTGGACAAAATGCCAATCATTACTTAAAATTATTGCTAAAAAAAGATACAGATGGAGCGTTTCATTATATTCTTAACGAAATGACCGCGAAATACTCCATCCAGGAGATCTATCTGGAGATAATCCAGCCAGCTCAATATGAGGTTGGTCGTCTGTGGCAGATCAATGAAATCCGCGTAGCCCAGGAACATTTCGCAACGAAAGTTTCTTCTACGATCATGGATCTTCTTTTACAACAACACAGTAGACAACCTGGCTTTGATGAAAAAATCGTTACAACCTGCGTGGGAGGCGAATTTCATGAAATGGGCATTAAATTCGTTAACGCCTTCCTGGAGATGGAAGGGTACAAACCCATCTATACCGGCAGAGCCAAAAACAATTCCGAAATCACTCAGGTAATTAAAGCGGAACAGCCTCAGATTGTTGCTATATCTGCCACCATGAGCAGCCATTTAATAATTGTAAAAAAATTAATTGAACAAATCCGAAAAATCGAAATGCCGCCTATGAAAATCATCGTCGGCGGCCATGTCTTCAACCAATCCCCCTGGTTGTGGCAGGAGATACAAGCGGATGCCTACGCTCCCAATGCCGGACAGGCTATCAAGATTATCAAAACCTTACTGCTGCCGCAATCCAGGCCATAGAAATTGATAAAACTGCACATCTGCCTTTGCCCCCAGTTTTTCCAGATCAGCAAGAACCGATTTTAACAAAGAATGGTTTCCGGGCTGTAGCTCCGTAAGGTGTAGAATATACCCGGTAAACTCATCCACTCGTCTCTCAGCAATAGCCGCCTGAGCCAACAGGTATATAGTCTGAAACCGAATTTCACCTTTACTGGTATAGTAATAATCCTGTATCCTGTAGGCTTTCATCAAATAGGCCCGTGCAGCGGCAAATGATTTCTGCATCCCCATAATTCTGGCAAGGTAGAGATAACTGTACATATCATAAGCGTTATCCGATATACTTTTCAGAAACGCCGTTTTTGCGGCCACTAAATTCTGGCGTCCAAATGAAACGATTCCCAGCAACCGCTGAAGTTGGTAGTAGGTATCAAACTTATTCTCGGCATTTTTTGCCGTAATGTCATTGATAAACAAAACATCTTTTTTTCGTATATCCTGCCTTTGCCAGCGCGATACAATAAGACGGATTTTTTGTAAAAAATAGAATTGGGGAGCAAGCTCGACCCTTCCGTTAAACATTTTTTCCAGTCGTGCTTCCTGCCGATCAACGTCGCTACCACCAGCCATGCTATGAAAAAGATAATCTACCATATCCCCAAGAAAATCGTCCGGAAACCCTGTTGTGTTTTTTACTGGCATATTTTCTGGAATAAAAGCAATAAAAATATTCCCAATTGAAATCAGCGCTCTAGCTAGCTCTTTTCTGCTATAACGGGACACGGCAAAACTGTTGCCCGGCTCATACATATAGGAGTCATGGGAGGTACGATCAAAAGCAATCATGGCTATCATGTGACCAGTATCTGAGTTTGGCTGACTCGCCATAGTTACCAGCGGAATACCCATAGAAATGAATTGCACAATTTGATCGGGATCATTCGGCACGACCATCATGCGAAAGCCCTGCTCTTTCATAAAAGAGGCCATACCAGATAAGGTGGTACCACTTTCACCCGTTTCCATGGCCTTTGCCAGATCAAATTGAGTAAACTTATGATTACCAAAAAACTTTAAAATAAATTGGGCAGTCACAGGAACGCAATAATTTTTTCCCTGTCCTGGCAGCGTCTGGGTAAGCTTCAATCGAACCATTCCCCTGCTCTCTTTGAATCTAAGAAGAGTGTCGCCGGCATCATCAATGGCTTTTAAATCCCGATACTGCTTGTTGTTTCGCAGAGTATCCAGCAAACCCTTAAAATCGCGAATACTCTTTTGGGAAATCGCATAGTCATTTGCCAGAGCTATAAGATAAAAAAAGTTCTGAAGGGTTTCCAGGAAAGGACGGACGATCTTTGGATCTTGCACCCAGTACTCTTTGACTTCCATATATTGCTGCAACAAATTTTCGAGGGTTTTGGCCGAATCGAGCAATTTACCTGTACGAAAATAGAGATCCGCCATATTCCGTTTAGTCTGAAGAAATTTACCCATATTTTCCAAGGTTTTCTGTTGATTCAAATTGTATTGAATGGCCAGCTTTTCTGGCTGCCAGGAAAAACGAGGCAGTGTTCGGTTTAGATGCACCATCGCTTGAGGATACTCCCCTAGATGCAGCAGAAGCTGAAAAAATTCCTGATTGGCGCTCTTGGCCTGGGGCAAGTTGATATGCAATTTACTTTGCTGGCTGCTTTGATCTTCCAGGATATAAAAATATCTTTCATACGCACTCTTGGCGTTCACAAAATCATAAGATCGATAATAGAGATTTGCGATGAATAGCCAAAGCCAGGCCTCCTGCCGCTTGTGTTGGACGAGATGCTGATGATAGCTCTTGGCAAGTTTTTGCAAAGCCGCGGAGGACTTATTGCCGATCTTCTGCTCTTCCCGGGATATCTCCTGATACAGGGAGTAGGCATCCTGATGAGTCCGCAGGTCAGATCCGCTTGTCCGCCTCTCTCCAAACTGCGAAAACATTCGGTTCATTAACATCTGGTTTAGCGTAGTAAAGGATACAGGAAAACGAAGCTTTTCGATTTCATTAACCTGGATGCCCTGAAGCGGGAAAATAGTTCCCTGGCTATTCCCAGCTACGAGCATATCTATCGCCAGGGTGCTTTCATCGTGCTTGGAAACAAATGTAATTTTCTCAATTTTATTGTTGCGAAATGAGATACTATTTCTTTTCGACTGAAATGGGTTGTTCTGTAACATAGAAAAAATATGGAGATTTTCTCCCTGAACGGTCAGGATCATCTGCTGACGTCGCAGCAGCTTCCAAAAACTGCTCCATTGAATGGCCGTCTCCCTGCGTGGAGCTATGCGAAAGGAGAGATCAAGGCTATTCTCCGACCCGGCTCTCTTAAACCCCATGGAAAGATTCATAAACATCGGCTGCTTTTGGAAATAGGAATCCATGCCGGATTCAACAAGAAACATCTTTCCATCAACCGGCCAATAGACTTTACCGTCCGAATTGGCAAGTATCAGCTTTCCCTGCGATAAAATTCGTACCTCATGGCGCGACGGACTGCTATTAAAGTGAAAATCAAGATCCACCCTTCCACGGAGGCTAACGCGGGCCCGTTGAAATCCCATTTTGCCTTCCGTAATCTCCTGTGCCCAAAGATCAAGGTACTTTTTTGCCAAGGCATCACTGCGGCCAATCTCCTCCGGGATGCCAACCCTATGGAAATACTCATCCTGGATGGTGACCAGAAGATTCCGCTGGGAATCAAATCTCCGCAAAAGAGTAAGATTTTCTCTTTTTAATGACAGGAGAGTATTTCTGTTTTGAAAAAAGCGACTTAGATTGGCAGTCGTGGCTAGATGTACCAAGGCAAAGCCAAGAATTTTTCTCTCATCCTCTGGCAGCTTTTCGATTAAAGGAAATTCGGATACAAACTGAACCCCACTCTGCCAGTATTGTAAATATTTTTTTTCTTCCCAAAAACGGATAAAAGCGTACAATAGACCATTGCCTCGCAGTGAGGCCAGCCAGCGCATATCATTCTCTCGATTTTCACTCCATCGCTGTACCCCTTCCACAAGGGCAGAATCCAGCCAAGAAATCTCGGCTGGTCGATGGCGCAACAGATAGGACAATTGGCTTCTGCGAGATAATAAAGCCTTTTGAAAAAAGGAGATCTGCCAGACTGCACTCTCAGACCAATTCTCCCTCTTCATAAACTGTTGCAGAGGACTCTCACCGTGCTCCCAAACATAGACCCAAGATGAGATCAAGAGCTCCGTGGATCTGCCAGATCTATACTGCTCTTTCAGAACCATCTCAAAAGAATCCTTTGTTGGCAGGGCGGCTCCTGGAAGAGCCGCTGCGGTCAGCAGTAAACCAAGGAGTAAAGGAAATTTTAGTCTAGAAAAAAAAACGGTCGCTTTCATGGTAGAATCCTTTCAAAAGGCAAAAAAAACAGCCGCTTGCTCATTTGTCAAAGGTTAATTCATGAGGAAAAAACGGCATGACAGCGAGCGGCAACCCAGTCAAATTTGCTTTTTCCTTCCATGCTGGACTGGAGAGAATAATAATACCAGAAAGAGTGAACAGCCCTCTTTGCACGATATACTCGAAACACTTTGGTTCTCGGATTTTATACTAATAAGCATCGAATTTGGCCGGTTGGGCAATGCCATAACCGCGTCCTTATCGACCTTGGGTCAGCTC
>DYNZ01000223.1 GCA_020720805.1 Leptospira biflexa | reverse complement strand
TGGCTGTCCCCTGTTGGGTATGCAGACATATTTGACGCATCGGATTGGATATGCTGAACCGCATTATTGTTCCATCTGTGGTGGTTATTAGTCCCTGTCATTACATTATAAAAATCAAACACAGCGACATTTTTATATTGATATCCGTCAAGCCAGTCATTTACAAGCCAGTTGTTAAATGCCCTTGCATTTGAAGCTACGGTTGCGTCAGTATCATCACTTCTCAAAGGCGGCGCAGTGATGACAACAAAAAGCTTGTCCTGTCTTGTTGCAAAATAATTGAGAAGGTCAACATAAATACCCTTTGCATTGGCCACTGTCATATATTCTGAATAGGCATCCTGACTTCTTAAAGGGTTATTTCCGGTTGTCGGAGGATCATTTGGATTGCCGCTTAAATTGGAATTGGGAAAACATGACTTAAACAAAATTATTTTGTTTTCTCCGCCTGGATCTGAGCCAAGCCTTGAATAATAAGCGTTTTGATTGCTGAGATTATAAAGAGCGGAAAGATATGAGGCGCTGCCAGAGCTTCTGAACCAGTCGTGCCAGTTGCCAAGGTCTGTTCTGTCGCCAATGCCATCCGGACCCCAGCCGTAATTTGTGTCGCTTACAAAATAATTATTATTCATAAGAGCTGTCCCAAGACCGCCGTTGTCGTCAGAAAGCCAGTTTTCACCAGTGGAATGATGAATAAAAACGAGTTTTACAGGGGATTGAGGAGGGGTTACATTTGCAAATAAAGACATTTTAAGCAATAATAAACAAAAAATAACGGCAGACAAAAATATAAATCCTGTTTTTTTCATGTTGCCTCCTTAATGAAAAGATAAAAAAACTTTAGATAATAATTAACTGACCCTCCATACATGAACAACAGGTTTTGCTTCGTCAGCAAAAAGCTCTATAACATACAAGAGATTATTTGTACTGTCGTAAGCCACATCACTAATCCTGTATCTTCTTTGATCTCCAGTTCCGTTTCCATTGGTGTCAACTCCTGAAGGATTTAGATACAGATAATTGTCAATATCTATTGTCGCATATGGCTGGGGCTCATAAGACTGCATTTGTCCTGAAGCAACTTTAGCCAGATCATTAGGGTTATATAATATAATCTGCGCGTCAAATTTTGTTGACCACCATCCTCTTTCGCTTGCATGAGCGCATGTTCCTCTGTCTGACTGAGAACAAGGGGTTCCGTCAGCAAGCCTGCACAGCCACTGCTCGGATGCCTGCTCAGGGTCAACACAAGGCAAAGAAGACCCTGCCGCATTTATATACCCGTACCAGTATTTTGTTCCGTTACTTTTAGTGCCGGCAAAAAGAACCGCTGTTTTTCCTGTAGAAGTGGTTATCCATGCGCCGCCCTGCCATGAATCCGGGGCCTGATAATTATTTAAACAGCGTTCTATATTTGGTGTATTTTCTGAACTTTCATAAAGTAAAAGAGGAGTTTCATTAAGCCTTGTTCCGGTGGCATAAGGATTTCCGCTGCTGTCCCAGGGTTTATAGGCAAACAATGCAGGTCCCATTCCCGACCACCCTCCGTCCCTGAAACGTCCGGTAGCCAGTGGTTTACCCCCTGCATTTGAGTCAGCCCATGACTGTGGAATTGCAAATAAATAATCATTGACACTATAAAAGGATTGATTTCCTATATACCATGCGCCTTTTGTATTTGGAGATGAAAGATTTGTGTCAAACCACGCATGGGTGGCAGTCTGATCTTCGGGAGACATATGAAAATGCTGACCAAAAGCAAGATGAATTTTTGGTCCTGTGGCGGAATTATTGAGATATTCCATTCCCATTCTTGGTATTTCGTCATATGTGGCAAAAAGACCGCCAGTCACATCCTTAAATCTCTGAATAAACTGGGCATAGTTAAGCGCTCCCAAATCTTTTGAATTTACCGGCGCAGGGATTGTAATCTCCGCAACCTGATTGCCGTTTGGAAGCTCGCCGTATGGCATTCTTTCATGTCCTGAAATAAAAAGCGAACCTGGATAGCCATCATTTGTGGAATCGCCGTTTGGATTATATGTCATTGCATTTCCGCCGTAGTCAAAGGTTAATGGTCTTGCGCCATCATCAGGAAGCCTGAAAGCTCCGAGATACTGAAAATCAGATGATTGAAGAAGGGCGCTTGAACCGCCACCTCCGCCACCTCCTGTAATAGGAATCCATGAGCCTAAATTCAATGTATAATAAA
>DYNZ01000222.1 GCA_020720805.1 Leptospira biflexa | reverse complement strand
AACGACTGTGCGAATACAAGGTTGGGCGCGGCATTATTATTTGCGTTTGCGTATGTTTGGATGGATAACGCATTTGTTGAAAGCAAGGTAAATAAATCATCATCCCTGCCGATGGGAGAGTCGGAGTTAACCTTGTAACGCATTTCATCCTGTCTTTCGTAGAAATAATGCCTGTAATACGCTTCCATTGCCGCCAACCCGATTCTGTCATTCTCAAAAGAATCAGGATTATCGTTAAAGTCATCTAAAATAGTTTGTGCCTTCTCTCTTCCAATTTTGATGTCTTTCAATTTATCAAGGCTCTCTTCGGCTGGATTCACAATCCACACGTTGCCCAATTTTTCTCTTGCGCCGTTTCGGTTGCAACGTCCAGCGGCTTGGGCGATTGAATCCATGCCCGCGAGATGGCGAATTACAGAACCAAAATCAATGTCCACGCCCGCTTCAATCAATTGCGTGCTAACGCAAATCACAGGTTTTGCTATTTTATACTTCAATTTCCCTTTGATTTTGTTCAATATCTTCAAGCGATGAGCGGGGCACATATTCGTGCTGAGGTGATATAGGTGAACACACGGAAGTTCCATTTCAGCAATGGCTTGATACAGAGAATAGGCAGATTTCTTTGTGTTGGCGACAATCAAAACGCTTCCTTTTTCTCGTAATTCTTGAGTCGTCAATTCTGCTACCTCTTTATCGCTCCAGCCGCCAACTTTTCTGCGGTCAAAAACTTCAACGCGCTTAAGTTTTTGGAAGAGTTCCTTTTCATAGGAAATAATTTTTTGTTCTGGCTTAATATCCAAGGCGCGTTGAACAGGCATAACTTGGTCAAGTAAAGGCTGGGTGGCTGTGCAAAGTACGACTGTCGCGCCGCAGGCATGAACAAGAAACCGAACTGCAAGATTGAACATGTGAACGGCGCGAATTGGAATGGTCTGTATTTCATCAAAGATAATGACCGAATTTGCCAGTTGGTGCATTCTTCTTGCGCCGCGCGTCCCAGAGCCAAATAACGCTTCCAGAAATTGAACTTGGGTCGTGAACACAATCGGAGCATCCCAATTTTCCGCCAGAAGATTTTGTCGGCGGGTTTCCTCGTCAGGTGTGAGGTTGGAATGGTGCTCCAAAACTACTTTGTTCAGATAGTTTCCGTTTTTATCTTTATCTTCCAATACCTTCCGCGCTTCATCTGCATTTTGGTCAATAATTGAAGTGTAGGGAATTACATAAAAGACGCGCTCCATTGAATGCTCTTTGGCGTGATGTAAAGCAAAGCGCAAACTGGCGAAAGTTTTTCCGCCTCCAGTGGGAACGGTCAATTGATAAATGCCTTTTGGCTTCGATGAGAACTCCAGGCAAGATTGGGAAACCCGACTGCGTATCTCGTCCACTTCGTTTCTATTTGGCTTATTCTCAAATTCTTCTATTTTGATATTCAGGCGTTCAATCAGACTCTCCCATGAAGGATATACATTATTGTTTCGCAATCGAGCATTGCCAGGGAATTCAAAGTCGGCTGTATTAAGTCTGTCAGCATCGAGAAGGCAACTAAACAGGTAGCGAATTAAGAGACCATATTTAAATGAAAGCGTTGTCTTTGATTCGCCTCCCTCATTCAATGCTTTAAGTTTTTCTATCAATTCTTTTACAAGCATATCATCTGCAAGTAATTCAGCAATTTTTGTTTGTTCTTGTTCTGTGAGGTTGGCAAAAGATTCGCTGACGTGAGAATTTTCCTCTGCTTTTTCCATGCGTCTTGTGTAATTGTCTTCACCGCTTGGCAAGAGACAATCTATCAAGCCTGAATGGTGAGAAGCAATTGCCAGAGATAAAATCTGAGCAACCATTTTCCCTTCACCGCCTTTGTCCCACAGATGTTTATAGATAAGTTGCGCTCCCGCTGTGCTATGGTCAATTTTTCCCTTCATGGCAACGTGGTCAACGTAACCATCCGAGTCAGGGTTAAGTAGACCTTCACCAGAGAGAAGATATTTTTGGAATTTATCGCTGGCTTTTCCCAAGTCATGCAGTAAACCGAGAATTTCACCGCTTTTGGATAGTCCAATCTTGCTGGCAAAGTTTTTTGCAAGTTCGGATGCTTCAGTAAGATGTTCCCAGAGATATTGGGGTTGTTTACGTTCTTTATCCTTTTCTCGAAAGTGCGCGAATAGTTTTTTATTCATCTCCACCACCTTATACAACTCTGCCAACTCCTGCGCCTCGCG
>DYNZ01000077.1 GCA_020720805.1 Leptospira biflexa | reverse complement strand
GGGTCGGAGTGGTTCGGTGCAGGCCCAGAAGGCGCTGCTTGAATTTACAGGGAAAACGAAAGTGAGGCCAAAACGAATTGCGGAGCCGGTTTGGCAGGCAGCTCAGAAAGGTCTGACCCTGCTTGACAGTTATCGCCGGCTACAGAAGCAAGGGCTTGCTGAAGCGCAGAAAAAAACGAAAGGCTTGATCCAACAGGCCCGGACGGTGCGAGAACGACCTGTTTACGCCTATACGCCTGTGACGGAACTGGTGGAAGAAAAAGAGGTTTATTCTCTGCTTGATCAACACAGATTGGTAGAAGCCAGAAAAAAACTGCTCCATCTGATTATTACCCTGAGTTATCTCCACCAGTTGGATCAGGCGGAAATTCTGCGCCAGCGTCTGCTTGAAATTGATCCCCTTGCTCTTGAAGATGCCCTGTATGCTTCTGAGTTGATCGGGGAGCAGAGGGATGCGGGGGCAGGGGGGCAGGGCGTGAGCTGGTCGGAGGTGTATGACTGTCTCAGTACGGAAGAGTTTAACAACCTCTATACAACTATGATGCCGGTGCATTTTGCCCCTGACATGAGTCTTGCCACTCAGGGTGTGGTGCAACAGCAACTTTTCTTTATCAATAAGGGACGAGTTAAACTTTTTCATCGGGATGCCCAGGGCAACGATATTCTTTTGCAGATAGTCGGGCCGGGAGGGGTGGTGGGAACAGAGTCTTTTTTTAAGAATTCGGTCTGGACTGTCAGCGCTGCCAGTATTGGGATGGTGGATGCCCTGGCGCTGTCCCGGGAGGGATTGCAGAAATGGAAAACGCTGCATCCCGATCTGGAATCGAAAATGGAAAAGTTCTGTCAGCAGAGCGATGAAAATGACTCGTCAAAGATGATGGCAGTTGAGCGACGGCAACAGGAACGATGGAATTTTAGCGGTCAACTGGCCATGACCCTGTTTGATGACAAGGGTGGGGCTGTCGGGCCTGATCTGTTGAGTGAAAGCGGGGACATCTCTGTTGGCGGGGCGTGTTGTCTGGTGCGGGTTGCGCAAAACAGAAGTCTTAATATCCTCCTTGGGCGCAGGGTCCGGATCAGACTGCCGGAATTGGCCGGCGTGAACACTGTGTTGGCGGCGGGAAAAATTGGCGTTGTGGTCTCTCTTTTCCGACAGACAGATGCCGTGGTTGAGGTGGATGGACAGGAATCGTTTTCGGTGCATATTCAATTTGACCAAGTCTTGCAGGAGTCCGATCTTGCGGGAGTGCAAATCGTGTCATAATCTCCCTCTTGCCGAGGCCCTGATATGGTCAGCAGTTGTTTTTTGTCTGTTGGCAATGTGTTCTTTTTCTTGTTTTCTTTTCCCCCAACGGTCTTCGTATGAGGCAGCCCGAGGCTGTAGTTCAATTTTATCGCCGTTTTCTGCACAATATTCATGAAGAAAAGACCTATCTGAGCGCTGATTGCCCTTTCTGTCATAAGCAGGGGAGGGTCGTTGCTGACCGTCTGGTGGTGTATCTGCAACCAGAGGGTTTTTTTTATGGTTATTTTCGATGCCTGAATCATTGTGTTCCGGGTGGCTTTCCCCTCTGGTTCGCCAAGATAATGAGGATTGGTCTCGATGCGGTGCCGGGATATGATCCTGACCGGGAGTCTTGGGCGATGCCTTTTGATTTCCCGGTTGCCAATATCAACAATGAGGTCAAATCCTATCATGATCGTTTAAGTGGGGAGATGCTGGCCCGGTTTCAGGTGGCCGGGATTGGGCCTGGTGTTCTTGCTGAATTGCAGGTTGGTTATAACGGCCGTTATCTGGTCTATCCTTTTGTGCAGGATGATGGCAACTGTTATGCTGCTCGTTGTGTCTTTCCTGACCGGCCAGAAGATTTCTTCTGGCATGGAGATGAGCGATTTTTTGATGATCGGTATCATATCTTTAATGTTGAGGATATTGGTCGCTGTGAGAATGGGGCCCTGTTTATCTGTCAGGGCGAGGAAAATCTGCTGACCCTCAAGCAGCTTGGTTTTCCAGGGATTGCGGTGCCGGATTGTCATGATTTTGAGCACCTGGATGCCGCTCGTTTTTCCTTCATTCATACCGTTTTTTTGGTGGTGGAAAACACGGCGGAGGCGGAGGCTGCGGCTCGCAATCTGGCGGCCAGGATCGGCTTTAAGGTTCGACTATTCCGGTGGCCGACTGGTCTTGCCAAAAGTTATAGCCTGTGGAATCTGGCCTGTGATCAGGGCAAAGAGTTTAAGACAGCGGTTTTGAACATGATTCAGGCCTCAACGGCCTTTTCTCCTTTTGCATCTCCCCAGCGAGAATATACGGGATTTGTTGAACAGCTTGCCATGCAGGCAGGAAAGGCCTATGGGGCTCTTCGCTCGGGCTTTTCCTGTTTTGATGAGGCCCTGGATGGGGTGCATGGGATTAACATTATTGGCGGGGCGCCCAAATCCGGAAAATCCTGCTTTGCCATTCAGATCGCCACCGAGATGGCCCGTCGTCAGGTGCCGGTTCTCTATTATGATTTTGAAAATGGTCGGCAGAAGATCTATCAGCGCACATTGAGCCGATTGAGTCGTCTCTCCACCGCTGCTCTCAGGGATCAGGCGGTGGCCGGCGCCAATGCGGAAAGATTTGTTCAAGCCTGTCAGGACTTGCAAGACATTCTGCGTTCGTTGCGGGTGGTCAATGATCGTCAGCTCACCCCGGAAATCATGCGGCGGCACATTGATTTTATCCGGCACGAGACTAGAAGCGAGTATGCGGTGGTGGTGATTGATAGCCTGCATAAACTGCCGTTTAAGGATTTGAGTGAACAGCGAACAGGGATTGATTCCTGGCTGCGCCAGCTTGAGGCTATTCGGGATCAGTTCGCGGTCTCTTTTCTGATTCTTTCTGAGCTGTCTCGTGGCAGTGGGGATGGGTATAAGGATCGGCCCCACATGGGTTCGTTTAAGGGCTCTGGTGATATTGAGTATAGTGCCGACAATGCCCTGGTTTTTTCTCCAGAGTGGGATCCCCTGGAGGAATCGTTATCCCGACAACGGAGGAATGACTTGTGGTTAGTGGCGAGCCGGGAGCATCCACCGGGCCTGGTGGCTCAATATGGACTGGATTTCCCGTATTGGGGTTTTGTTGAACTTGCCAGGAAAGAAGAACCTGACGATACCCGAATGGCATAAGTGGCGAACAGAGTGTGTCGAGAGAGATAGTCTGGAAGATGGCAAACAGTATTGTATTCTTTCTGTATGCGTGATATGAAGAAAGTGAGATATTTATTTTATCGTTCGTTTTCGGTTAAAATTGAAAACGGATTTGCTGATAATCATGGAAGAAGAGGTGGTTCAAATGAGAAAAGTCTCTACTGCGATTATGGCTGGTGCGTTTGGGCTGTTGCTGGTGAATGTCCAGCCAGCCCAGGCTTTTGATGAAAAGGCGGGAAATGCCCTGTGGGGCAAGTATGCCATTCAGACCTGTCGGGCCTGTCATAAAGAGAAGGGCCTCAGCAGTCTGGCGCCAGAAGAAAAAAGTGCCGCCGAGTGGGACTCATTCTTTGTTGATAAATATAAAAAATTACGAGATACGAAGCATGATTTTTCGGTGATTGGGATTAATGATCGGCAGTTAGAAAATATTCATCGGTATCTGGTGGAAGAGGCCGGTAAGAAAGGTGGAGATGATGAGGAGGCTGTTAAGCCGAAAACGATTGAAGCAACACCCGCCAAAAAAGGGACTGCTCAACCGGAGGCGGTGAAGGAAGAAAAGCCAGCGGGGACGACGGCGGCTTTCAATCCGGCTGCTGGCGATCCAACCAAGGGTCGTTATGTTTTCCGTAAATGTCTCACTTGTCATAAGAAGAACAAAGGCCCGATTATCAGCCCTGCGGATAGGACGATTGCCGCCTGGGATCGTTTCTTTGCTGATGACTACAAGAAATTCAAGAAGGCAATGCCGCAATTTGACACCTATGGGTATACGACTGAGCAGATGCAAAATTTGCATAAATTTGTCACTCAATACGCATTGGATGCCGCGAAACCGAGGACCTGTGAGTAGGACGATCGGAAGAGTGCGTTGTTGATAAACACAAAGGCCTTTTTACCTGAATGGTAAAAAGGCCTTTGTGTTTTATTGCAGTGATGAGAGACGAGCATGGAGGAAGAGCAGTTGAAGAACATAGAGTTTGATATTATTTCTGCCTTTCGGGGTTTCGGCGTATCAGTGTGAGGGTGATTTTTTTTGCTGTATCCGGAAAATCCTCTTGCCTTGCGAGAATGATATAGGTATAAAATTTGCGTTGATGGGGAGCTACTCGTAACAGTTTTGATGGGGGTTGTCTTTTTCTGTCATGGTAATGGCAGTGGGCTAAAAGGAGATCGTATATGGACAGCAAATTTTGGGGTAAAATAGCTATTAGTGCGGTGATACTGGGATTAGTGATGGTAGCCCTGCAAAAAATGGATGCCGTTGGTGGTATCACGCAATTGTTCCTGCCTCCAGTAAGTGTCTCCAGCCAGGCCGAAGCGATGCAACAGGCCGTGCTTCTGGCCCGTTCAGAGGTGGCTGTGCAAGAGAAGGGGCA
The DNA here is from genome assembly GCA_020720805.1 of Leptospira biflexa. Taxonomy (GTDB): domain Bacteria; phylum Spirochaetota; class DYNZ01; order DYNZ01; family DYNZ01; genus DYNZ01. The sequence goes on along the minus strand of DYNZ01000077.1, from coordinate 8,589 downwards.
TCTTGCCCAGGCCTCGTTTGCTCTTGAAAATCGTGGTGATCAGGATGTGAAAAATATTAAAATTGTGTGTACACTCCTGGATAGCTCCGGATCTGAGCAGGGCCGTGATACCTGGCTTGTTTCGGATACGATCAAGGCCCATGCCCATAGCGCTTTTTCATATACTTCGAAGAAGTATATAAGCAATAGGGTGGTCGCTTCGCAATGTCGGATCGTTGATATGGAGGTGGTTTCCGCCCCGCTTTTTGCGGTTCATCGGGCAACCGCTCAAGGGAGCGGCGCGCATGATCCTCATGGCGCCGGGACGCAACATGGCGGGGCATCGCACTGAGACAACTGGTGCCACGATCAAGAATGCTGGAACGAAACAGTTGTTGTGTCCTTGATTTTATTCATTTTTATACAAGGTTAATGGATGGCCGACGAGATAGATTTTGATGCAATCTTGAGTAAATATCGCTCAGATCCTTATGATTATGTGGTCGTTTGTGCAACGCAGACGGGGATTGTCAATTTCAAGGTTGAGGAAGGAAGCAGGGTTAATTCGACCAGTGGTCAATGGTTACATATCCCGGGAACTCCTCTTTTTGAAATAACCAGAGAGCGAAATCCGAAAACAGTCACTGCGCAAACCAATGGCGCTGTTTCTTCGATTCGCACCGAATTGGAAGGACAGTTCGTGGAAGCTGGTGAAAAATTACTCACGATTCGTCACCCCTTAAAAAAGAAAGAGGTCATTGAAAGTATTCTGAAGGAGGTATTATTCATTTTCCCGGCTCCAGAACGGGCGAAATATTTCTTTTCTCTTGATATTCAGTCACGGATTGAAAAAAAAGGGGCCAAAGCGTTGAGTATTCAATCAGGGGATGAAATTATCATTATGTCGCTGATGAAGCGGGATACGCCTGTTTATTACACTGGTGAGGCGGGGGTGATTCATTCGATTTACTTTACTCCCGGCATTTCGGTCAATCAGGGGCAGCCTCTTATTGGCGTCTGTGCCTCGGATAAATTACCGCTTATTCAGAAAATCATCACCAGGGTTAAGGCTGATTGGGATAAGATGATAGAGCCAGGACATGCTGAAGAGTAAGGCCTTTTTTCATATTGACGATTCATCTCCCCCTCCCCCATGATAGCCCAACAGGGTTTGTCGTCGGTTGAGCTTCGTGAGTTTGTGTCAGCTCGTGAGCTTCCGGCTCGCCGCCTGACCTGTTGCTCATCTGTTCCCTCTCTTCCTGAGCTTATTCTTCGTTATGGCGCCATTGTTGGTTCTGTTATCCACCGCCATGGGTCTGTGGGACGCACGATGGATCTGGCGCGCCGGCATATTGTCGCCTGTGAACAGGGCGGGCGTTCGGTAGCCAGTGGCACTGTTATTCTGGCCGAAACGGTATCGGCCTCCAAGGGGAGATTTGCGCGCGACTGGCATGCCCCGGTTGGCGGGGTATGGGGTTGTCTTATTTTGGCCGATACCTTGATGGATCGGGCCAGAACCCTTTTACCCCTGGCCCTTGGAGTTGCCTGTTGCGAGGCGGTGCGGGAGTGTGGGGCAGAAACCGCTACTGTCCGCTGGGTCAATGATGTCATGGTGGGCCAGCGAAAACTGGCCGGCTTTCTGGTGGAAAGCTACCGGAGTCCGGGGCATGGAGAATTGTTTCATCTTCTTGGATTTGGTATCAATGTCAATAATGATTGTTTTCCTGAGTCGTTGGCTGATGTGGCCTGTTCCCTTGTTCAACTTCTTGGCAGGCAAGTGAGCCTGCGCGATTTTACTCTCTCCTTCCTGGCGAAAATGGCGTGGAATATCGGTCTTCTTTGGTATGAAGATGAAAGAGATTTACAGCATCTCTATGATTCACAAGGGCCGGAAGAGGAGACACTGGAATCGGAGCATCTACTCCTGCGCCAGTGGCAGAGGCTTTCGGATACTATCGGCAAGCGAGTGCTTTATGGATATGATATTCAGAAAAAGCCCTTATATACGGCAACAGTGATGGGAATCAGAAAGGATGGGGCCATTGTTATGCGCCAGGATGATGGTGCCCAGATTGTTGAGCATGGGGGGGAGTTACGGTATGTGGAAGGAAATCATTGTCTCTAAATCTGCCAGCTTGCTTCATTGAGAAGCTTGAGTGAGCAGATATCTCGTTGCAGGAGATGTTGTTGATAACGATGAAGGAACGACAAGGATTCGCCAACGCCGAGGCCGGAAAGCTGGAGACGATGTAAACGATGCAGAGGGCAGTTCTGGGCGGCTTCGAGGATCTTGATCGTGCCGGGAGAAAGGGTCGTGGTGAGCGGGATCATTTCCTGGTCTTGACACTGCTCGCATACAAGGCCGCCATGCCGGTTGTCAAAGCTGTAGCGGATGGTTTCCCTGAACGGTTGCTTGCATTGGCAACAGGAATACAGATGCGGACGATAGCCGATTCTCTCCAGAAATCGTATTTGAAAAAACGACAGTATGGTCAGGGCTGGATACCGGGAATGTAAAGATCGAAGTCCCCATTCGAGAAGGGCGAAGATTCCGTCATCACCTTCAAGCTCTTGGGTGGCTGCCATGATCAGTTCGCGCATGACCGAGGCCATAAGGAAAAGATGGGCATCTTGGCGCAGGTTGAGAAAACTGTCCACGAGTTCGGCCTCGGCAATAAAGGCCAAACTGCCTGGTCGAGAGACGGAATAGTGAAGAGATAGGGATGTGAAAAGTTCCAGTTTATTGACAAATCGTTTCTGACTGCGCTTGGCCCCCTTGGCAATGCCACTCATCCGGCCAAGTTCCTGACAGAAAAATGTCATAATCTGATCTGATTCCCCATAATCACGGCAGTCAAGGACGATAGCGGCAACCTTCTCCCTTGTTCTGGGCATGGCAAATCCTACCTGGCAATCACAATTTGTTCTTTTGTTATACTCCGGCGCACACTTATTTTTCCGCGCCGGGCCGCGCGGCGCATCGCCGTATTGACCGAGATCGTGCGTTAGCGAGAGTATACCGCTATTCAGAACCCTTTTGTTCAATTGTGCTGCAAGCACAGTCTACCTACATTTTTTTTATGTAGGCAGAGGTTCTTATCTTGCTGACCCAGGCTTCGAATTCTGTTTTCAGCTTTTCGTCGTACAAGGTCTTTTTTATCTCTTCTTTGACTGAGTCATAGGGCGCCTGAAGGACGACGCCGCCTTCTTGACTGGAGAGGAGTTTGAAAAATTGATACCCATCCGGGGTCTCGACGATTTGCGTAATCTGGCCAGGTTTGATGGAAAGAAGAGCTGTTTTCATATAATCAGCCATCTCTTCTTTTTGGAATGTACCGATGTTGCCGCCATCAGCCGCAGAAGGAAGCTCGGAAAACTTTTTGGCCAGTTGTGAAAAATCCTGGCCGCTTTCTGCCAAAGCATGGATCCTTTCGGCCTTTTTTTTCGCTTCTAACTTCGATGCAGGGTCAAGACTCCCCAGGTTTTTTGGATCCTTCTTCCCCAAGAATCCCATTTGTAAAAGGTAATATCCACCCTGTTCGACGCGTTTTGTGTAATGGGTGTCATAATAATCAAGGACTTCATCGTCGCTGATGATGATTTTGGATCGAACCTCATAATTCAGCAGCTTACTTTGCAGGATTTGATTCCGTAGATTGTCGTGATAGACAGCCTCTGTCATGCCGGTGCTCCGCACCTGCAACAGGAATTCCTCAACGGTCATGTTGTTGTTATCACTCATTTGCTTGACGGCTGCTTTTATTTCTTCATCGGAAACTGTCAGCTTTTGCTTTGCTGCCTCTTGCGCGATCAGCTTTTTATCAATCAGGCTGTTGAGGACATCTTCTCTGGCCCGTCGAAGTGCAGAGGCAACTTCATCGGCAGGGGCCTGGTCAGTGATTTTCTGGAAGAACATCTTCCCCTCATCATTGACTTCAGAAGAGGTAATGACATCGTCATTGACCACTGCTACAACTCTGTCAACAAGCTCGGCTCGGCAGTTGGCCGAAGGCGCTAAGGTAAGAATAAGCAGGAGAAGTGTGGAGAAAAAAACAGGAAAAATCTGCATGGGAGGCACCGTTGGTTCAAAGAAGAGTTCAAAAAACAAAAAAATATACCACAAGGAATTTCAATCCCCTGTTTGCTCTACAGTAATACCATATCTTTTACCTGGCGACGATATTTTATCTTCCTGTTGGAGATGAAACCTTCACTCAGGAAACGAGGGAGGCCACACCCTTTCTGTGTGGAGCGGCCTGTTCCATGAAGATAGTCAGGAATTTCTTTGGCTGTCATGGATAGGCAAGCTTTCTCAATTGACTTTTTATGTAAATATCCTATTGTAAGCATGTAAAATAAATGTCTCTGTTGTTGCATAATACCTTGGAGTGATATATGAGTGCCTCTTTGACCAGAAACCCCGAATTCGGAAACAGAGTGAGAGTAAGCCTTTACTGTCTGTTTTTTTGTCTTGTTTTCTCCCCTTCTATTCTCTTTGCGGCCAGTAAGATGCCGGCCTTTAGTCTTACTGATGCCAGCAAGGGGGGAGCGACGGTAAAAAGCACGACATTTGAGGGGAAAACCCTGCTGGTCACCTTTTTTGCCACCTGGTGTCCTCCCTGTATGCAAGAGGTGCCGGTGCTAATTGAGTTGCAAAAACAATTTGCCCAGTCAAATTTTTCGGTTATTGGCCTATCGGTTGATGATGGCGCGGAGGTCGTTGCCAAATTGATTGAAATTCGCTCGATCAATTATCCTGTTTTAATGGCAGATGATGCTACGGCCCGTGATTTTGGAGGAGTAGCAGGAATCCCCACTTCATTTTTAGTGAACAAGGAAGGGGTTGTTGTTAAAAAGTATCCAGGGATGGTTCCCCATGCCCTCCTGGAAAAGGATATTAAAAAAATAATGAATTAGTATTCATTATTTTCAGTTTTTTATTTGACAGAAGCTTATGTGTGAGTATAATTACTTCCATGTGAAGTTCTTTAACCCTGGAGCGATCCAGATTAACCAAAAGCATTAGTATCAATGGAGAAAAAAATGAAAAAAGGAATCGTAGCTGTTGTTGCTCTGTCTTTCATGCTTTGCGCCGCCTCTTCTTTTGCTTGCACCGGTACCGTTAAGGCCGTTGCTGGTGATAAAGTAACCGTTACCTGTGATGATGGCAAAGAGGTTTCTGCCATGGGTGCTGCCAAAGTAGGTGATAAGGTGACCGTTACCGATGGTAAAATCGCTGCCGGTAAGAAAAAAGGCGCCATCGAGGGTTGCTAATTTGTCTGCTGACAATTGACAGAGCTTTCGTTTTTAGGTAGTTTGCGGGGCTGATTGAGGAGACTCAATCAGCCCCTCTTTTTTTGTGCGTTACAGCGTATTCTGTTCGTCGAGGGTGGGAATAAGCTACACAAAAACAAAAAACTTTTCTTGACCATGCTTGGACATGGCTCTTGACGACGCAGAAAATCAATGGATATTCGGAATCTTCCTGAACCAGAACGAAAAATATATAATCGAATCAGATCTCAATACAAATTGAGATTTGATCGCTTCAAAGTGGGCGAAACAACTTTACGAATCCTCAAACCTGCTGATATTGAAGAGTTTTTGGCTGGCAAGGATCCGCTGGTCAATGTTTCGGAGTTTCCGTTCTGGGTGAAATTGTGGGAAGCGGCTATGGTTTTATCGTATGTGATGAATCAATTACCGGCCTCGCCTGAAACCACGGTTCTTGAGTTAGGGGCAGGGTTGGGGGCCCCGGGGATTACGGCAGCTGCTGCTGGTTTTTCGGTAACGATATCCGATTATGAAGATATTATTATGGATTTCCAGAAAATAAATGCGGCGGCCTCCGGGGTCCAAGGCATCAATTTTACCCATCTTGACTGGTTGCATCCGCCCGAGCTAGCTCCTTTTGATATCGTGATTGGTGCGGAAATTTTATTTCGTGACGAATTTTTCCAGCCACTGCTGACAGTTTTGCAGAAATATCTCAAGCCAGAGGGCTGCGTTTATCTTGCCCATGATGCCAGCCGTCGAAGTTTGCCGCTTTTTTTGAATCTGGCCAAAGAAGAATTTGATATTACCCTCGGGAAACAGGTCATTCGCAAGCCGGAAAAGAATGTGACGATTATTGTCAATCGTCTGACTCGTAAAAAGAAATGACTGCTTGAAACATATGGCCTTATATCCCATCAATGTGAACATGGACGGCCAACTGTGCGTGGTCATTGGCGGCGGGCTGGTTGCCGCGCGTAAATTGCATGGGCTATTGGCATGTGGGGCCAGGGTTCGGCTCGTCAGTCCGAAAATATTGATGCAAATTCAAAATCTTGTGCTTGATGGGAGGCTGGAGTGGCTCCCTCGTGTCTATGAACAGGGAGATCTGAAAGGAGCTTCTTTTGTTTTTGCTTTAACGAATTGTCCCGAAACCCAGTTGCGGATTGTTGAGGATGCTCGCTTGCTTTCTACGCTGGTCAATGTTGCTGATAATCCTGATGCCAGCACCTTCCATGTTCCCGCCACTCTTCGTCGAGGCGATTTTCTGATTTCTGTTTCTACGGGTGGCGGCAGCCCTTCTCTGGCTGCTGCCGTTCGTAAGGAACTTGAAAATCAGTATGGGCCCGAATATGGAGGGCTTGTCACCCTCTTGTCCGCCATCCGGATGCAGGTGCTGCAGAGCAGGAAGTGGACGGAGGTCAGAAAGAGGGGTGAGACTGTGGATACCCATAAATCCGTATTTGCTGACATTGATTGTGCAAACCTTCTTTCGTTATTGCGACGACAAGATTGGCCCGCTCTTGCTGTGAAATTACAAGAAATTCTTCCAGCGGATATTGATGTGGACGATATCGTGGGCAAGGTGCAAGCGATATGATACTCCTCTCTATACGAATGCAGAATAGAACTGACTACTCTGGTCGAACCCACCGATGCCTGGCGCTGGAGAACAACTCCTGCCATTGGTGTCTTTTTTCGTGAGGATATCCATTGTGGGTGATACGAGCCGCCTGCTTTTTCACACCATCCTTGTCACGCATGGCCTGTCTTTGTGTGTGAATTGGTTTGTTTTTGTGAGCCAGAACCAACGACTCAGAGGTCTGGCTCGCTTTTCCCTTGTGGTTGTAGGTATTCTACAAACCCTGTATGTCCTTTTGCGTTTTTTTCAAACCGGATACACACCTATCACCTCGCAGCATGAAACCGTGGTTTTCTTTTCCTGGTCATTGACCTGGGCCTATCTTTCCTTTCGCTGGCGTTATACCGTTAAAAATTTTGGAGCTTTTATCTCTCCGTTAATTCTGGCACTGCTTGTCATTGCGGCGTTAAGTCCCCGCACCATCAACCCCCTGGCGCCAGCCCTGCAAAGCTGGTGGCTGCCAGTTCATGCCGGCGTAACGGTTGCCTCATACGCTTTTCTGTCTTTAGCGTTTTGCGGTGGCATCATGTATCTTTTGCAGAATCGTGAATTGAAAAAGAAGAAATTTGGCTATTTGTTCAAACGGTTGCCTTCCCTCGATGCACTTGATCAGCTCAACAGCCATTGTCTGGCGATTGGCTTTGTCCTTTTAACCCTTGGGATTATTTCTGGTTCGATATGGGCGAGTCAGGCCTGGGGATCTTACTGGCATTGGGACCCCAAGGAAACATGGTCGTTGATTACCTGGTTCCTCTATGCTGCCCAGATTCACCAACGATTTTCTGCGGGATGGCGGGGGAAACGAGCGGCCATTATGGCCATTATCGGTTTCGTCTCCATGATATTTACCCTGTGGGGTGTGACCTTCCTGCTTGGAGGCATACATAGCTATGCCCAGTGAGATGATTTTGCTTTTGGGGGTGAACCATAAAACAGCGCCACTGGCAATTCGTGAGCAGTTGGCCATTGGTCAGGGCGGGAAGAGTTATGAGGAAACCCTGCAAGAATTGCAGAAACTGGATGGATGCCGAGAATGTTATCTGCTTTCAACCTGCAATCGGGTTGAAATTATTGTCGTTGTTCAAGAAAATGCAGTGTTGGAAAATGCGGGCCGCGCAGATATTGAGTCCCGGATAGTGCCCCTCCTTTTTGGGAATACGGTTGCCCCTGAGCATTATCAAGATTATCTCTATATCCATCGCAACATTGATGCCGTGCATCATCTTTTTATGGTGGCCACCAGCCTTGATTCGATGGTCATTGGAGAAGCACAGATTCTTGGACAATTAAAGGAGGCGTATCGTCTTGCCACAGAGGGAAAGGGCACCGGTCCCATTCTCAATAAATTACTGCATAAAGCGTTTTCGACGGCCAAGCGGGTACGAACGGAAACGCTTATTGGAGCCTCGGCCGTTTCTATCAGTTATGCCGCCGTTGAACTGGCCAGAAAGATCTTTGGCAGTCTGGATACCAAGAGCGTTTTGCTGATCGGGGCTGGTGAAATGGCAGAGCTTGCGGCAGAGCATCTGGTCAGCCAAGGGGTTGATAAGGTGGTGGTTGCCAATCGGACCTTGTCCCGGGCGACGAGCCTGGCGCAACGCTTTCATGGTTCTGCGGTTTCTCTGGATGCACTCACTGATCAACTGGAACAGGTTGATATTGTCATCAGTTCAACGGGTGCTCCTCATCTCATT
>DYNZ01000076.1 GCA_020720805.1 Leptospira biflexa | reverse complement strand
GGAGCGACCGACGTCAACGGATGGAGAAGAGCTGACCCAAGGTCGATAAGGACGCAGTTATGGCATTGCCCAACCGGTAACTTGTGCTGAGCTTGTCGAAGCATCGATGCTTATTGGTATATATTTTTTTGAATAGGGATATGTTTATGTTAATTCAACAAACTCGAAACTTGGCACTTTTTCTTCTTCTGCTCTTTTTCGCTCTCTCCTGCGGCTCTAAACCCGAGGCGCAGATAACCATGCAGGGGATTTTGACATTTGTGAAAGGGGATGCCTTTGTCAACGGCAAACCGGCAAAAAGCGGGGATATTGTCCAGCAGTCCGATATCTTAACAACCAAAGACAATGGTATGATTATCATTCAGATCCGGGATATGGCCATGATTACCTTGCGCAACAATACCCAGCTGAAATTAGAAAAAATTATCGGAAGCGCAACAGGTGAGCGCTCTGTGGATCTATTTCTACAATCAGGAACAGTTTTTAATAAAATTGCCCGGAAAGACAATACCGTGCAGAAATTTCAGGTGCATACTCCGGTGGCTGTCGCGGGCGTACGCGGTACCTCTTTTGCGATGACAGCATCTGACGAGCAAATTCATGTTCGTCTGCTAGAGGGAAATGTCTCAGTTTCCCGCGTAGCAGCAGCTAAAATTGAGAAAACTGACAAACCAGATGCAAATGCAGGGAAATCGCCGAAAGTAGCTGAAACAATGGAGCTGAAAGCCGGTCAAAAAGTAGAAATCACGACTTCCAAGGTGGAGAAACCTATCGCGTTTGGCGGCAAAGAAAAGGATCAGCTTGAGAAGCTTAATGCTATAGCCTTTGTGGATACCAAGGTTCTTGATGAGATCGCCGCCAAGAAAAAAAGCGGTCAATCTATTGAATCACTGCGAAAACAGGATGCCTTAAAGGGCGATACTCTGGCGCCGTTGCATATTCCCACTGAATCCAGAGAGATGCTGGATCAGAAAATGGAATTTGATGTCCAGCCTGGTAGTGAATCTTCTATAGATCCGCAAACGAAAAAGCTCACATTAGAGGATCTGCGACAAAAATATGGAAAATTGTCCAAGATAGAAACCAAAGATGGCAGGGTGTATATCGGAGCTTTCAAGCAGGTTGGCGGTCAGATTCAGGTCGAAACTGTGAATGGCAGGGTAGCGATGCCTGTAGCTAATTTGAAAAAAGTGGCAAGATTTTAAGGATTCTTTTTTGCAAATTTTTTAGGGTACAATAGGCCTGTGATATCCAATCGATTCCATCTGCGGTTTTCATGCCGCAGATTTTTTATTGTTTCTTTTTTTACTTTCTTTTTGGTGCCCATTTTCATTGTTGCCCAGGGTCATCCATTTCGGTTGCCTGCAAGCGAACCACCCGTAGAATATCGTCTCTTCAACCTTTCTCTTCAGCTTCCCCGATCATTCAGGGCAGAGTCTGTTCATCAAAACAGGGTGTTATTTACCCTGGCTCCGGGACAGAATCAAAAAAAAAATGATCTGGTCGTTGATCTCTCTTACTTTCCGGCGGATATGTCTGGTGTAGGCCCGAAAAGCCTTTCTCAATTTGTAGCGCAGGTTTGGCCGGAGCTGGATCAGGCGGCAAAAACAGGCAATGCGCATTCAGGCACCGTGCGTATCAAAATATTTACAAGAGAGGCTGGTTCGCCGTATTGTGGTCAGACAGGGAAGGCGGCCTCTTTTTGTCGGAATTCAGATGCCGCCAAAGCTATGCTACCTCTCCTGCGGGCGGATTTGGTTAGTTTCTCGCTCTTTCAAACAGCGCAAAAAAATGACATTTATCTGCTATTCATCAAAAGCGGTGAAAGACGTTACTTTTTACAAATATCCCTGAATAGCGCAAAAAAAGGGATCTGGGAACCGCTCATCCTCGAAGCGTTGTCGGGTATGAAATTTGTCTACCTTCCTGAAGATCAGTTTAGGGTAACACAAATCCTGCGCATGTTCAATCAAAAAAATATTTCATCAAATCGTAATAAAATTCTCCTGCATGATCAATTGCCTTTTTTTTATCAGGGGCATCCACAAAATGCAAAAGAATGGCTCCAGCATTTTGCCGGATATCAGGATAGAGGTAGAAAATGGATCCTTCTGGAACAGGATGATTTGTCGCAAAAATCCTTTTCAGGAATAGCAGAGCCAGAGATGCACCTCTTAAAATCAAATTTACACCCCTTTGTGCGTCTGTTTGCCTCTGGTGATATTGTAGCATACTCTGCAGCGGGGGATGATATCCAAAGGCATGTCTGGTACTATTTTCTCTTTCGCAAAACGGAGGTAGGTTGGGTGGTGTACGCGATAGGTCATGGGTTGCCGGCCTCAGGTCATCCCTTTCAGGACAAACCTGAGAAAATTATCTGGTAACACAGGCTGATCTTTTACTGATAATATCGTTTGCCAAAAATTGCGCTGCCGATGCGAAGATGGGTTGCTCCTTCCTGTATTGCCTCCTTGTAATCATCGCTCATACCCATGGATAAGTATTGAAAGCGCGGATCAACTTTTTCGCGAAGATGATCGCGGTAGGTACGAAGCAAAGCGAATGCACGACGGTTATCGCTGCTGCTTCCATTCGTTGGACCGATTGTCATCAGGCCAAGTGGCACAAGGGAATCAATTTTTAGAATAGATTCCGCCAGTAGATGCAGATTGTCAAAATCTATACCAGACTTGCTGCTTTCATTCGTTGTGTTTACCTGCAGAAAGTATCCAAGTCTCTTTGGCGGAAGCGAAAAATATCCGGTGAAGTGCTTTGGATCCTGACCAGTTTCGATTAGCTTTTTCCATGCGCTATGTAACGCCTGTGCCGTTTCGATGCGGTCTATGGAGTGAAAAATGGGGCAATGGTGAATGATCTGTTTTGCTTTGTTCGTCTGTAGGTGTCCAATAAAATGAGCCAGGAAAGTACCATGCAACCGGGGAAATTTTTCGCTTGCTTCTTGAACCTTGTTCTCGCCAAACTCGACGATTCCAGCGTCTAGCGCCTCTTGCACTGTTTCTAAGCTTTGTGTTTTGGAAACAGCAATAATATGAATGGCAGCAGGATCCAAACCCGCCTGGATCGCTGTCTCCTGGACAGAGCTGTAAATGTCCTGATACAGTTCAGAAATATTCATATACAAACCTTCGAACAAAAATATTTCGCTTTGCAGGTGGAAAAATGAAAACGATAATGGGAGCATGGGATCGGCAGGTCAAGCAAATCAAACGGGAAGAGGAAAATGGATTTGATTCAAAAAGAGAACGATAATCAACGACCGGAGGGGGATCGGCTCCTAATTTATCTGCGTGACATGGAAAAGCTGGTTCTCAATGAGGCAGCGCTCATTTTTGGCGAAAATGCGTCACTATCCGATCAAGTTCCCAAGGTTGAGATGAACCATGGAGAGCTGATGGTTCGTTTTTTAATGCCTGATTTTCACATTGGTCATCTCTCATTCGTTCTGAAAACGGCAAAACGCTACATGGAGAATATCCGAATCAATGCATGGCTTACGGATGAATATAGATTTCAGTCTCTGGGGGACAATCTCTACCAGATAAAAAATATTACGGATCAGTTTTATTTTCAAATTCAGGGAACCCTGGGTTATTACCATTTTCAAGCCCGGAAAAAGAGTGCGTTTGCGGCTGATGAAGCCCATTTCATTCTCGATATTTTTCGTATGGCTCACCAGAAAAGAGAAGAGCAGACGCCGGAGGAGCGGTTGCAGGAGCTTGGAGTTCAGGTGTATCGCCAGGGACTTTCATGGGATGCTATAGGCGGTTATGAGCTGGTGAAGCGCGAGGTTATGGAGGGAGTGGTTTTACCATTCCAACACAAAGAGATATATGCAAAAATTATGGAGAAAACGAGAGGTTCAGCCGGAGCAGGGCGGGGGAATAGACCCAGGGCTATCCTGTTTACAGGACCTCCTGGAGTCGGCAAGACTACCATGGCGCGGATTATATCCAAAGAGGTAGGTGTGCCTTTATTGTATATTCCGATCGAGTCCATCATCTCAAAATATTATGGCGAATCATCCAAAAATCTAATGTCCATTTTTGAATTGGCTGCGCGCATGGACAGCGCAATTTTTTTTCTTGATGAGATTGATAGTCTTGCCGGAAACAGAGATGCCCAGATGTTTGAAGCGACTCGCAGAGTTTTATCTGTACTTTTAAGATATCTTGATGGATTTGAAAGCAAGGGCGATATTCTGACACTAGCAGCTACGAACCGTCCCAAGGATCTTGATTCAGCATTGTTAAGCCGATTTGATCATACCATTCGCTTTGACCTGCCCAATACATCGGAGCGGCGTCTGATTCTCAAAGGTTATGCCAGGCATTTACAGGAGGAGGAGCTGGTAAAACTTGCGCAGATGACAGAGGAATTTAGCGGACGAAACTTAAAAGATCTATGCGATTATGCCGAACGCTGGTGGGCGCGTCATTTAATTTTGCAGAAAAAGGATGTCAGTACGCCGCCACTGGAGGCTTATATAAAATCGGTTGAAACCAGGCGCTTGGATGATTCCAGGTAAGGATCCAGCAAATAAAAAAAAATCAGTTATCGTCTCCTTCGTCCCTTTGTCTGCCAAATAGACTAAATCGGCTTTTAAGATAAAATCCAGCTAAAAGGAAGTAGAGCAGCAGAAGCAGAAATCTAGCATCTTCATATAACGGTTGCACCTTTGGATATTTTTTTTCTGTGAAAATTGGTTCTCTAACTTCTAGTGCAGTTAATAGAGTTGGGAGATCCTCTTCTTTGTTCCAGTGGTGGAATTCTCCATGGTTGTTTTTGGCCAGGTTTTCCATAAATTGGATACCTGCAGGTTGATCCCTGAACTCCCTCTCCTTGACAATAGGAAAAAAATAGAGGGAATAATTTTGTAAAACCCTTTCCCGATTCACTATTTTTACTTCGAGCGCGCCGGCTTCATCGGGCAATCCCGCACTTCGACCCGGCATTAGCTCAAAGGAGCGGATCATGCGGTTTTCTAAATTTTTAAACTGGATATGGGCTGTGGGTTGATCCATTAAATGCTGTCTGTCATGAAAAAAGACCTGATTCTGAAATATGTTGACAGGATAGTCTGATGTCTGCATAGCTTGGCGTATTAAAGCACGCATGAGCAGGGATGGTGAAATGTTGCCCTGGTATTCGTATTGCCAGAGAGAATCGCTTAAAACTGCCAGCACATAGCCGCCTTCACTTTTTTTACCAACGATATATGGTTCATTGCTTTCAGAAGTAAAAAAAATATCGCTCTCCGGTTTTGCTTCATTGCGGTTGATTCCCTCCAGGGGTTTCGCAAAATTTTCCAGCATACTCAGGGGGCCTAACTGACCGCTGAGCGTGACTTTCGGAGAGAATTTTTTTTCAGAATACGAAGAAAAAGAGTACGAGTGAACTGGCAAAATCGCCTCTAACGAAAGGGGCGAATAGAGCTGATTTTTTTCGATAAAGGAGTCTGGCCCGCCGAAAAAAATGATAGATCCCCCCCTGCGCACATATTGGATGATATTTTGAATATAAGCGGGTTGCAAATACAGATCCATGCGAAAATCATTGATGATAATTATGTCAAAGTTATCTAACTCTTTGGTAAAAAGCTCATCTGTAGGGAAATGGATCAAGCTGAGATCGCTTTGGGAGCTTGTATGCAATTGGGATTGTGTTCTCAATATAAAAAAGGAGATAAGATCTACTCCAGAAATATTTTGCAATCCGCGCCGGACAAAGGCAGTGTTGGCAGATGGATAACCCGCGAGATGTAGCACTCTGTAACCTTTGAATACACCCTCCATGACGGCGAAATCACGATTATTTTTTCGGGAATCTTCCCGGCTATCATGGGCTATGCTGGCTTCGATGAGAGTCTGGCCTTTTTTGTGCAGAGTAATTTCAAACTCAGCCTCGCCGTATTGATCTTTTACATCGATTTGTCGTATGCCGGCAAATTTACCATTGACCATGATTTGAACCGGTAATGACGACTCAGTTTTTCCCGTTACGGAGACAGCAATGCGTATTTTTACCCGCTTGCCCACTGCGGCAAATCGAGGTGCATGGATTATTTGAACAGATCGATCGATGCGCTTGCTCCCCTTCGATGTTTTTAGAAGCGAATGTACAGGGTAGGAATGGCCGGTTGTCGGAATATTTTTGAGTTTGGCTGGCGATTCCGTGTCCTTTCCGTCAGATAAAACTAACATAGCGCTGATGCTGCTTTCTTTATATCTTTTGGTTATAATTTTGAAAATATTTTGAATTGAATTCTGGATATGGCTCTCTTCGGCATTCGTTGTACCGGGTACTGTTTCAGCAAACGGAATTACCTCGACATGGTGAGATGGAAAGCTGTTTGTAACCATCCGGGCGATATTGTTATAATCTACGTTCATGCTTGCCGAAACATCGACAGCGGCAATGATAGATCGCCGGCTAACAATCGACTGGTCACTTTTCCAGGGGTAAGGCAGAATAAACAGGAATAGCAAAAGCAGCGTTGCCGCGCTGAAGAACCAAAAAAGAGGAGCAGAGGTTGGATCTGCCCACGGCTTGATCCATAGCAGCAAAAAAGAGAGCATTAATAGGGCTGTCAGTCCATACAAAATCATGGCATCATCCCTCTTTGCCGGATTCTTTGAAGAATTTGCTGGGTATGCACCTGATCCGATTTGTAGTTTCCCGTGAGCATATACATCAGTACATTAATTGCCAGGTGAATGGCTGTCTCCTCCTGTTGCAATATTTTTTGTTGAAGCGGATAGAAAGAAAGTATCAAAGCTGTGCGCTGCGTCGAGGCGGAGATAACTGCGCCATAAAGCTCTATCTCTGAGGCGCTCAAAAGAAAAAATGATTTATAGATCGCATGGTCGCGAGGAAGTGGGCGAATGGGTTGTCGAAATTTTTTTTGAAGAGATAGAATTTGGTTTTGGTTTGGTTTTCCGCACGATTGAATATAGAGGATGCCCCCGCGCATCAGAAATTGATTCAAACTTGGAATCAAGCTGTCTGGCAGGGATCGAGGCTGGCCACCTGAACAGGCGTACAGAAACAGGTAAGGCAGTCTAGGTAATATCCCCGCACTAAGGTTTTGCGCGCTGACTCTTTGGTAACCCTTTTCGCTGAAACGCAGCGAGGTTCTTTCCCTGCTAAGCTGAATCATTTTGAGAAAGGCTGGCTCATGGTATTCACCGCCTAAAGAAAGCTCTTGGAAAAGAAAACCGCTACCAAAAACTGCCGGAGATTTAAAAAAGAGAAGTAGAAAAACCATGATAATTTGTATATTTTTTTTCATGATTTTCCTCTACAATCCTGAGCTTTGATTTTTTTTACTAATGAGAAAGAAGAGAGATTCAACTATGAGTGTAAGCAGCAGCCAGAGGAGTATCAATCTTGCGGAAATTTTTTTTATATCTCCCTGAGTCTCCTGCGGTTTATAATCCTGAAGCTCTACTCCTTTATTAAATTGTGCAGTGGGCTGTATCCAGCTCTGGAGGAATCGCAGCATCTCTCCTGTTAACGCAAAATCTCCCCATTGCAGATCCAGACCTGTTAAAAAGATTAGAACCTCTTTTTTCTCTTTTTCCAAATGGTAACGTAACGTCAACGCTCTGCCATCTCTGCTTTTCAGGACAATAGGGGAGGTGTCGCCGTTTTGAAACTGGACAGGTACCACCATCCTGATTTCAGATTTCTGTGCGTCCATATCCTGAATTTTTTCAATGGGCTGACAAATGAGCATCCTGGAAATCGACGAGCAGCTTTTGCGAAATTGATTCATAGCTGAAAATTCTGGAATCAAAACGGCAAGGGAGTCGGCAGGTATCGATTGCAGATCCAACTCTCCCATAGATAAGATGATTTGTTTATAGGGATTGACCAGAACTTTCTGCATCGCCTGAAGGATCAGATAACCATCTGAATAGCTGTCGAGTATCCGCTGTGAACTCCAAATTGCGGGTAGAAAAATTTTTTTCTCCGGGACGCGCCCTGCCGCTGATGCCACCATCTGGTTGGCGCGTGGTGGTTGAATCATGACGGTGCGCTTTTCCGTGATCACCGAGCGTGGGCTAAATTGCCATAACAGGATCAAAAAAACGGCCGTCGTTCTCAGCAGTAGAAGAATCCATTGCTGCCAGTTCCAACGTTTTAAGAAACGGGGTCTAATTTTCTCTAGGATATAGTAAGAGCCTAAAGAGATCTGGCGGCGCAGCAGTGGGATTTGGAAAACGGTGAGGACGGTCAAGGGTAACGCGATCCAGAAAAGCAATGCAATCATCAGGATAACACCCTTTCGATAACGCTTATAGGATCATTATGAGCAAAGAATGGGTGTGTTTTTATATGGTATAGTCTAGTTATTTTCATGATTTTTTTTTGATGATCTGTCAACACCTTGTTATAGTCCTGACGGATATGATCTGTCGCGGTTGTTAATGAGCACCGGCCGGATTGGCTTTGCTCAGGGTTACGCAGGCGCTGCCAGCCAGTAAAAGGAAATGTGATCTCATTCTGATCCTGAATCAAGAGCAGCTCTGGCTGAAATCCTTTAGCTAAAATCTGGATTAAATTTTTTTCTAACTTCTCGGGTTCAAAAAAACAGTCGGAAAGAATATACCATTTAGGGTTGCTGCCGGGAATAATATTTTTTCCAAATGGGATTGTCTGGACCCCAGAATCGTGTGTTGCTGAGGGGTCAGTTATAATAAGGAGCTGTTGCAAAAGCTGAGTCTTGCTGACCACTTTTTTCCACGATGGCATATTCAGGTACAAATGGTCTCTGGAATGCAGGAGCAGAGTGCCCAAAATATAGACCAAACCGGAGGCAGCCGTAAATTTGGAAAAAGAAGCCGGAGTTTTCTGGTGGTAAGAAACATACATCGATGCGGATTGGTCTATGGAAAACACTGCCTCGCTTTTGTGCAACCCTTCGCGTTCACGCACCAGCAGGTGTTCGGTGCGTGCGTACACTGGCCAGCTGATATCCTTGGGAGGATCGCCCTTGCTGTACGCTCGAAAGCCAATCATATCTGTACTAATGCCGCGCCGGCGCGACAGTCGTCGTTCCCCCAGCTCATTTTTACTGCTGCGCAGGGCGAGTAAAAACTGGTGAGCTCGCTTTTCGAGATGAAAATATTGGATATAATCAGGAAGCTGTGATTTCATGCAGTATGCTATCCACTGAAATATTCTCTCGTGTGTGTTCAAATGTTGGAATTACCCTGTGCCGCAGAACGGGGATAAAAACTTTTTTAATAATCTCCAGAGTTACCACACCCTCTCCATAGAGAAGAGCGTAAGCCCTGGCAGCATGAATCAAATGGTGCGCTGCTCTGGGTCCGGCTCCCCACTGAAATACCCCCTGGTTTTCAGGTCGTGTTTTGCGAACCCACCCCACGGTTGTCTCCAGAACGTTATTTGGTACAGGAACGTTATTTACCATGTTCTGGTAGGCAATACACTCCTGACCGCTCATCTGTTCCTGCAATGTTTCCAGGTTGGTACGCATGGGACTGGAGGCAATCTGGATCTCCTCTTGAAGATTCGGATAGGGTACAACAATTTCCATGAGGAAACGATCCAGTTGTGCTTCAGGCAGGGGATAGACCCCCTCCGAGTCAATTGGGTTGCGTGTCGCAAACACGATAAAGGGATCTGGCAGCGGATAAGGTTTGCCAGCAATGGTTACCTGTTTTTCCTGCATAGCTTCCAGTAGGGCGCTCTGGGTGCGCGGCGAACTGCGGTTGATTTCGTCTGCCAGAACGAGGTTTTGAAAAATGGGCCCCTGAATGTAGCGGAAACTTTTCTGGCCGGAGCTCGGATCGATATCCAGCACCTCTACGCCTATGATATCGCTTGGTAGGAGGTCGGGTGTAAATTGTATACGCGAATAGGAGAGACCCAGGATGCGTGCGACTGTTTTTATCGTGAGAGTCTTTGCTAAACCAGGAGCGCCTGTGATGAGAATATGTCCATTGGCAAGAATCGCTGAAAAGAGCAGTTGCAGCAACTCCTGCTGTCCTATGATGATTTTTGAGGCCTCAGTCATGCTTCTCTGAAATGAGTCGCGCAATTTTTGCAGATCGATATTCATAGATAATTCCTTTCCATTGTGAATGCTTTTGATAATTTCATTATTGAAGAAGCTCCCGCCAGAAAGGAAGGTAGTTTTCATCAGAGCTTTGATTGCTTTGTTTCATAATTTTTTCCTTTAGTTCGAGGGGTACAGTGTAGGTGGCCTCTTTAGGAATTAGAACCATCTGGTTGATATTTTGATCCGGCATGAGGTTGCCAAACTCTCCCTTGCGGATATCTTTCATCTGGTTTTGTGCTTGCTGGATGCTTTTTTTCTGCTGTCTTAGAATGTTCAGAATCTGCGTTTCTGTTATTTCGCTCTCTTTCCAGTTTTTCCTGCGAAGAGCCTCTACCGCCAATGGATTCAATAAATTTACTGTACTGCTTTGCTGCTGGAGGGCTCTATTGATAAAGGGAACGCGACTGCTAAGCTGGCTGATCTGCCTGTGCCAGGGATTTATCTTACTCTGCATTGCCGCCTGTGTGTCAAGAGCCTGAAGGTGTCTGCGGTTCCATGTGTTTTTTAAATTTTGATCTTGGGTCATCTCAAGTTCTTCCCGCATGGTTTCGATTGCCTTCAGGCTCTGTATCGCTTCTGCTGCAATTTGCTCCACATTTTTTTTCAATATTTCCAGTTGATTTTTCTGCTCTGTCAGAATTGCGCTGAATAGCTCCTCCATGTTTTCATCCAAACGGGAAAATTTTTCATGATTGTGGATGCCCAGGTCAAAATCCTTATCCAAAGCTTCCATTTGACGTCGGCGCAGAGTAGAATCTTTTTTCTTATAATAATCATATTCGATCATCTTGAGAGATTGGGTGACGTATAATTTTTTTTGTAAAGCATCCTGAAATGCGATGATTTTTTGATAATTTTCAAGATAGGTAGACCAGTTTCGCGCATCCTCCTGCCACAAGGATGCTGGAGCTGATTGCAGTTTTCTGGCAAGATTGTGAGCGTACTCGGCTAAACGATCCATGGGAAGAATTTTCTGGTATTTCTTGATAAAGTCATCAGGAAAGGAGTCCAGTTTTTTTTGGAGCTTCTCTCGGGTTGCAGAATCGTTGTTTTCTAGCAACTCTTTGCTTAACGAGATGATGGTATCCAGATACCTCAGAGCCTCCATTTTCTCCTTGGATCCCTGCTGCAGTACTAGTTCCTGCACTTGCGATGAGCCCTTACCCTGACCAGAGAAGAGGTTGTTATCAAGAACCTGTAGAAAATACTCAATTTTTTTAGTGCCAGGCGGGTAAGCCAGCTCTTTGATTTTTCCATGGCCTCGGATAATGGGATTCCAGATATGATTCTGATTGATCCGCTTCTCGCGGCCATGAGGATGATACAGAATTTTATCCTGAAAAAAATGTTCATGACGCAATGGGTCGCGATGGTGCAGGATGATTTCCATGATACCTTGATCGTCGCTGGCTTCAAAATAGAGCATGAGCGAGCTTCCATAACTGATTTCGAATGTATGCTCAGGACGCAGGATTTTAATTTTTGGGGGATAATCCGGCAATATTTTTATACGGATGATCCTGCTTTTCCTGTTACTCTCTTTTTTTTGATCCGTTAACTCGACAACAAATGCGGCATCGCGATCCGATGTCGCAAGCGCAGCTTCAAAGCTATGGGTGGTGCTCCCTTTTGTGAGCGGGATTTCCTCAAGAATGCGATTCGCGGAGTAGATGATTTTTCCCCCGGTGTACCCGTCTATGGTGCCAGAAACGAGCAATCGAGAGCCAGGCAGGGCTGTGATCGTTTGGACGCGCAGCAGATTGATCGGTGCCGATTTTTCATTCTGGATGTAGGACGGTGGTAAAATCCGCACCTGTAGCGTAGAGAACGGAGCAGTTGGCAAAATTCGGGCAAGTCGCAGGGTTTGGCCGCTAATCAGCAGCTTATAAGAGTCGAGGATAAATGTCCACCGCCAGATAGCCAGGGGTACCAGAAAGAGGAGCAGCAGGAGCCCCATTTTCCAGAACCAGCGCTCCCCTGGTAACAAATCTGTACAGGAAAGGGGTTGGCGTAAACCTGCCTTTTTTTGCTGAAGATAATCTTGGATCAGCTCTGAGAAGAGAGAGTCAGGTCGCGGATCAGGGCTTGCTATAGATGGTGTAAAACGGTTCTGTTCCAAATCAAGGGCGTTGCGTATGGCTTCACTCCCATTCTGGTGAATTCGCTTGTAATAGAGTGAACCAGTAACAGGAAAGCGCCAGAACAGGAAGGCTGAGATTGTAATCCCGAGGAGGAAGAAAAACCAGCCAATACGGTTTGTATAGATGATATCTAGAAAAAGCCAAAGGTCTGGATAGAGCAGAAAGCTGTTCAGGAGAATAAGCGCCAGAAAAGAGACCAAAAGGGGAGTTGCCTGGATTATAGCAAGGATCTCTTGCCGTCGCTGTATGTGAATCTGTCTTGTAAAAAAACCAGGCTGTTCCATAAGAATGTGAATTCGAATCACCTTGTAATGTGTCAATCAGAAAGTTCTTCCAGAAGTGATTCCGAAGAAACATTCCAATCAATGGGTTGGATTTTTTTCAAATAGACGTCCGTGCCGGTTGATCATTTCGGTTCAACTATAAATAATCCAAAGGACTTTTTATATCATTTTTATACTCTAAGAGAACATGAGTAAAAATCATTGTTGTATCTAATTTTTTATGCCCCAACAACTCCTGAACAACTCTAATATTTACACCTGACTCTAATAAATGTGTGGCGTATGAGCACTGATTTTTTTAGGTAAATTCGATTTTGTTGCGGCTTTTTTAATGGCTTTTTGTATTACACTTTCATGTATGTGATGTTTATAAGTTTTTCCATCATTTTTATCAACATACAGATTTATTGTGGGAAAAACCCAATACCATATCCATTCTCTATCTGCATTTGGGTATTTTTTTGCAAGACTATCCGGCAATTTTACTCGATTATTACCCATTGCCTTATCTCTTTCATAAATTTGTTTAAATTTACGAATATGATCGCTTAAATCCTGAATAATTTTTTCAGGTATCATTACTGTTCGATCTTTGGAGTGACCCCCTAAAACTGTAAATTATACTAAAGGC
>DYNZ01000221.1 GCA_020720805.1 Leptospira biflexa | reverse complement strand
TGTCGTAAACCCCTCAAGGCGGGGCATCTGGCCAGACACATTGATTTTACTAGAAAAAATCCGGGAGATCTTCTTGACTGATAAGAGTAACAAGTTGTTTATACGCGATTGTAGTTTTTTTTGCAAAAGTTCGCCAATCTATGAAAAAATCATGGTAAAAGGTAGACATTTACTGATGGCTTAGATGGCATCTTTCTGTAATATCATTGTTTTTATATATTATACTGTTTCTCCAATGACAATCATGCCTGTCAAAAACAGAGATTGGCGTAAAATACTGCCCTGTATCTTTTGCAACTACTTATTTTCTCATTGTTTTTTTTAGCGATTGTCCAGATTTTTTCGCCAACCATTTTCGTTTTTGTAGACCTCAGGGGATTGGCGAATTTCCATTGTCCCCTTCTTTAGACCTGAAGAAAAAATATTATATCATTTCAATGGTTTGCCAACTTGATACCGTTTGAGCATTCTTCGCCACCCAAAGACCTCCCGATCATTCACCAGCGAGCAAGAAATGGCTTGTATTCTCCCTTACCGCTCACAACATCCCGAATCGCCAGGGCTTGACCATAGAGAACATTCTTGATGGTATCTTTCCTTCCCTGATGGCTAATTTCTCCGCCAAGTCTGGCAAGGACACAGGCGGCAATCTTCCGTTTGGTCTCTTTGTCAAGTTCGCCATTCTCTGTCTGACCCAACTGTTCTCGACGATTTAACATGCTGATAACGGCCCTGTCCACAACCGGAGCCCGGAATTCTTCAATCAGATCAAAGGTCAACGTTGGCTTTTTCCCCTGGTCAGCATGGAGAAAACCGACTCCGGCATTAAGCCCGGCTCTGGTTATGGCGGTGTGTGCATGGGTATAAAGAATGCCGTAGCCGTAATTCAGCAGAGAGTTTACAAGATCCGCAGCTCCATATCCCACCCTGCCGGTAAAGTTTTGCTCTGCAGGGACAACCAGCCCCACCATCCGCCAATACCGGGCCGCATTGATTCCTTCGAGGCCCATCAAGGCACTTCTGAACTCCTTTGGCTCCTGTCGCTTAAGAGACTTGATGGCAGAAATGCCCTTTTCCAGTTCAGGACGGATGGCTTGGAAGGCCTGGTAAAATCCATTTCCTTGTCTGTCTTTATACTTGGCATAGGACTTGAGTAAGGCGAATTGATTTTTCACCTTTCCCAAAATAAACATCTTGGCAAGATGCAAGCCCAGTGGCCCGTCACGATGCATCAGTTGTCTCTGCACCAGTTCTGCCCTTTCTCCATCAGGACTACAGGCGATAGCAAAAATTTTTCCCAATGAATCAATAAAATGAATGGTGATATTCTTCTCGGTGCACAGATGAATAAGATCAGTGGAGAGAGAAAGGCCGCGTCCCCCCATGGTCAGTCCGGTAAAGTGCTCAACGGGAACCTCGGACACGATCTTTTGATGACAACGAACCACAATTCTGTTGTCCCGACGACCAACAAAATGACCGGGGGTGGTCACAATGAGTTCTCCCGCCTGCAACTGTTTTCGCTGGTATTGAATGCGCCTGGCAGCATTTTTTTTATCTGCCACCTTTTTGGCTGAGACACAGAGTTCGCCGGAAGAAAGTGGTTGTGACTGTTTCCAGAGTTCTTGCAGCCGCTTTTTTTCTTCATCTCTGGAATGTACTCCAAGCAAGAGCATGGGGAAATGCCAATCAGCCGATGGCTTGGCCGGCCAGGCACCGGAAGCTATTCGTTGAGCGGCTAATTCCGAGAAGCGTTTTGCCATCTCCTGATCAAGGGCGGCGAACTGTTCGAGCGGATCAAGAAAACCATAGTAATGTTTCCAACCCCCTGCCATCATCTCAAGATCGTTCAATAGCTTCTCTGGTTCGGACTTGCCTTTGGGGGAACATAACCAGCACATTTTATTGTGCATTTTATCGATTTTCTTGGCAGCGATTTCTTTTCGAGCACCCTGAAAAAAAACACCGAGGAAGGAAAATCCCTGCTCCAGATTAGAAATTGGAGAGGTGTTGGCGTTTAAGTGCAGATCAAGTGTCTTTTCAAGGAATTCCGTTACCTCTCGATTGGCCTGAATTGCCACTTCCTGCTCCTTAACCTGAATCAGATAGTCGTCGGCGTATCTGACCCAGCCCCAGCCTTTTGCTTCAACCCATTCATCCAGGGCGTGCAGGTAGAGATTTGCCAGAAGCGGGGAGATTACCTGACCCTGGCGGACACCTGTCTCCACGGTCCGCCATTTTCCAGACTTAG
>DYNZ01000220.1 GCA_020720805.1 Leptospira biflexa | reverse complement strand
ATAGTGTCTTTTCCTTTCCGTATGTAACTACATTGTAACTACACATAGAAAAAGTGTCAACCATGTTGACTTCCGGGTTATTCTGCCTCGGGAAATATGAACAGGAATCAGTACCTGTGAACCGACTCGGGCAATCTACACAACGCTGTCCAGCATTTCCTTCCACACAGAACCCAGTCCCAGTTGAGCAACCCATTCTTCGATATACCTGAAATCAAGTTGGTCTTTCTTCGCTCGAAGAATTGCCGCTATATCACGAGCATGTTTCGACTGCCCACTCAACCCTAAATACATGAGCTTGTAGAGGATGAGATCCTCCGGGGAATGGACATATACCTTTCCAATCGGCGGACCGTAGTCGATTAATACACGACGCTGAAACGCGCTTTGTCGAAGCGCGTCACCATCCCGCATCAAATACAAGTCCGCTTTGAGTCCACTGTACATATGGATCGCGTTCAGTGGAATATCTGCGCGGTCCTCTACTATCGCATCCAGAATGATATCGGCTGGAACAAGCATGTTCCTTTTCTCAAGTTCCTTGGAAAACCTGACAACAGATTCAATGGGCAGATTGATAACAAGGTCCAAGTCCTGGGTTGCGCGCGGTTCACCCCACGCCCATTCAGCGATTGCGCCACCAATCAGGTATTCGACTCCGGCAGATTCGAGGGTCTCAAGCATCAGCTTGAGGAATTCGGTAATATCCAACGGCTGATCATTCATAATCTATATGCTCTCTGTAGAGCCATTTGATTGGCTTCTTGTGGAGTAAGTTCAGGGTTTTCCTGACGGATGCGGTATGCCACCACTTTTCGGGCAGTGTCGCTGATGGCACTGCCCTGCCGAAAACGAGCAGCAAAAGATAAATGGTGATAAATATCAATCTGGCGCTGATCTGCTTCAGATGCACTGGCTTTCACTAATTGCTTGAATTCAGGCGATAGGGCAGGTTGTCCATGTAGATAATAACCAGGATGTTCCCTGTTCCGACTATATTCCAAAAGATAATTGACTGCTTGAAATGCCTGCTTGACGACACGCATGTCGCGGTAAAAAGTATCCTCCCAGGCAGATGTTCCAAAGCAGTTCCTACCCAACCTGTATTCAGTTCTGGCAATTAATTGGGCGCGAGTAAGGTAACGTTCATTCCACAGAATTTGAAGAAGTGTTGCTCGACGGGCGGTAGTAATATCACGTTGCATGGCATCGTAAAGGATGACTTCAATGGATTTTCTGGATAATGCTATATTTACCATACATTGATTATAACTGATTTATAAATCAGTTATTTCGAGAAATGCAAAATCGGTGAAGATATCGATTGGAAAAATCCATAGAGGAATTTGCATGGTTACCGTGAAAGCGTTATAATCTTATTCAAGATGGCAATTCTCTCTTTTCGCGACAACGCTACTGCTGATCTGTATCATGGACGAAACACATCCCGCGTATGTCATTTTCCGAGCGCAATATTGAAGATCGCTTTGCGTAAACTGGATGTTATCAATGGCGCTTACAAACTCGATGACTTAAGGTCTCCGCCAGCCAACCATCTTGAAGCCCTGAAAGGCGATCTATACGGCTTCCACAGTATTCGTATCAACGATCAGTGGCGTATTATCTTTCGTTGGGACTCTGGCGCGAAAGATGTTTCACTGGTTGACTATCACTAGGAGTAACCATGCTTCCCGAAAATCGTATCCCCACCCATCCGGGTGAAATCCTGCTTGAAGAATTTCTCATTCCACTGGAAATGTCACAGGTCGCATTTGCGGAACATATTGGCGTGCCAGTACAGCGCATCAATGAGATCGTGCGCGGAAAGCGCGGTGTTACCCCCGCGTCTGCATGGCTGTTTGCCCAGGCATTTGGAACTTCGCCTGAATTCTGGCTGAACCTGCAAACGAATTATGATCTTGCGCTTGTACGTCCAAAGCGAAAGATCTCAAAAATACTTGCCCATGCTTAGGAATTTATCCCGATTATTCAAAAGGGCTTGAAAAGTTACAAATAGTGAGGTAAACTGATGAAAGTAACGAGAAAGTGGTTTTTTCGCCCAAATTCGTTCCAGAATTTCTGTCATCCCTAAATTACTTCTCGCGGGTTCAATGCCCGTCGGGACCGCCAAGTGTAACTATTATAGTAGTAACAAAAAACCGTCTGACGATGAGAAATCTCATCGGAGGTCGGTTTTTTGGCACTACCGCAAAAGTCACTATTTAGCTTGACAAAAGGGGTTCTCAAGGCAAACT
>DYNZ01000219.1 GCA_020720805.1 Leptospira biflexa | reverse complement strand
CAATGCCAGCGATGTCGACGCACCCTTTAGCCAGTATAAAACCCGAGAACCAAAGCGTTTCGAGTATAATATTGGCATTCCCATGGAAAAACCATTTTGATAGATATATCCTAGAATCTTACATCTTTAGTGAGCAAATTGCATATTTTTGTTCCCTATCGAAGAATCTTCAATCTGGCCAAAATGATCCTCATATTTTTTTACATTATCCTGCAGGGCATGAATGATTCTCTTCACATGCGCAGGATTGAGAATCACGCGAGCCGCTACGGTTCCCGCCGGGGGAGCAGCCATGATAAAATCCATAATGAACTCCTCTTTTGTGTGCGCAACGATCATATTGTTGGCATACACCCCGCCGATAAGCTCATCGGGGAATTTGATTTGAAGTTCCTGCTCTTTTTCATCCGCCATGGTCAGCTCCTTCGTAATCGCTGGATTCTTTCTTTACAATCAGATGCTTTGCTGTTATCATGTCCAGCTATTAATTGCCCCATTCGCCATCAACAAAGGAGAAAATTATGAAAAATGTCTCTCTCCGCTACCCCAGATTTTGGCTTGCTGGATCGATCCTGGTTCTTCTCTTCATCGCTCTGGCAGCCAATGCCCAGGAAAAGACACTGATTCCGGCACCGCCTGAGGGTATGGAAAATAAAAAGCCGCTCTCCGCTAAGGATGTCAGCACCAAAAAAGAGGGTCTCTATTTCACAGGTTTGCCCCTGATCAATTCCGATCCTGATACAGGGATCGGTTATGGCGTGCGCGTTCTTATGTTTCAAAATGGCGATAAGGACAAGCCTCTGTTTTATTATACACCATACCGCCACCGTTTGTACGCCCAATTTTTTCAGACAACCGGGGGATGGCAGTACCATGAGCTGAACTATGACGCTCCCTATTTCCTGGACACCAAGATCCGTATCCGCTCCGCACTCGTTTATGAGCGCGATATTAGCAAGAATTTTTACGGCATCACCTCCTCCCACTATTCGCAACTGACGGACCGGAGCGGCCGAAGCTACACCGATATGGATGATTATCTTGACCAGCGGCGTCAGCTCTATACAGACGGATCTCAAATCTACACAGACGCGCGCTATCATAAGTATGATATTGAGAAGCCCAACTGGGAAGCCACCGGAGAGTACGACCTGCTTGGCGGCATGATACGTGTCATGCTCGGTGCCAAAATACGCAAGGTTACCATCCGCGACTACAGCTTCCGCGATCAGGATTATCAAGATAATGACATCAAGGGTCTTGTCGGCAGCAGTGAGGTTTCTGCAACCAACGGGGAAACCCTGCTCAGAACTCTCTATGAAAACGGCGGCATCACCGGGTTCAAAGGGGGCTGGGACAACTACTTCAAAGCCGGTATCGCATTTGATACCCGCGATTTTGAACCAGACCCTAAAAATGGTATTTTCGCTGACCTCAGTGTGGAAGCTACCGGAAAATACAACGGCTCAGATTTTCATTATATCAGAACCACTTTTGCGCCTCGGGGATACTTCAGCCCTATTCCCTCCTATCAGAATTTTACCATTGCCGGACGCTGGATGTACTCCTTTTTAAGCGGGGACAACATCCCGTTCTTTGAATACAACAACATGAGCTTTACAGACGGAGACAAATCCGGGCTGGGAGGCTATCGCTCTCTGCGCGGTTTTGTGGACAGCCGCTATACAGGCAAGGCGATCAGCTCGGTTACGGTCGAACTGCGGGAACGCATGTTTATGCTGGCAGGCTGGGGACAGACTTTTGAGTTTATTCTGGTTCCATTTGTGGACT
Source organism: Leptospira biflexa (assembly GCA_020720805.1). GTDB lineage: Bacteria > Spirochaetota > DYNZ01 > DYNZ01 > DYNZ01 > DYNZ01. The sequence continues at coordinate 468 of DYNZ01000219.1, read as the reverse complement.
ACGGCCGCGCTTTTGATGATGTCAGCGCGACTACCATGAAAGAGTGGAAGCTTGGCTACGGCGCTGGTCTCCGGATTGCCTGGAATCAGTCCACCATTATCATGATTGATTACGGTAGATCAGAAGAAGGCAGTGGTCTATATATTAACTTCAATCATATTTTTTGAGACACTCCGCTTAGTGCCCAGGGTGCGCTGAAATCATCCACCTTTGCAATGCGCCCTGGTTCGTCTCTGCCTTCACACTTGAAAAAGGCTATCGCTTTGCTTAACGTTCTCGGGCTTTGCGTTCGGGTGGGTTTCGGAGCACAAAACTGTCAACCAGCACTGGACTTGAATAGAAGCACAAAGCTCCAAATTTGCATGTCCCCCTTGTGTCAACATAGTTGTCGCCTAAACGAATAAGGAGTCAACTATGTTGACACAAGGGGAAGGCCGAGGATTGCCGGAACGGAGTGAAGGCAACCGG
>DYNZ01000218.1 GCA_020720805.1 Leptospira biflexa | reverse complement strand
GCGTCCGCTTCCCGCTGAACGAACTGTCGAAGCCTTTGGAGAAATTCTGCCGTGGATGTTTTCATGCCATTCGAAACCCGCTGGTTATTTGCGTGATTTCAAGTATAGCACCGTTTGTGTGACCATATTTTTGGGGGATGCTGATGCAAAATTACGGGTAGGACAGAGTCTCACCAAGCCGAATATTGCCGCACAAGAGTAGTTGTGTGTCATCCTGTATGGCGTGTAAAAAACATGTACTTTTTCTTAAAAGATTATTTTCCTGTCACTCCCCATAACCGGATCCGATATTCATTGCCATAGGTTGCCAGCATTGTTCCATCTGGAGAAAATGCCATGCAGGATGTAAACATATCAATCGCGGTTAGTTGTTTGCCTTGCATCACATCCCAGAATTCAATGTCATCGCCTGTTTTAACTGCCAGTAATCTGCCATCCGGACTGGGATTGCCGTATCTGTCACTTTCCTTTTGTGAGATTAGTTTTCCACTTTGCATGTCAAACGTCCGCCTGGTTCCGCCTCGACAATCAATGGTCACTGTTTTATCGTCAGTGCCGAAAGAAATTTGTCCATTCCAACAATCCCATTGAAATATATGCGCGCGTTTCCCTGTTGTCAAATTCCAAATGATTACTTCGTTCCTGTTATTTTGTTCCGCCAAAAAAATGTCCATCGGGTCCAAATTTCCCCCATTTGTGCAGTCTATGGTGTTTTCGAGCGCAATCAGGGATCGTTTTGACAACCTCCCAGGTCTGTGTATTGTGGAAGTGAACGCCGGTCGAACTTCTTACAGCCAACAAATTTCCCTCTGGCGACCAGGCGGCATCGCTGACTGCGCCTTTGCCAAGCGTTCCAAGGTCAACTGCCTGCGGAGGTGGAAGAGGGGTTCCTGTGGCAGTGACTGTTGCCGTCGCTTCTGTTGAGCGGGAGGGAGTGCAAGCAGCAAGGATCACGATGGTAATCCCGATAAGGAAGGCGTTTTTTTTGATTACATACATCATGATTTTTATTCTTTGTATATGCTGAAACGCGGAATACTTTTAGGATCGTATCTCATATAGAACTGGCTTAGCGTTATCAGCCCTTTTCGAGGTGCTTTTGGGGAAATTATGCTGCGCAAGAAGGGTTGCGCGAGCATATAATTTGTTGCCAATAAATCTCGGCACAAGTGGGATAGAGGGCTTTACACACGTTCGAAAGCATCACATCAGAGAAGTGAATTACTCAGTTTTCATCATTTGGAATACTTTCAGCAAACACTGAAAAACGAAAGTTGCAATCCAACTTTATTCTCCATATTTTTTTTATTTCGCTCGCGCCATGCAGTAATTTTACGTTTGTTATTTTTTTCGATTCCTCTTGCGCGACTTCTTTTCCTGTTTGTGCTTGTTCTTTTCTTTTTTATTTGACGCTTTTACTTTTGGCATATTACGATCAGTGAAAATACGGTTGGATTCGTCAAACCACAAGGGATGCATGTGAGGTTTTGTACGTTTTTCTATTAATCCCAACCTAATTTGAATATCTTCAAAGTCGCCATCAACTGCTTCATCAACATTGCCTGACTTAAAAGATTCTTCTATCAAGCCAATGTGCTCGAGCGCTGCGTTCATTTGAACCAGATTCGAAATCATGCAACCGTTGAGAGACTCGTCATTTTCTTTGTAACCCTTTAACGCAACGACAATGGCAGCGGTACATTCCTCTTTTGTTTCAGGGTATGCCTCCATCATCTTTTGCAGAGATGCGCTAGCTGCAACACGCGCCCAGGTTCCATGTCGTGTGTCGGCGAGATAATCTGCCAGCGGACGAATCGCAACGGGACCGACCATTGGAAAGACTTCAAATGATTCTTCCCCGTACCAATCGTCACCATACTCGTCTATCTCATGGAGAATACTCAATAAGGCGGGAATCGCCTCTTCGGCTTTGAGTTGAGCCAGCGCCCGCCAAGCGTGGATTTGACCATACCATTCGGTCAGGTCTTCATCTTCTGAAATGCCATCGGGCTTTTCCATCCAGCGTAGTTCTTTGTCTTCAACCAAGCGAATCAATTCGGGGATGTCTGCGCGGGTGATTCCCATTTTCAGATAATCATGCCAGCCTCGATTGTCGGGTCTTCCCAATGTCAGTAGTTTGGAAACAGGTTCGGTGTAGGTATGCTTGATCATCAATTATCTCCAAGTTAGACTAATACTCACTCGTAAATTTCTCATGCACCCAGAGGAATTCCTGGCGTTTGTTCATTACGCGGACGAGACCAC
>DYNZ01000075.1 GCA_020720805.1 Leptospira biflexa | reverse complement strand
GAAGAGCTGACCCAAGGTCGATAAGGACGCAGTTATGGCATTGCCCAACCGGTCACGTGTACTGAGTCTATCGAAGTAAATCTTGTGCTGTGGTTCGACATCTCGACAAGCTCGATGCATCGCAGGCTCACCATACAAGTTCATCGAAGCATCGATGCCTATTGGTATAAAACCCGAGAACCAAAGTGTTTCGAGTAAATAAGGCATCTTTGCTTGTTAGCGCAGTATTAAAAAAGCAGTATAAAAAACACTCATCGCAAACGACGGGAAGATCGATAAAAAGAGGGAAGGGAACCATCGCACCATCGCCTCCGCATCGCTGTTCTGGTGATGGCTGTCTTTGCATTATTATGGCTGCCTGAGCGCCTGAAAAAGGGCGCTAGAGAACGCAAAAAGGGGATTGCCCGTTGAAAATGAGGAAAGGTCTCATGTCGTATCTATACCGGATGATTGTGACGATATCGATTTTGCTTCTGTTCGTGTCCTGTGTCCGTCCGCCGCAGTACCGTCAGAGCCTGGTTGATGCTGTCAGGGAGCAAAAAAATGCACCGCCCCAAAGAGGTTCATCAATTGCGCCACAGAATCAGGATCTTGGCGTCTCCTCCATCAGGGTTCTCCTGTATCAAGGTAGTGGATTTCCAGATGTGAACTATTCCGGAAAATTTCTTGTCTATGACCGGGACAACCAGCTGCTCTATAGCTCGCGGCCTGGATCTCTTGTCTCGCTCTCTGTTGGCATCAAGGATTTTGGACATATCTTTACTCAGGAACCGTTTCAGTTTCAGGGCAAAGGCTATCGTGGTACCTCATACGTGGTGCGTGCAGGGAAAAAGTGGTTATTCATATTGGAATTGCCGCTGGAGAGCTACCTCTCCGGTGTTGTGGCTAAGGAGATGTCCCCAACCTGGCCCCTTGAGGCTTTGAAAGCCCAGGCTATTGCCGCGCGCTCCTATGCTCTCTACCAGATTCTCCAGCGTAAGCAGGAACCGTTTCATATACGCGCCACTGTGGCGCATCAGGTTTTTGACGGTGATGCCAGGCTAAGCGTTCAATTGAAAAAGGCGATTGAGGAAACCCGTGGCATGGTTTTATGGCACCAGAAACAGCTTATCCCTGCCTTCTTTCACTCCACTAGCGGCGGCATCACTGAACAGGGCGATTTTGTCTGGAAGCAGGGCTCTTATCCTTACACCCAGGTTAAGCGGACAGAGTTTGGAAAAAGCTCTCCCCATTTTCAGTGGCAGTATAGTATGGATATTCTCGATCTTCTAAAGCTGCTGCAGGAGAGATATGGCTTTGACGATGTGGTCAGCTTTCGGGTGGTAGAAAGAACGCCATCCGGTCGCGCGCGCGTGGTCCAGATTCTGGGTCGCAAACGGGGTCAGTTGACCAGTGTGCGCGTACTCGGTAATGAGTTTCGCATGGCCCTTGGTTCGCGATATCTAAAGAGCCTGCTTTTCCAGATGAAAAGCCAGCAGCAGGGAAAACGGACTCTGGTTGTTTTTCAAGGCAAGGGGTATGGTCATGGCGTTGGCATGTGTCAGTGGGGAGCCAAGGAGATGGCAGATAGCGGCAAAAATGCTGAAGCGATCCTGAAATACTATTATAAAGATATTGAAATAGGGATCGTAAACCCTGAAAATGGCGTTATTGCGGCCCTATAGTACAAGCGGACAGGATTAGCCTTGTGGCTTCAGTCTGTCAAAAATTTTCGCGACAAACTCCTTTTGCCGATCAGAAATAAAATCAAAGCTGGCGCGTCTTTCTGATATCTCCCAGAAATTTTTTTCTTTGTAGGAGAGCATCTCCTCCTGGATGCTTGCAACCCTTTCCCTCTGTTCCTGGCTAAGATCTTGCAGGATAATCTCTAAAAGCGTTTCGTCGCCGGCTTCGAGGAGATGAGCCGCAAGCCTGATCTGAGCCTTGCGAACCCCACGCAGGGCGAACTCTTTAATCTGGCTGTCGGGAGTCTGATCCAGATCCAAAAAAATTTCAAGAGCTCGTCTGGTCTCCGCTACCCTTCGCGTGTAGGCGTGCTGCAAAATTTCTACCATATCCAAAGCCACGGTAACCACCAGAAAAGGCAATTCGAGGGAGTTCGCCAGGTGTGCGTAGTATTTGTAATGCTCCATGATGCGCACAAAGATCGCCGGCCTCTGTTCCAGAATGCAGATGGTGAGATGGCGGTAATGGTAGAGAATGATGTAGGCGGCTCGAATGTTGCGGCGGTTCAGGGAGTGGCGCAGATAGGTGTTCATAAAGAGAATCTGGTAATCGAGAATCTGCTCTTCATCCATGGTATGGCAGCGCACGCCAATGTCCTTGGTCATCTCTGCGATTTTTGAGGTGATGTCGTTCATGTCATCGAGTGATTTCTTGAAAATCTGTTCCAGTTCTAGAAATATCTTGATTTCCAGCCAGGAGCGCCTTTCCAGGATCTCTTCGTAAAAATCCTGCCCTACGCTGGGAATAATTTTCTTGGGAATCTGAAACCAGGAGTCCGGCAAAGAGAGTTTTTTGTAGATGTAAAACAGATAGATGCGCTCAAATACCTCGATGATGTGCAATGTGGTATTGCGGTCGTTCTGCTGCAAAGCGTTCAAGCCGATATCAGCGATCCGTTCAATGGCAAGAGCCATCTCCTCCTGCCCTTTGCTGATGCGATCAGGCCGGATCTGGCGTTGAAAATCCCGGATCATGTTTTTATGAATGCTGTCGATAACTGAGCGTGGTTGCAGGAACAGAAGAACGTAGCGAAAATAGGGGACAATGATCACCACACAAACGAGTGTAAGGGCAAAGGGCAGCGCATGCAGAGGCTCTTCCATAGCAGAGCTCTCTTTGCCTCGGATCAGCATACTGAGAATGGTGCTGACGACCATCAGAAAAAAGACCAGCCTGTTCACTGGATCTTGCATAAAGAGGTCGATGATCTTGGAGGATGTTCGCTGGGCCGCCAGCTGTAGCACAAAGGCTATGATGGTCAAGGCGATGCCAATAATGGCGATATTGATCTCTAAAAGCGCATCCACAAAGAACCCCTGATTCCAGACCAGCGAGCTATGTGCTGCCAGGTTGATGCGGAAGAGCAGGGCGATGGCGCTCAATCCGAGCAGGCTGGCAGCGAGTGGCCAGATAATCAGTGTTATGGCGCGTTTCAATTCGATCTCCCCTTGACTCAGATTCGCTCATTGATATTGGCATGAACAGCAGGAGAGATTCAAGGGATTTTTTACAAGCAGGTTTCCCTGCCTGCCGTTTCAGATTTCTGGAAAAACTGATTGCCCTGGCAAGCGCAGCGAAAAAATGCATCCTAGCGAAGCGAGCTGCTTTTTTCGTGCGATATCGAGGAGCAGCCATCTTTGACGAGTATTAATTTATACTGTAAATGAAAGGATATGGGATTGCGCGTTTGCATCGTTTACTGCGGCAGGGATTCTGACTTTTTTTTTCAACTGGCCTGGCTTCTCTTTGACCGGGGTCATGAGGTTTTTTTTGTGGCGGATAGCAGGGAAACCCTGTACCAGAGGATTGTGTTGGAGAAGTTGCAGCGCCGCGACCTTTCGGATCGAATGACCATTGAAGATCTTCGGGTTGCCAGGGGAATCGTCAATCCGTGGCAGCTTCTACAGATGCGTCGTCTGTTTCTGTACCGCAAACCTGATGTTCTGATTGTCGAGAGGCAGGAGGATATGAGGCTGGCCGCTCTGGCCGCGCATTGGGCCGCAGTGGGAAAAATTTTTTTACGGAAATCGGATGCGCAGATGGTGTCAGATTCGCTGCTTAACCGACTCCTGTTTCGCAAGGTGCTGGATCGAGTGGTGGCCAGCGATGAGGCGGCAAAAAAAAGTGTTCTGGCGCAAAATCCTGCGCTGATTCCAGATTTCAAAATTACGGTACTCGGCACTTCGCACCTAGGTACGTCGCGATACGCGCGTCATGATCATAGCACTCAGGGTGAGGTCGTAGAACCAAATCGGGATCGATCCCTGGAAACCTGGGTCTCTCTGCTGCAAAGCCGCGATCTGAGGGTTCATTAGAGCCAGGTTTTTCAGGAGGAGAAAGATGATAAGGGAGTTTTCGTTCCATTCACCAGTGCAAGCCATTCTGGGCGGCACTTTCTCAGATCATATCGCGCGCCTGCTTGCCCCGTACCGTCGCATCGCTGTGGTAACTGGCTCCAGAAGCGGCGAGAAGAGCGGCTTTCTGGAGGAGCTGCGCCAACATCCACGCAGCAGCGATTTTGTCTTTTTTACCGAGGTAGAAGAGAACCCTACCATTCAAAACATCCAGGCAGGCAGCGATTTTGCGCGGCTCCACGAAGTTGACGCTATAGTCGCCTTCGGCGGCGGCAGTCCCCTGGATGCGGCCAAGGCCATCGCCCTGCTGAGCAAAAATGAGGGAGATTTTTACTCGCTGGTTCAAAGCAATGGCGTCGCCTTGGCCGCTCTCCCGGTAATGGCCGTGCCCGGCACTTGCGGTACCGGCAGCGAGATGAATCCCTACGCCATCATTACAGATACGCAAACCAGAGACAAAGTGAACCTGGCTGCGCCTACCATGTATCCTAAAGCAGCCCTTTTGGAACCAAAATTTCTCCACTCGCTGCCGGAGCTGGTGTTGTTGGCTACCGTTTATGACGCCTTTACCCACGCCCTCGAAGGCTTTGTATCGCTGCGCTCCCAACCTTATAGCGATATCCTGGCTCAGGAGGCGATGCGCATCATCCTGGATGGACTCAAACTTTATACGCGTTCCGGTGTAGCGGATGAGGAGTTGCTACGCCGTTTTCTTTATGCTGCATCTCTGGCTGGCATCGTTATCGGCCATACCGGCACAACCATCCTGCACGCCTGGGGCTATTATCTAACCAACCACAAGGGTGTGCATCACGGAATGGCAAACGCGCTATTGCTGCCTGCCTATCTCAGGCTGTGCCGCAATGATTCCGTGGCAAAAATTGAGGTTGTGGACGCATTGATCAGGGAGTCCGGCTTTGATCTGGTCGCTTTTGCCAGAGCGCATTTCTCACAGGTCTCTGTTGCCCAGCTCATTTCAGAGCAGGAGCGGGAGGAGTGGATGGCATACAGCATCGGTAAAAAAAATGCTCAGTGGACCCCTTTTGCCGTGAAACCAGAGGTGATGCTGGAGGCTATTTTTTAGAACCGATTCCAGAAGAGCTCTGAAATATCTTTTTTTAGATAGGCGAGAAATTCATCCGCTGGCATTGGTCTGGCAAATAAGAACCCCTGGATCTGGTCGCAGCCCAAAGAGCTGAGCAGCTGCAGCTGCTCTTTCTGCTCTACCCCTTCTGCTACGGTAAAAAGGTGCATACGCTTGGCAAGCTCCAGGATCGACTGCAGCATCAGCTGGGAGCGTGGATTGTGCGCGATGTCCCTGATAAAACTCTGGTCAATTTTCAAAGTATGAAAGGGCATATCCTTGAGATAAGATAATGACGAGTAGCCGGTGCCAAAATCATCCAGGGAGACGGGAAAGCCGCATTGCGCTAGCGAGATCAGGTTTTGCATTCCGGTGTTGTTATTCAGAAAGCTGCTCTCCGTAATCTCCAGCTCAAGGTCAGTTATGGGAATACCAGCTTCTTGTATAATTGCCAGAAACCTCTCTTTTATTTTTAAATCCAGAAGCTGCACCACGGAGACATTGACGGAGGATCTGATTCTATTTGTTCTATCACTGTTGACAATTTTTAAGAATGCAGCAGCCTGCCGCAAAACCTCCTCGCCTATATCGTGAATGAGTCCGGTCTCTTCACATAGTGAGATAAATTCGCCCGGCGGTATCATCCCTAGGTCCGGGGGATGCCAGCGCACCAGGGCTTCCATACCGGTAACCTGCTGCGTACGGATATCGATTTTCGGTTGGTAATGTACCACGATTTCCCGGTTGCCTATGGCCTTTCGCAGCCTGTTTTCCATGTTCAACCGTTTGCTAATCTGGACTGTCATCTGATCGGTAAAGAACTGAATCTGACCAGCCCCCATCTCTTTTGCCCGCAGCAGGGCAGAGTAGGACTTCTGGTAAAAATTATAAGCATCTTCATTTTGATCGTGAAGACTAACTCCCGTGCAAAATTTCAGAAAGATTTCATGGTTTTCCATAGCAAAGGACTTATCCTGGATATTCTGGAGTAGATTCAGGTGTTTGATCAGATCATCCTGTTGGAAAATATCATAAACCATAAAACCAAAGATATCGCCACCGATTCTCGCTAGGGAGTATTCAATCTCCTTTTCCATTTTTAATGTTTTGCTGAATTGCTTGAGAATGTCGTCGCCGACGGTATAGCCAAAGGAGTGGTTGATGTAGTTAAAGCTGTCGAGCCCCAAGAGAATCAACGCGATCTGTTCATTTTCCTTTTTTCTCTCAATAGCCAGACGCAGACGGTCCATAAAGAGGTTTTTATTGGGGAGACCTGTTAAAGGATCATAGTTCTTGATGTAGAGGACCTTGGATTGGCTCTCCTTGAGTTCCGTAATATCGTGGGTGATGCCTACATATTTATCAATATGATTGTCCTCATCCCGGATTGCGATCACATGCAGCATAGAAGGGTAGATCTCTCCGTTTTTACGTCTGTTCCAGATCTCTCCGTGCCATTGTCCTGTGTTTGTGAGTGTACGCCAGAATTCCTGGTAATACTCAGTGCTGTGATAATTCGATTGAAAGATGCGAGGATTTTGCCCTAGCAACTCATCTTGGCTATATCCGGTGATGGTGGAAAGCGCGGGATTGGAAAGGATGATTTTAGCCTCCCGGTTTGTGACCAGCATCCCTTCCGCAGAAAAATCGAGAATGCTCTGCATCAAATGGAGAAAATCCTGATTTTTTTTCAGCTCAGTAATATCATGAATAAAAACCAGAAGAAGTTTTTCGTTTTGCAGGGGGATATGCGAGGTCCGAACATAGAGGATCCTCCTTTCGTCGCCGCGCAGAAAAGTCCATTCCAGGCTTTGCAGCGAACCGGCCAGAGCCTTAGCAAATACTTTGCGAATGAGTTCCATCGACCTTTCCCCCGATGGCTGGGTCTCTGGCGAGCGTAACCCTAATGGATTCCCGATCAGTTTATCCTTTTTCATACCAATGATCTCCTCCGCCATGGTGTTGACCTCCAGGATGACGGTGTCACTCTGCAGGATTAAAACACCATAGGGCGCATTTAGGAAGAGGTTTTCCAGGCGGTTTTGCGATACCTCCAGTCGGAGATTGGTCTGGAGGAGATCTTCATTGCTCTCCTCCAGTTGCTCCGAAGCAGCCTGAAGTTCTGAGTAGGCAGCCTCCATCTCCAGGTTGGTCTCCTCTAACCGTTTTTGCGCGGCTCGCTTCTCCTCTATCTCTGCGGTTAATCTCTGGTTTTGGACAAGCAGAAGCGATTGGTATTGTTTGCTCATTCTTTGCAAAAAGAAGGAGACCACCGTGACAAAACCCAGAGCTACGAGGTTTTCAATGTAGTAGAGCCAGGCCGCGTCCTCTGGCAGGCGGTCGAATGCCGGACTGAGGAGATAGGCCGCGGTGAGAAGAACCAGATTGGCCAGATTCAGATAGAGCAGGGATCTTTTCTCCAGAAACAGCAGGGCTGTGATCGAAAGAATATAGATATAGATAATGGAATCGAACTGGTTCAGCACATGCTGCGGAGAGTGAGGTGAAAAAATCGGCTGCCATGCCGCAAGAAAGATCACAGCCACAAAAAAGTAGCCAGTTCCTGTGATGCGTCCCTTTAAGATTTGAAAGAAGACACCTATATTGATGATAAAAAGGATCCAGACTAGGTAATATAAATGAGGAGTGTAAGATTTGTAGAAATGATGAATGAAAAGAAAGCTTAAGAGACCGAAAAAAAACGCAAGATTAATAAAGAAAAAAGAGCGAGCCTTTGTTTTAAGAATGGAGGAGAACTCTTTATCTCCCGTTGCGTCTGGCGGAATCTGGAGCCAGTGGTTCATAATCTATTCCTACGATAAATGATCAGCCCTTATTCTGTCGCGACAAAAACAGAAGAGGTACGCTCTTCCGCTGTAGAAAGCAATGGCATCCATGGTTGATTCTACTCTTTGCATTGGAATTTGTACCAAAAGGACGTTGGCATTACCCGACGCAAGGCAATGCCATACAGTCAGGATATCCTGCAACTATTTCTGCGACGAATGACCAGTGACAGATTTTTGGAGCTTACCCAGAGTCGATAAGCACGCTGTTATGGCATTGCCCAACCGGTCACTTATACTGTGGTTCGACCGGCTCACCATCCAAGTTTATCGAAGCATAGATGCTTATAAGTATAGAATATGCCAAGGATATATATCATGTAGAGGATTTGTAAATTCATTTTTTTGATTTACCGATAAAAGTACAAAAATCCTGACAGGCTTTTGATTGCACGCTGACGCAGTGTCCCTCATGCGGGTAAGGCCTGTCAAGTCGAAGGTGGTTTCATTATTCTGTTAACGGATCTGTAAAATTTTCCCTTCAATTTCGCGATATTTCGCTAGAGAGCGTTCTATGATCTCCTGTGGCAAAGCGGGGGGAGGCGGAGTTTTATTCCAATCGAGGGTTTCCAGATAATCGCGGAGGATTTGCTTGTCATAACTAGCTGGAGAAAAGCCCACCTGGTAGGTGGCCTGCTCCCAGAAGCGGGAGGAGTCCGGCGTCAGTGCCTCATCGATCAAAAAGATTTCGCCGTTTTCATTTTGGCCGAATTCAAACTTGGTGTCAGCCAGCAGTATCCCTTGTTCCAACAGTCGCTTGGCCGCGTAGGAGTAGATGGCAATGGCCAGATCGCGTAGTTTGCCCGCCAGTCCGGCGCCGACCTCGTTGGCCATGTAGTCAAAGCTGACATTTTCGTCATGCCCCTCCTGAGCCTTGGTGGCAGGGGTAAAGATTGGTTCGCTGAGCTTCTGAGCCTGAGCCAATCCGGCTGGCAGCTTTATACCACAAACCGCGCCTGCCTTCTGGTACTCTTTCCAGCCGGAGCCGATGATATATCCCCGCACCACGCACTCAAAATCAACCCGCTTGAACTTTTTTACCCAGACCGCGCGCCCCTGCCAGGATTCGCTCATGGCGCCAAACTCCCTGGGGAATTGGGAAGCCTCTGTCTCAAGTAGATGATTCTTGATCTTGAGGTCGCGCTGCAATAGAGAGAACCAGTGGTTCGAGATCCTGGTGAGAATCTTACCTTTGCCCGGATAGGGTTCGCGGAAGATAACATCAAAGGCGGAAATTCGATCCGAGGCTACGATAATCATCGTTTCAGGATACTCTACAGGTTGGTACAGATCCCGTACCTTACCTTGATAAAAGGGAGTTGGTGAAGATGTCATATTACGCTCCGTTGGCTGGCTTCATACAAATAAGGAAAAAAAGCCCTATAATTTCAATAACATTTCTACATTAGCTCAATCGATTTGACAAGCTTCAATCTTCTTTTGTTTAGGACAAAAAAGATCTTTTTTGTAATGATACACAGGAGTGATTCCCCATGATTCAGAAAATCTCTCATCTAGTTCTCTCGTTTTCCGCATTGATCGCTGCAACTGCTGCCCTCATCTGGGTACTGCAGGGGCGCGATGTTGAGGCAAAAAAGCCCTATGAGGTTCCGCGCCAGCAGTTGCGCCACCTACAGATCTTCTCTTACCAGGATTTGATTGGCCTTTTTGACCCGATCAAAGGGCAAATCTACTATTACAAAGACAACATCTACGTAAAAACAGCGCGGATTGCCGAGCCCGGAGCAAATCTTATGATCCTTTATTAAAAAAAGCGAAATACGAGGGGAAAAATGTTGTAGTTGGGCCCAATAGGGTCCAATGTTACTTTGGAATAACGCAGAATATTCACTTGAAGGAATTGCGTATCCAAAGTAAACAGAAAGTGCTGAGAATTTTTTTTATTTTTGATTCTGAACGGAAAGCCATATTGTTGATAGGCGGTAACAAAAGAGGCAATAAGCGGTTCTATCAGAAATTTATTCCAATGGCAGATGCTCTTTATGATGATTATTTAGTCCGGAAAGGAAATAGAAGATGAAAAGTCAGGTTCACGATAAAAAGGATTTTCTGGATGAACTTAGTTCATCACTTCCTGCAGAAAAAGCAGAAAAAGCGAAACAGGATGCAGAAAATGAAATTTTATTAATGAAATTGAAAACCCTATGATTGCAGATGGGACTCAGGCAGGAGGATATTCGGTCTTTCAGTCAATCTGGTATTTCAAAACTCGAATCCAGAAAAGAGATGAAAATTTCAACACTGGTAGAATATCTGGATGATATAGGTATGAGTTTGGAAATTAAGGCATATCCTAAAGATAAAATGCGAAATAGGAAGGAATTTATACTCCTGAAAAAATAAGCCCCGAGAGCTGTCCTGAAACGACAAATTTGTGTAATGCTTTTTTGCCATCTGCCGATATTTGATTGCGGAGAGATGATCTCCGAAAATCGGCATATTTCGAAATGCGTGGTTTCCTCAGGGAAAACCCATTTCCGCAACGAATTTTTGGGCAAGGGAGTTCAATATGAAGGTATCGATCCATTCTGGCAGGGTATTCTTGTGGGTATTCGTACTCCTTCTCCTACTCTGGAATGGCGTCCAGGCACAAACCGCCAATCAGGGCAATCAGCCAAACAGCTCATCCACGGCCAACAGCGCGGGCAAGGACAATATCCTGTTCAACGAAGAGGACTTCGTGCCGTTGGATCTCCAGTTGGAGAGCAGACGCAATATTTATATCGAGAAGGTACTCGAGGATTTTGAAACCAGCAGCTACACCAGTGCCAATATGCGTTTCTACGAAATGGGAAATCGCAGCGCGGGGATTGCTATACGCCAGGACTACCCTGCACCGATCCGCGGCTCTAAAAAGTATCTTGGTATCAGGGTGCTTGGCAGCCGCGAAGATGCCATCCAGATCTATCCGCCCAAGCCCATCATCATCGACGAACATGTTCTCAAGTTAAGCCTCTGGGCCTATGGCAAAAATCTGACTGGATCTCTCTATGTGGTGGTAAAGGATATCAAGGACAATACCCACCTCCTCTTTTTGGGGTTGATGAACTACCGCGGCTGGCGCAAGATCACAGTGGATATGCCCAAGCATGTGATCCAGCAGGATCCGGTGGTCACCTCCAAAAAAAATAATCTGCGTATCATCTCCTTTATCTTTAATCCGGGCAGCCGCAGCCAGGAGAGTCAGTGGAATTATGTTTATCTGGATGATTTGAGCGCTATTGTCCGGGAAAAATATACTGATCGCCAGAGTGATGAGTGGTAGAAGTAGATTTTCTAGGAACACTTGGGTTCCCGGTGTTTATACCGGCCAAAGGGTACTTCGTACGTCGCTGGCATGGCCTTGCGATATCCGAAAACCAAAATGCCTTTGGTAAATTTCCGAAAAAAAATGGGGGCGTTGTCCGCGAACTTTTGGCCAATTCCATAAGGGTGGTCACAAAAACTAGTTTTTTCAATACGTGCGCCCTAGGGTAGGAACAAAATCGTCAGTTTTTGTTCCTACCCATAAAAATTCCTCTTGACTTTTTTATGAGCTTTTAGTAATCTATGTACAATCCAAACATAAAGAATCATTTGCATAGTGTTGCATCTACGACAACAACGATGTGAATAAACCTATGCATATAAAGTGGCAGCCAAAGGAAGAAGCGCGCAGATAGATCCGGATAAAAAAAAGTTCATGAGAGCCCCAGGGGGGCAACATGGAAAGTGTTAACAGCCAAACTCTTGCTTGACGGCTTCATCGGGCATGCTAATTTCGGCTAACGGCAATCAGTGGAAAAATCCGCAAAGACGGACCCAATTTTAACATTTCAAAATTTAAGGGGAGAAACTTTATGAAACATTTCAAATTGACGCTTGCGCTTGTAGCAGCGATTGCTATGCTGAGCACAGGCCTTTTTGCTCAAACAAAAACAATTGGTGAATTTGAGTTCCGTTATGGAACGCAAAAACCCAATGAAGATGCAGATATGAAAGAACCGCAAATGTATGCGAAAAAGCTGCGTCTAGGTGTTATGCACACCAGCGAAGATAAAACCTTTGGCGCCTTTACTTACTGGGATTTTATTAGTTCTGTAAATAGTAACACTGACACTTCAGAAGCTCCAACCATGATCTATGCGTATGGCTGGTGGAAACCAATGGACATGCTGAAACTGGTTTATGGCCAAATTGACCTGGCTGTCTCCAACGAAGCACTGCGCTCCAGTGGCAGAATGTACGCTGGCAATGATATGCAAGGTGTTGTCGATGCTACCAATGCAAGTTTCCTGAAAACTACTTTCGGTACAGGACTCCGCGCAGAGCTGATGTTGATGCCAGAATTAGACCTGTCTTTGACAATCGCCAATAGCATTACAACATACACAGGATTGAGCAATACTCTGCCTTCATCAGAAACTGCAGCAGATGCAGCTTTTGGCCAGACGTCGCCTTTGTTTATCCTGCGTGGTGCGTATCAAATTGTTGGAAAAAAAGTTTTGACTGGTACTGAGGCCTGGGCAAAAGGTATGGGCTTCAACGCTGGTTTCGCATTTGGATACCAGTCAGATAAGGTCAGTGCAGGCGATTCAAACTCTCTGATGATTCTGGCTACTGATGGCGTTTTCTACATGGATGGAGCCGTTTTCAACTATGGATTTAACTACCAAATGCAGGATCTTGATGGCACAGAAACAAAGAATATGTTCCTGATGGTTGAAGCTGGATACAATCTGCCGGTTGCCGGCCATGGTATCATGCCTGCGTTCCGCCTTGAGTATGGTAATATCGAACCAGCAACTGGCGAAAAGTTGACTGACATTGCTTATGGTATTGCTGTAAACTTAATGTGGAAGAATACTGCTCATAGCCAAAAACTGACTCTGGCTTTCCTGGCTGGAACAAACGAATCAGGTACTACCACTGTTACAGAAACAAAATATCAAAAAGTTTCTCTGCAGTTCCAGACAAAATACTAAGATTTTCGACTCTGTCGTATCCCTTGGTTCACGTCTGAACTACCTAAAAAGGCTGCCCGCGGGCAGCCTTTTTTATTTTATAAATTCTATCTTTGGAGTAATTCTTATACAAGATATTGTACAATGGGGGCTTTTGATGGAAGCTGTAAACTATTCTGATCTTCGCAACCACTTAAAAGTTTATATGGATCCTGTCTGGGAGAACCATGAACCTCTGGTGATTACCCGTAAAAATAAGCAAAATATATACTCGAAACACTTTGGTTCTCGGGTTTTATACCAATAAGCATCGATGCTTCGATAAACTCAGCACAAGTGACCGGTTGGGCTGCTTCGACAAAGCTCAGCACGAGCCGCCATAACCGCGTCTTTATCGACCTTGGGTCAGCTCTTCTCCATCCGTGGAGTCGCTGAGTGCGTACATG
>DYNZ01000217.1 GCA_020720805.1 Leptospira biflexa | reverse complement strand
CCAGCGAATGGAGGTCAATCGCCCCAGAGAGAAAAGGGGTTTCTCCACATCCCAGGACCAGTAAATAAGCAGGGCTTTGCCACGAACTTCCCGAATATCCACAAATCCCCAGAACCGGCTGTCATAACTGTTGTCACGGTTATCTCCCATGACAAAAATTTTCCCCACCGGCACCGTGACCGGCCCAAAATTGTCGCGAGGCCCACCGCTGGCGCTCATCATATCATTGCTGGTAAAATGGGCGTAGGGGCTTGTCACCTGCTTCCCATTGACAAGAACCTGTTTATTTTTCACCTCAATTGACTCGCCTCCAACAGCCACCACCCGCTTGATATAATCAAGGTCAGGGTTTTTCGGAAAGCGAAACACCACCACATCGCCGCTGGCTGGACCAGGTCGTGAAATCATCGTCTTCCCCAGCGCCGGCACCCTCACCCCGTAACTGAATTTATTGACCAGCAGATGATCGCCAATCTGCAGGGTTGGCAACATCGAACCAGAAGGGATCTTGAAGGCCTGAACGATAAAGGTACGAACAAAAAGAGCAAGTAGCACAGCCACCACAATGGCCTCCACATACTCCCTGACAACAGATTTATTTTGATGAGCGCCAATCACAGGCATTGCCTCCTTATGCATAAAAAAATATTAAACAGCAAGCATTCATTGAATACTGCAAAAAATCTTTATTTTCAATATCCTTCCCAAAAGAAAGATATTTTCAGCCCCAGCGCTGAAAATATCAAAAAAACCTATCTATACTATAAATAGGATATCAGCAGGGGGAAAATAACAACAGGGTGTGGACTTCTCCATTCTCAACGCCCGACTTTTACCTTACTCACTTATTTTATTGTAAAATTTTTTGTATTTTTTTTATAAGTTTTCTTGACAAAGCTTTTTTTTTGTGGCCTTAATAAAAAACAATGATTGTAATCATTAGAAAAATCATGAATGCCGCTTCAATAACTATGAAACAAGCCCTGTGTAAATGACCATCATGAAACTGCCTTTTTTCTCCACAGAGACACTGGTGATCGGGTTGGATATTGGCTCACATTCCATCAAGGCATGCGAGTTGAAAAAAACGGACAGAGGTTTCGCTGTTCTGAAGCTGGGGAGTATGATCCTGCCCGAGGGAGCAGTTGATGACGGCACCCTCCATGATTCTGAGGCCGTAGGCAAGGCTATCACGACTCTTCTCACCAATCTGAAAATCAAACGAAAAAAAATTGCCATCTCCATCTCCGGTTACTCGGTTATTGTCAAAAAGATCCGTCTGGCTGCGATGGAGAAGCAGCAATTGGAGCAGTATATATTGGCCGAGGCAGAGCAATATATTCCTTTTGATATAGAGGATGTCTATCTTGATTTTATAGATTTGCAGACGAATGCTGAAGGATCAGATCAAACAGATATCATGCTCGTTGCGGCTAAAAAAGAGATCGTTGATGAGTATCTGACCATGCTGGGCAACATCGGCCTGCAACCGGTTGTTGTTGATGTTGACGGGTTTGCCCTGGAAAACAGCTATGAGTCCAGCCATTCAGACCACAACAATGTGGCCTTGATTGACATCGGGGCTTCAAAGATGAATATCAACATCATCGCCAATGGCTTGTCCGTGATCGCCAAAGATGTTCCCATGGGGAGCCGTCAACTCACGGAACAGATCGCCAACACCTTTGACATCCCGACTGAAGAGGCGGAGTCGTTGAAACTCGGCCAGATTCCCGTCGCAGAAAAACAGGAACAAATTGCTGATATCGTCACCTCGAACTGCGCCCAATGGGTCCTGGAAATCAAGAAAGCCATTGATCTTTATCACTCAAACAAGAACAACCCCCCACTTGACACGCTGATTATCAGTGGCGGCGGTTCTAAAGTTACCGGTCTGGCAGACTTTATCGCCCGAGAAACAGATGTGCCGGTGGAGATTTTTAATCCTTTTGCCGGCATGGCAGCCGATTCCAAACAAATTGATCCTGATTACTTAAAGTATATTGGCCCAGAAATGGCCATAGCAACAGGTTTGGCTATTCGCACGACTACCCTTTGAGATCTTGAATACACCACAAAAGGGGCAGAAAAAATTCTATCTCCGCCCCTTTTTATTGAAATTGAAGTCATGCACTTACCGCAGACACAGATTCCAAACTCGCAATTGATTTATATATAACGGTTTAGGATACTCATATGCTCACAATTAACCTGCTCCCAATCCGACAACTCCAGCGGCGTGCCCAGGCTCGCAATGAACTTATTGGTTTTGCCGTGCTTTTTGCTGGC
>DYNZ01000216.1 GCA_020720805.1 Leptospira biflexa | reverse complement strand
AGCAGGATGGTCTCCTCCACCAGTTTTTTGAGGAACAGCGGTTCCTTTTTGAATTCCTTTATCCGCGAAAATTCAAGGAGGGTCTTGACAATATCCCGCGCCTTGTCCGACTGGGTTTCGATCTGGGCGAGGAGATTTTTCTTGAACTCCAGGTCATCGGTTTCGATTTCCTCGCCCAGGATCTGGGCCGAAGTAGAGATATTGGACAAAGGGTTGTTCAGTTCATGGGCCACCCCGGAGAGCAGGGTGCCGAGGGCGGCCAGTTTTTCCGATTGGACTAATTGATACTGCCGAATCTTGAGTTCTTTGGTCATCCGGTTGAAGGCGGTGAGCAAGGAGCGAATCTCCTGCTCTTCTTCGCTATCTGTAATCTCGACGAATTCCCCATGAGAAATGATTTTGATGTATCCCTCCAGCATTTTCAGGGAGTTAACGACCTTTCTCCCTAAAAAAGTGGCGAAGACCACGGCGGCTATAAAAAGACAGACCATGGAAACCAGGAGATTGTTCTGGGTTGTTTTCAGCAGATTCCTGATCTTTTGTTTGACGATATTGCGGGTTTTTTCTCCAAACTCGGTGAGCTCCTTGCCGGTTCCCCTGACCTGCTCTTCCAGATGTATCAGCTCGTTATTTGGAACATTGATGTTTTCTCCATCATGTCCTGATTGGTGTGTAAATTCATGGAGCTGTCGCATGTTTTTATCGTAAGCGGTGATGACGAAGTCCAGTCGTTGGATTTCGGTGGCGGAGACGACCATGCGCAGGGCTGCGGAATTATTTTCAAAAATTTCCCGTATCTTGAGCCAGTAACTTTGGTTTTCCTGGAAATCCTTTTCCTGATGATAGAGAAAAAAATTCTTCTCAAATCGGCGCACTTCCAGGGTCGTATTAAAAAAATCTTCAATAACCTCTCCAAAGGCAACCTGCCGTTCAACCAGTTTCAGGATAGAGAAGGTCAATACAGCGGAAATGGCCGTAATAAGGAGTAAAAGATAAAAGCCATATGTGATTTTCTTGTGGATGCCAAGTTGAGCCATAATCACCCATTCCTCGATCTGGATTCCGGAGTCTTTTTGTTGCGGCCACTTCAACGAGGCCTGTTTTTCTTTGGAGACACCATACTCCCAGACTCTGTCAAAGTCCAGAGGTTGCAATTGGCAACGCTCTTGTTTTTATTGTAACAATCGCTTAACTGTTTGATATTTTGTGAAATAAAATTTATGAAATTTCTCTGCGTTGCGATACCGCAACAAATGGGGGCTCGGTGGTCATCTGGTAACCATTTGAAATAAAAGGATAATAAAATAGGCGCATGATTGGCATGGAAGATGCTTTCATAAGGGTGTCATGACCACCATTACAGAAGGGTTGTTCTTCAAAACACTATTTTTAAGGAGCCTTACCATGAACGGAAATCTATCTTTTTTTGATCGAATGATGATGGCAATAACCTTTGCAGAAGCAGGCGCGCTTGATTTTGAATGGAATCACGAGCTTGTTGGCAACGATACGGTGAATCGCGAAAATCATTCATTGCCATCAGGACTCACAACGGGAGAAATGCATCCAACTCCAGCAGCCCATTGAACCGGTTGTAGATGATGAGGCGGCCCATGAACATCCTGGAAAAAATGATCAAACAATTCGAAGATTCGATGGCGGCGGTAAGTTTTGCCGAGGTCGGTGAATTTGAAATGGCCCGCCAGTTTTTCAGTCCCCAAAAGAACGCCCACAAACGAGTGCTTCTGGGGACTGACCGGATGGAGGTGAATCCCAAAACCCTGCATTATGCGATGCGCCTTTGTAAGTATATCGGGGGAACCCTGGAGATATTTCATCTGCTCAGGTTGTCTGAAGAAGGACTGGAGGTTGAGCATGACCAGGAAAGCAAGGTGGTTGAGATTGCTCAAGACTCGTTCGGGGGCAAGTCCATTGTCTATCAGCTTGTTACCGGCGAAGAGTGCCTGGCGACAGAAGTCCTGAAATACACCAATAACCGGCGCGACCTTCTTTGTGTCGTCTTTGATGCCACAGAGACCGGTAATGTCCGTTGCCGGACGGCCCGGGAAACAATGCTGAATAAATTTCACGCATTGCACTGCCCGGTGGTGGTCTATGCCGAACAACACACGATGGCGTGAAAACGCCTTATCCATTTCATTAAAAAAAGGGGGAGTAGAAGGATGGAAACAACACAGTTTGACAAAACCATGATGGCGGTAGCCTTTGCCGAGGCCGGTGAGCATGACACCGCCAAAGAGATGCTCAAGGGTGGGGCCAAAGGCAAGTCGGC
>DYNZ01000215.1 GCA_020720805.1 Leptospira biflexa | reverse complement strand
CTATCCCCTATTGAAGCGTTGAATAGATTGTTTGAGTGGCAAAAGAAGTACACGAAATAGTTCCTTTCCGTATAAATGTCATTGCAAGGCGGTCATTGCTAAAACAATCTCCACTTCATTGAAAGTGAGATTGCTTCAAAAAAACCTTCGCAACGACATCAGTTTTTGAAATGTTTAGTAGAGAGTAAAATAGTCATCTGAAATCCCATGCTTAATAAATCAAAACTTAGCCAGGATGAAGTTGGGGTATTAATTCTACTCGCCGCATTTATTTTCGGCGCGTGGTTCAGGCTGATGCCTGTGTGGATGGCGGGATTCCCCATCAACGACGGCGGGATGTTCTACACGATGATTTTGGACTTGCAGGCAAATCATTACATCGCGCCGTTGTTCACGACATATAACCATACATCCATCCCATTTGCTTATCCGCCGCTGGGGTTTTATGTTGGCGCAGGAATAAGCGATCTGTTCAATATTTCGCCGCTGGCTGTCATTCGCTGGCTGCCGGGGATCTTCAACGCGCTTTGTGTTCCCGCTTTTTATTTTTTTGCAAAAGAAGTTTTGAAGTATAAATTTCAGAGTGCAATTGCCACACTGGTTTATGTGATGACTCCGCACCTAACCTCGTGGTTGTCCATGGGCGGCGGATTAACACGCAGCCTTGGAATGTTGTTCATGCTGCTTACGCTTGGTTATGTCCATCGTGTTTTTGCACAAAATAATAAACAGAGTATTTGGGGGGCGGTCATTTTTGGAGGGCTAACTGTCTTGAGTCACACAGAAGCGCCGATATACACGATTGCAATTGCGCTGTACATTTGGGTGATGAAATCCCGCTCACAAAAAGGCGTCCTGCATGGAATAATAATTGCGGTTGGTGTTTTGATCATTGCCATGCCATGGTATGGGATGATCGTTTACAGGCATGGGGTGAAGCCTTTTGTATCCATAGCTCAAACAGGAGTACATTCACTGGATGCTGTATTCAAAGTCTTAAATATCAGCATCCTGACTGAAGAACCATATCTGGGACTTTTAGGCGCATTGGGAATATTAGGCATCGCCGCGCTGATTACGAAGAAGGATTATTTTATTCCCCTCATGTTACTTGTCATATTTTTAGCACAACCACGCAGCGCGCATGTGATGGGAAATATTCCGCTTGCCATGGCGGCGGGATTCTTTTTTGCAGAGATCGTTTTGCCTGGAATATCAAATATACAAACCAATAATAAAAGGTTGACCGTATTTCTTATTGTTCTTATTGTTTATTTATTCAGCAACTCCATGTATTATAGTTTCAACCTTTCAGGGAGACATCTTTCTGAATCTGAAAGAAACGCAATGCAATGGATCGAAAAAAACACAATTGAAGACAGCAAGTTCCTGGTGATCTCAGGCGACCAAAATGCCTTCTGCGACCCGATCAACGAGTGGTTTCCGTCTTTGAGCAAAAGGGAGAGCCTGACCACCGTGCAGGGGAGCGAATGGCTATTGGGTAATGATTTTGGGAGAAACATGAGTCAAATTCACAACCTGCAAAGTTGTATTGATGAAGGGATGGAGTGCTTTGCGCGCGAATCAAATATGTTTGGAAAACCCTTCGATTATGTTTATATATCCATTGCGCCTAATACAAAAAACTGCGGGCTATCGGATTCTTCTGCCCGAACAATGCGCGGATTAATCACAGCGCTGGAAAGCGCACAGGGATATTCAGTTGCGTATCGTTCAGAGAAGGTTGTTCTTTTCGCGAAAAAGTAAACAGCTCAAAATCAGGGAGTTTCTTCGTGTTTTATTTTCCAATCTGTAACCAGCATCGCCATCCCGATAAACCACAAAGGCACCCACCAGAAAAAATGGTTGTGGCTTTCCTGAAGCATTTGCACACGCGCCATCCCAAACCACGCAATACAATATGCAATCCAGAAAAATATTTTGCGCTTCCAGTCCACAGTTACGTAGGTAGAAATCAAAAGCGGGAACAAAACCACAAAGTCCCAACTGCCCACATAGGGGGTGACAAGCGGCGCGAGGGCAAGACTCCAGTAGACTGCGTTCTTCATCGGGAGTTTTTTCCACAGCCAAAGATTGGCGGCAATCACGATCAACGTTGTAAATCCCCAGAGGATATGTCCCCATGCGCCTAAGAATCTTTCAAAAAGAATATATAAGGATGGATAAGACCACGGCGGATTTTGCCCCATGCTAAGAAGCGCGTCGGGAATCCAGTTTGGGTATGCCACAAAAAGCGGGAGGCATAACATCAGGCACATGGCAATTATCCGCGCCCACGAAA
>DYNZ01000214.1 GCA_020720805.1 Leptospira biflexa | reverse complement strand
TGGCGCACAGGCCGCAACGGCCGGGCTTGTTGATCCAGATGCAGTGCTCGGGATCGATGGCGTACTTTAAGGGAACGGCTTGGGGATAACTGAGATAGGCGGCCTTGCGTACGCCGATGCCTTCATTAAAATCGTTGCTGACTTTTTTGGGACACTTTTCGGCGCACATGCCGCAGGCAATGCACTTAGCCGGATCGACATAGCGCGGACGCTGGCGAACCACTGCCTTGAACCGGCCCGGTTCTCCATCAAGGGAGACCAGATCGGACAGGGTCAGGAGATTGATATTCATGTGCCGACCGCACTCCACCAGCTTGGGAGAGAGGATGCAGGCGGAACAGTCATTGGTGGGAAAGGTCTTGTCCAGTTGGGACATCTTGCCGCCGATGGAGCTCGTCCGCTCCACCAGATGCACGAGAAACCCGCTGTTTGCCAGGTCAAGGGCCGCCTGCACCCCGGCGATGCCGCCGCCAATCACTAATACCGATCCTTCCGCCATGATGTATTCAATTACGAATTACGAATTAATAATTACGAATGAGGAAGTTCGAATATTATAATTTTTTTATTCGTAGTTCCTCATTCAATCTAACGATCAGCTACTCACAGCCACTGACATACATCTGGCCCCCATACGCCGCATGGGAATCAGAGATTGTGTAGGTCTGAATTTTTTTTATTTATCTATAATTCACTGGCTTGCTCTTTTTCACGGGTTTTGTCTTCAAGATTTTTTAATACCTTGCTACTGTATTCTATACCTAACTTAATTGTATAATTTTCTCCTGTTAAAAATAACAAGATAGCTGTATTTTCAGTATCCCATTCCGAATAATAGCTAAGATGCCCCAGGCTAACCGCAAAGCCTCTCTCAGAAGAGTCTTTCCTGTATAGATTATCTTTCCACAACACATCATCTTCTTTTAGTTCTCCGTATTTTTTTTCTAAAGTTTTTTTCAAGTCAAGGTAATCTTCAATGTAGTCATTTTTATTTGAATGTTCTGCTGCAAACCTATATTTTGCTCTTACTAATTTATCCTCCACGAAAATATAGACCAGAAAACATCTCATTCCTGCAATTTCAATGGAATAACTCAACACATCATCTCGTTCATCGGGGGGCCCAACTTCTGTGGCTTTGACTTGAGATTTTGACATTCCCCATGTTGTTTTTCGAAAATCCATTGTTCCAGGAATTTGGCAATCTTCTATTTTTTCATTAGTTTGAGTTTCTGTTGTTTTTGATTCGGTTTTACCTGCTGAGTCAGTAGCGGGTGGAGTCGCTTGTAATTTAGTACCTTGATCTGATGCAAGTTCAATATAAGGTGGGAACCCGTTACGAAGTGCTATCAATTGATAACTTAACTGCGTCACAGCCAATTTCTTGGTTTCTGCATCCATATTTGCTAACGCACCGATTAAACCTCCACTATCTGTTGCTTTATCTTGAGCCTTTTCAGCTTCTTTTTTAGCTGATACAAGCTCTGTTTCTAAGGTAGAAAGTTTGGAAGCTAAATCTTCGGGTGGGGAATAAACTTTACCATCCACAGAATATGAAAAACGCGGAAAGTACCGCGTTGCGGTTTTCTTCTGTTCAAGCATCGAACGCATTTGCTTGTATATTGATAATCGTAGATTAACAAGTCCATAGAGAGCTGATCCTTCTCCATATTTAGATATTTCGCTTGTCGTCTCTGTAATACTCTGATTTACTTTTTCAATCTCCAGTTCCAATTCCTTCGCTGTTTCCGAATTACTGCACCCAAATAAAAACAAGATAGTTACGGTTATAACCAAAGGAATCCGGCTCATGCTTTCTCCTTAATTTCTATTAGAATTTGTCCTTAATGTTTCGCAACATATACCCATAAGTCAGCCCCTGGCTCCTTAGAGACATCTGTCTTTAGCTATTTTATTCGGCAGTATGAACGCGGACCTGAATTGTCGTATTCGATCATACCCATATCTTCCAATCTTCTTGCAGCTATCCCAAACAGCCACCCTTTTGGAGACTCTTTGCTATTCTTTGGATATTCTGGAACCTTAAGATTTAAATCATTTTTTATTGATACTGTTGGTACCCAACCGTCTTTATATTTTCTTGATTCTTCAGAAATATAACCAAAAAGTTCTTGGGAAATTGCATTAATATAATAGTCAATTCGCTCAGTTCTATTCATTTTTTCTCGTATGAAAGTTAAATTGAGGAGGTAAAAGGATTTAAACAGGTTAAAACTCCCATTTATCTGACCAAGGCCTTGACAATCCAGTTCCAGAGGTGGGTGGTCTGCCATTTTCCGCCGTAATGTTCGGCCAGATCCTTGACCTGAGTGT
>DYNZ01000213.1 GCA_020720805.1 Leptospira biflexa | reverse complement strand
GTGTATATGCTTTATTTTTTTGCTCAAGACCAAAGTTATATACCCAGCGGGCGCAGCCAAAATGTTTGGCAAAATCTTGTTGCTGGATGGTGTTTGGGCAGAGCCCGTATTTGAATGCTTTAATCATGTTTAAAATATAATGCCGTTTGTTTAAGAGGTCAAGAATTATTTTACGTTAATCGTGGGCCTTACATCCGCACCCACAAGGGGATGCGGTTTTACGGCCCATTTAATAACTATTCAGGAGAAATTAGATTATGCCCGTATTAGAAGAGTTTAACACAACGGCGGCGGCGACCAGCGCTGATTGGATTTTTGTGGCAATGGGGCAAACCTTCTCTGTAGCGCAGACTGGGCTTGGCGCTGGGGAGACGATTGATGTGCATATTCAGAATGCAACGGGGACGGAACAACTATATATAAAAGACGAAGCAGTCCAGCTTACGCCGACACATATGATGACACCCGTTCATGGGCCATGTAGATTTAAGCTGGTCAAAGGAGCCACGGCGTCGCCGGTGCGGGTGGAGCTTTTGATTTGGTTGTAGTGTGACGCCAACTATAAAACCAGGCAACCGGATTAATACGACCCGCTCGTGCGCCCTGGTGAGCACGGCGGGAAGATCGGGGAGGAGTGCCGCTAACGCAAAGCACTACCCGATTAGTGGGGGGATTACCATCCTCGCATCCGGTCAGGACGGGAATGGCGTTTAGAGATTATTATTAAATTTTTTCAGAAAGGATATCCCAAAACATTTTCTGCATTTTCCGATTAGCTTCTGATTCTTTAGCTGGATGACAATTAGGATTTTGTACGAGGCTTTTTAAAAAAAGAGCTTCGTCCGGTGTCATTATCAATGTGATTTTTACTTCTCTGGTTATTTCCATAGTAATCCTCCGATTGTTTTTGGTTATTTTATCACTTTTATTTTTGGAATGGTTGTAAAGCCAACTACATCTTCACAGCTTACAGAGCAAGGCTCTTGTAGTTCAATATCAATAGCACCCACAATATCGAAGTAAAGAAAAATCTCAGTTCGGTCACTATAGGCTACGGTGTTTTTCCTCTTTATGGCTGTGTGAATACTCCCATCAACCAGCAATACCAATATTGGTATGTCCATTGGGATCTCATTTACGTTTTTAGAGATTCCAATATATTTTCTATTTTTCAGCTCTTCTTCCAGGCTGATCCCGTATTTACAACACATCCCATTGTCATGATCCCAATGTTCATCTTGGTCATCCCAGCAACTATCGCATACCCATGCCTTAAATTTTCCCGACCAGAACAATTCATCCGCAGTATGGGAATATTCTTCACTGCAAAAATGGCAGCCATATAACGCTTGTGGTATTGGTTTTTTTGTCATGACTTTCTCCGTCTATAAAAAACTAATTGGCACATACCCCCCCTCGCTAAGGATTACTGCCAACTCTTCCTTAGTATAGGGTTTTGTGACCATCCCGTCACTTTCTGACACGGAAACATAACGGGCCTCGTAATCGTCGGCATCCGCACGGTAGCCTATGATCCATATCTCTTTAGTGTGTTTTTTACTGTGACGCAGTCCTGGCTTTATGTCCTCGGCTTCCCAAATTATTCTCATAGTTTTCTCCTTGATTGTAGATCCAATCAGCGACGGCAGGCCCGGTCATATTTTGTCGGCTTGCGAATCAATTTTAAGTTGGCGTCGCGTGGCTTATCGGACAACTGCTGCCATTCGAGGCTCCCTCTATTGACCCGCACATTCGGGTCACGGTTCGCCAGCTCATCCGCCCTTCTTGCCTCACGGCGTGCTTTGGCCTTGGCAGACTTCCACGCCTTCATCTCCGCGTGGGGATAAAAAATGGCCTCCTCGTAAATCTCGAATTTATTCAATCTCTGGCAGATCGTCCGCATCGGAACGCCGACGATCTCCGACAATTCCCGTGTCATGTATTCCTGCCCATTATCGCAGCGGATAATCCGGACGTTTTGCGTGCCGCGTGTCCCGTAGTTGTCCTTTATGCGGACTGAGATAATCCTCGTTGGCTTCATAGGTTGTCGTTGTACTCGGAGAACAGCAAATTATGGCTCAGGTAGTTGCTGCTCAAGGTGGACAACAACTGCCAAAGCCCGAAACAAAGCAAGCAAAAGGCAATAAATAATAATATCTTCTCAATGCGTGATACATCTTTTGGAATAACCTCCACTCCCGTAAGCCATCCTAAGAACAATAGAGGAACATTTAACAAAGGCGTCGAGCAGACGCCGGGTAACCGCTTTTTTCTTTTCATTCTCTCCTCCGTGCCCGGCGCAACTCACGCCCAGCGTTATCTCCCACCATAAAGCGC
>DYNZ01000074.1 GCA_020720805.1 Leptospira biflexa | reverse complement strand
AAACGCCATGATCTGTCACAACCATGTCAATTTCCTGCTGCTATCAGCGAGATAGCAAGAAAACAAGAAGAAGATTTTTTTATTGAACAGGTTGAAAGAAGAAATAGGGCGAAGAAAAACCAGCATTTTCACAAGGCCGAAATTATAGCACATTCAGGTTGCCGATGACAGTAGTGGAATAATCGGGAAAAATATCTTTACTGGCTGGTAGATGGATGGCGACATTCTGCTTTTGCTTGCGTAAAGCAATATGCATATTTTAGGCCACGGATTCAGGAGGAGTTCGCTTGATGCAAGTCGCACACCATTGGCATGCCGATCATCTTATTCGTGAGGAGCGTTGCCCATTATGTCATGAAAGGAGTTCAACGCATCTTTTTATCCGCCAAGATGGTTTACCTCTGGAGGAGTGTACTGCGTGTCGATTTGTTTATCTTGGAGTTCGCCCGGATGAATCAGCTCTGCATCAGTATTATGCAGAGCATTATTTTACAGGGAGTTTCACAAATTCTACGTACAGTTATTATTTTGATTATGCGGAAGCTGTTATTGATTTAAATTATTGCCCTCGTCTTCAGCGATTGGAACCCTTTATTGCTCAGTGGCAAGGGAAGAAAGTGCTGGAAATTGGTTGTGCGGCGGGTGCAACCCTTGAGCTGCTTCGAAGAAAAGGTGCCTTGGTGAGAGGTATTGAAATCTCAGCAGAGGCGGTAGCTATCGCCCGTGATCATTATCATCTTGATGTTAGTTGTGTACCTTTTGAGTTCTTTTTCCTGGCAAATCAATCTTATGATGTCATTATGTTGTTTGATGTCCTTGAGCATCTTCCTGAACCGGGAAAAACCCTTGATCGTCTTGTAGATGCCTTGGTGCCCGGCGGTTTTCTGGCGGTGACGGTTCCTAATTTCAGTTGTTTTGACCAGTTAGGAGCAGCGTGGAGTGGTGTGCAGACATATTGGGAGCATTTGCATTACTTCCGGCCTGATGTTTTGCTTGCAACCTTGCAACAGCGTGGATGTATTCTGACTGAAATATACTCTTTTACAGCTGCCGGGCAACAGGCAGATAAAGGAGTTGTGCAGATGATTACGGAAGCCAGGCGAGTATATTTTCAGAACTTGCTAGACAAATTCCCTCACTTGCATCATTTTAAACGTTTTTTTCGATCGCTCAAATTTCGCTTGACAGGTCCTCCTGCCCTACCCAGAAGTCCAGATTTATCTGGTATGGACATGTTTTGTCTTGTGCAGAAAAAGGAAGACGAGCAATCCTAAAAAGGATTAGGTGGTGTGTCGAAATTATGAAATATTGAATAGATCATGTCAGGTGAACCGTAATAGCTTCGACGTTCATAGCGCAAAGCATGCCATTGGTTATAGTGATGATTGTTTTTGACGAAAGAGCCTATCAATGCCTGTTCTTTCCCTGAACCAATTAATGCACCATTAAAGTGGTAGGTGATGGAAAGGTCTTTATTGTTAGACCGCAATTCAATTAATTTCCCGTTCGCTCTACCGGCAATGATATTGATCTGTTGTTTATTTCTGTCTAACGGGATCATATAGCCTTGGATCTCAAATCCCCTTTGGGTAAGATCCATGACATAGCGCTGGCCGGTGAGAGTAATATACCAGCGCCCAGTGTAATCTACGTTTTCTTTACCTGCTCCTGCTGATCCTGGCCATACCAGCAGGAGCAGTGCCAGCGTGAAACATTTGGATAAAAAGGATTGGCACATATTACTGAACAACATCATTAAAGTTGTAAACTACACTGGTTTGGAAAGGCAGCATCCTGGTAATATATTGATTGATGAAACGATTGGCCTCAGCGATACCGGTTCTGGGAACAAAAACAACATCCTGCGGGGAGAGAGGTAAGTCATGTAATTGGCTGGCGTTATCTACAAGAGCAGTCATGGAGGTTTTATAAATGGTGACACTTTCTGGAGAGGTGTAATGAACAAGTACAACTTCATCCAGGTTACCTTCGGTGGTTATGCTGCCGGAAAGAGACAAGGCCTTGAACATGGTCATGTTGGCCATAAGGGGATAGATACCGGGAAATCGGACTTCACCGCTGACATAGATAGAATTATTGACGGCTGAGACCAGTCCAAGTGATATGTCAATGGGGTTATGATAAAAAGACTGGAGCTTTTGCTGGATCTCTTCACGTACTTGTGGAAGGGTTTGGCCTTTTACAGAGATATTGCCTATCTGGGGGATAATAAAATCTCCTGCCGGTGTTACGGTAATGACTTTATCAAACGCTTGTAATTGTTCTATAGCCAAGCTTTGTGCAGAGACAGAGACTTTAAAGTGGTTATTGAATTTTTTCTGAGTAGCGGCAGAAATAATGGTGCTAAGTGCCTCCAGTGACAATCCATGGGCCTCGAAAACTCCAAGGATGGGTATGGAGATGGTTCCGTCAGGCAAAACAAAAAATTCGCCGGTCATTAACGTGAACGGGGCCATGTTGGATTGCATGACAGATACTGTTACTGCAGCCTCTTTAATTTTGTCTTTAAATTTCTCTGTAAGAACTTTTCCAAGCTCCACGGCTGTTAAGCCGGCCGCTTTTGTCTCGCCAATACGTGGGGTGCTGATATATCCATCCATCCTGATAATGTTTTCTGTGTTCAGCGATGAGTCATTTTGCAGGGAAATGGAAATCTGGTCACCGGCCATCAATCTGTATTCTCCCCCGTCATAGAAAAAAGAGATGCGAAGAGAGTCACCTCGCTCGATGAGAAATTGCGTCTGATCTCCTTTTCTGGGTGTCGCCTCAAGTCTAAGGACATCTCCAGGGCTCAAAGTGAAGTCCACTACTGCTGTGGGAAGGAGATTCTTGTTAGAATTTGAAATACTTGTGGGTGTGGTTTGACCTGACTGGAGAGTTGTCAGTGTTTCTCTGTTGGCACATCCAGATGATAATAAAAGGAAAAACAAGCAGGTATAGCAGTATATCCGTGTTACATTTTTCATTTTCTCTTTATCCTCTCTATTGGCTAAATTTATGAAACAAGAATAGATTATTATATCTTTTTGTCAAGTTCAATGGTGATAATGGAATGTGGCGGAATGACTAATTTTTCGTTTATATTCCAAGGTGTTGTCTGGATAGTAATTGGAGGAATCTGTTTGTCGGCCGGTTCCTGATAAGGAAACGGCCACCAGGATGGAAGATCCGGTCCATTATTGGCTAACGGACTCGGGCCGCTGATGGACCTTTTGGTTGCTGCCTCGGCAGCGTTGAAGGCGTGAAGGTCTAAGGAGATTTGTTGAGTCTTGTCCCAGCTGCAACTTACGATGTTGATATAAAGTTTAGTTTTGCTGTCATTTGTGGCCGCGATGACATTAAGTTCGGGGATATTTGTTCTTGCATTGAGCAGCCCAATCTTTGTGCTGGTAAAGAGTGGAGAGTTAATTTCAGATTTAATCAACTGGGTTCCAAAATGCTTAGCGTACATTTGAAAAGCATAAAAAGGAACTTTTGGTTCAGCGGCATAATTCACCCAGCCCATAAAAGTGGGATCAGTAAACTTAAAATAGTTGGCGATCATCACTTTTGGATGAGAGAGGAAGACCTGCATCATTCTGGCGATATATACTGCCGAACCAAGGGTTTTGACCTGATCTATGAAAACGGGATTACTCATGGAGAAAAATGCACCCCATTCTGTAATGGCGATGTTAATTTCTTTTTTATCTTCATATTTCTGTATAAGTGTCTCAAGCTGATTCAGGTCTTCATCCACAGCAAGGGGAGCGCTCCACATTGCTGTGTAGACCTCTTCGGCAGTTCTGTTTTTATCATCATCCAACAGCATGGGGAAATATGCATTATGCAGGGCTATAAAGTCAATTTCTTTTCCTGCCCGTTCCAGTACAGTAGCGTTCCATTTGCTATAGGGTCCATAGGGAATGTTATAGGAACTGGCCCTCCCCAAGGCAATAAGTTTGATGGCAGGATCAACAGCCTTCATGCTTGATGCGTATTTCAGGTATCTTTCAGCATATTCTTCAGGCCCAATGGTTATACTTTTTTCCGCTTCTGAGCCATCCAGGTAGAGTTCGTTGCCAATTTCCCAATATTGGACAGGAAGAGGGAGTGTTTGTCCGTCTTGTTGGCGCTGAATATTATTGGTGCTGTTCATATAGGCAACCCAGTCAGCAGCCAGTTCCGGACTACCGGTGCCGGCATTGACCGTAATGAGAGGCTTGGAAGAAGTTGTGCGGCATAGCTGCAGCAACTCGGGTGAGCCAAAAGTATTTGCTGAAGTTCCTGGATCGGTGTGGTGGGGACGCACGGGCCTGCTGGATTGGGGGCCGATGCCATCATGCCAGTCATAAAAATCAGACAATGTTCCTCCTGGAAAACGGATAAGGCTTACCCCTTGATTGGCCAACAGTTCGGTTAACTGAGAGCTTATCCTTTGATTTTGAGGCTGCCAGAAATCATTACCGTTGTTAAACCATTCAATATTGGTACCGAAAATTTCCCGTGGAATGGTGCGTATAACTTGGTCAGGATGTACAGATATGGTTATTCCTTCAACCGTCACTGGTTTGATGAGAGTGATGACTGGTGCCTCCCGTGTGGCCAAGGAGTCATAACAGTGTATCATTGCTATGGGCAAAAAGATAAGCCAGCAAAAAATTATTTTTTTATTCAAAGTTTTTCCCTTCAAGAGTGTTTCTCCTGCTTGTAAACGGTTTTTATCGTGGCTGGCACACCCGCAGCCAGACAGTTATCCGGGATTGATGAAAGAACAACGGCGCAGGCTGCAACAGTAACATTCTGGCCAATTGTTACCGGGCCAAGAACCTTGGCGCCAATACAGAGAACCGTGTTGGCACCAATGATCGGCGCGCCGTCTTCCTCGTGATTGCCACCACGCCCTCCAAGCACTACCTGGCCGAAAATTTCGCAATTATCACCAATCATACTTTTGTCAGCAATGATAATACCTGCCGAGTGGATAAAGCGAACATCCTTGCCAAGTTTACAGGAAGGATAAATGTCAGCGCCGGTGAGAAAAAAATTGCCTCGGCGAATTATGGTTGGAATCAGCGGCACGTTGAGCCGATACAAAAAATGGGCTGCTCGGTGCAGAAAAATGGCCTGAGTCCCAGAATCAAGAAAAAGCCGTCCTGCTTTTTCTACAAAGCTGGGCTGGCGGCTCCGTTTTCTCTGTATATTCGGCTGACTTGACATGCAGTTTGCTCCCAGGAAAAACGTGCGGCACAGGATGTCCCCTGCCTCTGCAGTTTTGCGTGCAGTTCTTTATCTTTATATAAAGTTAAAATTTTTTTGGCTAAATCTGGTGCGGAATCTGTTAGAAAAAACAGGGCCGCAGAGTTAAAGAGCTCTCTGTGTACCGGGATATCAGAACAGATTACCGGGACTTGGCAGGCCATGGCTTCCAGAGGGGGGAGGTCAAAACCCTCGCCCCTGGAAGGAGCCAGAAAGATAGAAGCTGATTGCAGATATTGCAGATACTGTTCTTCTGTTAAAAAACCTGTAAAAATGATGCGGCCATTTTGGTGACATTTTTCCGCCAAGCTGGATAGTTTGGCCGCATAGGCTTGATCACGGGTCATACCGGCCAGGATGAGAGTCAGTTTCCTTGTAATTTGGCTGCATACTTCCGAATAGGCTTCTATAAGGATTTCAAGATTTTTTCTTGGTTCAATTGCCCCTGTGTACAAGAGATATTCATCCTCGATAGGTCGATTTTCTACCTTTCCCTGTGAAAAAAATGCGTGATCGACGCCGTTATAAACAGCTTTTATCTTGCCTTTGGCTGATGGAAGATTTTCCTCCATTTCTTGTTTGACTGTATTGCTTACAGTCAAGAGAGACCTGGCCCGTTTAGAGGTCCACCCTGTGAGGGCTCTGATCAGCATATGGCGCAGACCGACATAATCATTAGGTTCTGTAAGTGGCAGGATGTCGTGAATAGAAACAATCACAGGACAACGCGACCACAGAGGAGCAATACGCTGGGTATGTATCAGATCAAGCTTAAATTTGGAAATCAGCAATGGCAAAATTAAACTGCGTTGTATTAAAGGATCTGAAATCGTCAGGCGTATCCAGCATACGTTTGCGGGTTGATCCAATGGCTTATATGCTTTGTTGATAAAAAAATAAAAAGAATCTTCCGGAGCCAAACGAGGGAGTCGATGACAAAGCTCCGCCACATAGCGCTCTGCGCCGCCCTTCCCTTTACCAAGTATGTGCGCATCCACACCGATATTCATTTTAATCCTTGTTTAGTGTATCCAGACGGGCGCGGCAGGAGCGTACAAGAAAGGATCCTTGTGGGTGTCTCAGAGTTATCAGAAGGTAACCAATAAACAGACGAATCCACAGACCTGCTTTCATAATTACCTTGGCCTTTTTGAACTGGGACGGTGCCAGTACAGAGGGCAGAAGGAGCAAAAAATTTCCCTGTTGCATGACACTGTTGCGCAATCTCTCCTCTTCTGATTTTGAACTGGCTCCATGAGAATGGATGATTCCATATTTGCTCAGGTGGTATATGGAGCCACAGTGACGGGCTATTCTCAGGCAGAGGTCAATATCCTCGGAGTAAAGAAAGAAGTCTGGATTAAAGCCATTGACTTTTTCGTAGGCTGCTCGGCGTATAAGCATGCATACTCCCGATATCCAGTCCACTTCGGCCGCATCTCCCTTGATATATTCACGGTGAAGCCCTTGAGCAAATTCCCATCTTGCCGGTAGCAGTACACTGAGCAGCAGGGCATCATTGACTAAACGTCTTAATGTCGGGATGTTACCACAAATTCGTGATTGGCGAGATCCATCCGTAAGGAAAACAGCTGGGCCCACCATGGCAGCGTCAGGTTTTTTTTTGAGAAAACTGACCAGCGGGGTAATGCTATCTTCCCGCAGAACGGTGTCGCTATTCGTCAGAAAAAGAAAGTCACCTTGCGCATGACGCACACCAATATTATTGCCTTCACCGAAACCAGAGTTCGTTGGATTGGCAATGATCTGGATCCGTGGGCATGCCTTTTGCAACAGTGCAACGGAACCGGCAGAAGATTCATTATCAACCACGATAATCTCATATGAGGTGGAACGGACATATTTTTCAAGGCTTTGTACGCAGTCAACGATGAGTTCCGGCGTTTTATAGTTGACGATAATAATGGAGACTTCGGGTTTCATCTATCAGAAACGCCTCCTGTTGACTACGCGGGCTGGGATACCAAAAAGAAGTGCATCTTCCGGGGCATCTTTGGTCACAACAGACTTGGCAGAAATGATTACCCGGTTCCCTATATGAACAGGCCCTATGATTTTCGCTCCTGCACCAATAATGACATCATCATCAACAACAATGTAATCGTGGCACCTGGTTTCTTCTGCATGAGGTCCGACAGTAAGGGTGTTTTGAAATACAAGAGTGCAGTTTTTTCCTATAATGGATCGATCATGAACGAGAATGCCATTGGCATGATTCAGTATCAATCCGGGGCCGATCTGGGCTAAGGATTGGATTTCCACGCTGAACAGAAGATTGTTCATGATGTAAAGGATTTTTGCGGTAAAATTCCACTCGCGTCGGCGGAAATAATGGCTTAATCGATAAAGCAGAACCGCGAGTACAGGTGGGTTGAGGATGATTTTACTATAATAATAAAAGCCTGGTTTTTTGCCTTCACAAAGCGCACGGCGCTGGATGTCGGCCTTTATTAATCCCTTTGTTTCCCGCCAGGAAATAGGGTTTATCCTCTCGGGAGCATCATCTTTCACCTCTGTTTTGTTGTCTTGCTCCAAGGGGCGGGGAATATTTTTCCCTTTCACAAGAATGGTATTATCCGGTGCAGAGTGTCGTACCACTTCGTTCATGGCAACAATGCAGTTACTGCCTATGGTCAGATTGCCGATAATTCTGGCCCCGGCACCAATGAATGTTTCATCTCCGATGGTGACAAAATCGTTTCCCGGATCCATATCTTTACGTGGACCGATGGAGACCGTGTTATGATGAGCAAAAACAACATTTTTCCCAATTTTTGTTTGATTGTTAATGATCACTCCGTTGCAGTGCAAGACGACAAATCCACCATCAATGCATGCCTTGGCACCGATTTCCGTCTTAAAGAAAATAACATTAATACCATTGAATAACTTGACCAAAAAAGTCAGGCCATGGCCATCCAGCCAGTGGCAAAATCGAAAAAGAACCACGGCCAGGGCTGGAGGATTAAGGAAAAGACGCAGATAGGCAGAGCGGGTAAAAGGTTTGCCGTCAGTACGAGCCCGATTTATCAGGTCTTCACGAATAAATAGAAGGGTTTCTTTCAGGGAACAGCTGGGGCGTTTTTCCCAAGTCCTCTGCATCTTCTCAGCCGGGGCCCTTTCTTCTTCTGTGATGGTACGAATAATTTTAGCCAGACAGCCGGCAATGAGAGAATTGGCCGGAGCAGAGTGCATCACCAGGCTGTTCATTCCAATAATACTACCCTGGCCAATGGTTAAAGGGCCTAAGACGATGGCGCCGGCACCCACCAGAACATCATCCTCCAGTACCGTAAAGTCATTTTCTCCTGGAGCATCAAGTTTTTTTAGTCCTAAGCCGACTTGATGCATGATAGTGCAATTTTTTCCAATGCGGGTCCGGTCATGAATAACGATACCATTGGCGTGTCCGATGCAAAAACCTTCATCAATGGCACATTTTGAGCCGATTTCCACCGAAAAAAGGATAATATTGGCCACCGCGATGATCTTGGCAAAGATAGAGAGATTGTTACTGGCAAAATAATGTTGCAACCTGAACAGGGTTCCGGCGAGAGCTGAGGGGGAAAGGGCAGCCTGTGCGAAGGAACGGGTCTTACGTGGATAGCCGTTATTGATGGCCCGTCGCCAGATATCACTTTTAATCAGATACCAGGTTCGTCTCCAGTTCATATTGCGACCTTGCTCGCTTCTTCTTTCTTGAAAATGATAAAAAAATCGTCAATTTCAGCTTGTTTCAGGCCACCAAGAAGGAACAGGATGCTGCCATAGAATCCAATGGCCATCATTATGGAGAGAAAAAGATTCTGGTTTGTAAAAAAAAGTACCATTGCCATTCCACTAGCTGCCAGAAAATAACGCCAGGTGGCCCGGATGGGATTGAAACGAGAAATGGTAATGGAAAACAAAAAAAAGCGAGTCAGAATGAGGACTGTCGATCCGGCCATCAAGGCAATGGCGGCTCCTTTTATATCATAATAAAGAATCAGAGGGTAGAGCAGTAACACCATGGTTCCGCTTGATATAGCCAAAACAAGAAGGTCTATTTTTTGTTTTTTGGCTGCTATCATGGCGGTTGAGAAAATCAGATCCCAAGTCATGATCAAGGCTGCACCGATGGTAATTGATAAGAGCACTTCGGCTGGTTCATATTTTGGTCCAAAGATGAGTTCTACTATAGGTTTTGCTTTGATAGAGACAAAGAAAACCGTTGGGAGAAGGATGGCTGTCATGAGTTTCATTGTCTGCATCAATGTTGTTGTTAAATCCTCAAGAGACTGATGAGCTCTGTATGCTAACCTGGGCATGAGATTGATAGTCAAGGCAGTGGGAATTAAAAGGAGCAGATCAAGAAACTGGTAGATAATGGCGAAATAACCGGCACCCACGTCTCCGCTCATCAAGGGAACCATCAGTTGCGGGGCAAACCGCAGGCAGAGAAAAAATAAAAGGATTCCGGCAAATGCGGGGACTTGATGTAAAAACTCTTTGGTACAGGACTGATTATATCCCCATCTTCCATGGGAAAGTAAAGGTCGAATTTTTTTTAGATAAGGAACCAGGGAGAACCAGCGGATCAAGGCAAAGCAATAGAATATGAGCAGAATGTCCGGGGCAACTAAAAATATTATGAGGCCAATAAGCGTTCGAATAATAACTTCTCCACCTTGATAGAGGCCAAAAGAAGCGCCATCTCCGGTTGCAACGAGTACAGATTGACAGCACAGAACGATTCCGGTTGCTGGAATTGATAAGGAGATGATGAAAAGACCAGAGGAGACCTCTTGGCTGTAATTTCCCCAAAGGGCCGTGGCAACTAAAGCTGAGATTACGCACAGGCCCGTCAGTCCGGTAAACAGAACAGCACTGGAAAATATCTCCCGGCCCTGCTGGGGGCGCAGAGATATTTCTCTGATGATATATTGATGCATTCCCAGAAGAGGTATGAAATCACAGACCAGAAAAAAAATAAAAATGGTGCGAAAGGCACCTAGCTGAGCCACGTTGTGCTGGGAGATTATCCAGAACAAAACAAAACTACCGCCGGCAGAAAGGATGCGAGCGCCTACCATCAGAAAGCTGCCTTGCAGAACGCCTTTTTCCTTCATTCCTGGCAATCTCGCATGGAAATTTGATGCAGACTCATGGCCAGTATGGGTACTATGAGCAGGATCTGCATAGTCTTATCATCGCTGAAAAGGTCAAGATTCATATAAATAAGGCTGGCAACAAAGGCAGATAACAGGCCAATTCCGGCCCAGAGTGTTGTACCGTAGCCAGATTTGATGGTCTGCTGAATATGAAAGAAAATACGCCATTGAAACCAGAGGAAAAGCAACAAGCCGACAATACCAAGCTCACTGAGAACAAGTAAAAATTTATTATGAACCGGTAAAGGATAAGCAAATATTTTTGATCCGATCTGTATTTGGCTTATTTCTAAACGTCCGAATTGGTTGACCATGGGATTGGGGGTAACAAAGGCGGAACGCATTGGGGTTGTAATCTGTTGAGGAGGATAATAAGCAAGACTTGCTGTGGAAAACAGTCCTGGCCCTACGCCAGTTATCGGATGTTTTTTAGTGAGATCGAGCGCAAGTTCAATAGATCGTATTCTGGAAGAGGTCGCACCGTCATCACCATGAATAATACGGTTTAGCACCAGCTTGCTGATTATCGGAAGGCTCAGAATAGCCATGAGAATAAATGGAAACAAATAGACCCAGATCCTGATGTTCAGCAAGCGATAGTGGAAAGATAAGCCGATGATAACCAGCATAGAAACAATCATTGCCAGCCAGGCACTGCGTGAATATGTGAGAAAAACAGCCACAGGCGCAGCGCAAAGGAGCAGCCAGAAGAGTATGCGTTGAAAACGGTGGTGCAGAAAAGGAAGAACGATAAGTGGCAGACTGAAAAAGGTAAGAAAGCTGGCCTCCTGATTAACATGACCGACTGTGCCGGTGGCTCGGATATTACTCAGGCCGGAATCTGCCCCTGCAAAGCTCATGATCGAGTTAGTGATTTTTGAAGAGAGACGGATGATATCGCCGGAGAATGAGCTATAGTAAACTAAGACAATCTGAATGGCTACGGCGACTGCTATTGCTCGAAGCACGATCTTGTAATCATGCTCAGTAGAAATAGCAGAGACCATGACTATTACGAAAAGAGTTGTCTTGAAGAGGTGAACCAGGGATAGTGTGCTGCTGATTGAGATCGGGCGGAGCAGAAAAACAATGAGGTTCCATGCAACAAAAAGGAAGAGAGGCGTCATTGCTTTCGGGAAACTCCAAACATGCCGGCGTTGCAGGATAATGCTTTCAAAAAGCAATATCAGCAATAACATGAAGAGAATAATATCTGATCCCGAAATAACCAAAACTGGAGGAATGAAGTCGGGCAAAAGAGGCGAGCCAACTTCGATTACCTTTTCAATACTCAGAGGATGGATAAGGATCCAGGCAATGATGAGCAGTTGTTTTTTTTGAGGAAAAACAACAAGGGCAGTACAGAAAAAGAAGGCTGCAATAATGGCGAGTTTCCATGCTAAGCGCATGTCTGCTGTTATGGAAACGGCAAGTCCCGTCACTAAACATAACAACAGGGTGAGCCCGATTTCGACAGATTTGATCGACCCTCCATTCTTTTGAAAAAAACAATCTGTCATAATTTATTCCTGACCATAGAATATTCGGGGAACAGGGTGATTTCTGAAATTCAGGATGGCGCCAATAATTTTTTCATCAGCTCGGCTGAGCATTTGCTGAGCATTGAGGAAGGTTTCCCTTCTGGTAACACCGGCCTTGATCACCATGAGGATATGATTGGCTTCTGCTGCGAACAGTGCGGCGTCCATTGATTTAAGCAAGCCCGGTGTATCAATGATAATCAGGTCATATTCCTGGCGGAATCGATCCATGGCAAGATGCAGGCTTTTTCGATAAAATCCCACGGATTCACGTTTACCAGCATTACCCGCTGGTAGAAAATCGAGATTTTCAAAAGCTGTTTTTTGAATTAATTGATCAATAGATACCTGACCGGTGAGCATATCAATGATTCCTTGAGATTTGTTGCTTGAGCCAAGTAAACCATTAGTGAGATCCTGTTTGTTGAAATTAGCATCTATAAGAAGAACGCGGGCTCGTTGGTCGTGAGCCATGGCGCAGGCTAATTGAAGGGAAATTGCGGTTTTTCCTTCATTACTGGCGGCTCCTGCCACCATAAGGATACTTTCTTTCTCACTGGTTTTCAGTTCCAGCATTCCTAAAGTTTCTATGATAGCATTATTGATTTTCAATTGCGTAATATCTGCAAAAATGTCTTTCTGTCTCAGTTTTTTATCCTCTGTAATAGAGCCTATAATTTCAATGTCTGAAATTTTTTCTATATCCCAAGGAGTGTACAGTCGGTTGTCAATGGCACCGAGAAACATGATAAGCGTAAAACCCAATGATAGCCCGGCGACTAAACCAATCCCGCCAGCGATAAGATATCTGGAAAGAATCAGCATAGGTGATTTTGCCGGTGTGATGGCCCTTTCAACAATCGAAACAGGGATCAGCTTATTTTTATAAACCTGCAGGGTCATATAAGCCTGACGTCTATTTTCTTTTAGAATATTAAGTATGGATTCTGTTGATTCCTGATTTTTATGTGATTTCAGGCGTTGTTTGGCACCGGCCAGTTCTACTTCCATTTGTTTAACTTCAGCAGAATCAGTGGAATATATGGTGCGTAACCGATACAGTTCTTTTTCCAGTTCTGCTATCTGACTTGAAGTTCTGTCAACGATGGGATTCATAGTTACATTGCTGTCAGCCCATGCTTCTTCAGAGAGAATGCTTTTCTCGTTTGCAAGATTGCCTGTTGGTGTCGTGGTTGCTTCGTTGGCACCAAAATGACCTTCCGCAATGGCAATCTGTCGATCGAGGTACTGATAGGTACGTTGTGCATCCTCTTCAAAGATTCGATAATATTCATTAATGAATTCTTCACCAAGTTTATTTGTTATACCCGCTACTGCCTGCTGGTTAAAAGAACGGACATTCACTTCAATAAGCTCATCATCTCGGAGGAATCCCGCCTGTCCTTTATCTGTAATTTTGGGAAAAATTGCTCCTTTAAGTTCTTTGGCGAGTAATGAAGCTTTATTAATATTTGTTGCCGCATTGTTACCAGTTTCGGTGCTGTAAAATACATGGAAAACTCGCGCCATATACCCCATAAGAATTTTATAGGCTGGTTTGGCAATATCGCTGGATTTGATATCCAGATCTTGTACGACCCTTTCACAAACAGGTAGACTGGTCAGAATTTCAACGATGCTTTGGCTGGACATATTTGTCTGTTGAGATGCCGGCCTGTTTGATTCAGAAAAAGACGATGTGTCATTATGGCGGATAAGAATTTTGGTTGTTGCCTCATATTGAGGTGGAATGAGATAGGCAAAATAAATTACCAGTAGAGGAACAATGATTAGACAAGCAAGAAACAGATGAAAACGGGAAAAAATGCGGTAGAGGATTTCCCGGAGAGAAATAACCCTCTGCGAATCATAGTGGTTATTCTGAATACAATTTTTTTTATGTTCGATCTTCATTCGCACACTCTCTCTTGTTGAATAATACGTTTAT
>DYNZ01000212.1 GCA_020720805.1 Leptospira biflexa | reverse complement strand
TAAAAGATGAATTATGCACAGTAGGGGAACAATTACAAAAAGATGTTGATGGAAAAATTGAAAATATTCTCCAGACATTTTCAATGTATAAGGCATCTTTTGAAAGGGTGCGGGCGGAACAAGGGGCGATACCTTCAGAATTGTTGAGGTGGAACACCCTTACCGATCTCTTGCCGGAATTAAAAGGCATTGACGATTTACTCAAATTAGACCCTTTTGCCGGTAATTATCTTTTTACTCTGGGTATGAAAAGGGGCCTGGGCATGAAACAAGATGGTGAAAACAATCCGGCCCAAGCCCCAGTTATTACTGAACCTCAACAAGACAAGACGCAACCGCAACAGATTTTCCCGAAAGGAATAGATAGACTTGACCCTGCAACGGTAAAAAAAATATTAAGGAGTTAAGCGGAAGACATATCCGTTTTTTGAAAATCTGCGCTTGAAAAACAGGCCGGGAACAAAGGTTGTTTCCCGG
The DNA here is from genome assembly GCA_020720805.1 of Leptospira biflexa. Lineage (GTDB taxonomy): Bacteria > Spirochaetota > DYNZ01 > DYNZ01 > DYNZ01 > DYNZ01. The sequence continues at coordinate 1,897 of DYNZ01000212.1, read as the reverse complement.
CCTGTTTTGTTGTGGCACCGTTTTAGTGTATCGGGTCAAAGAGAGACACCAGATCACCGCTACAACTTCATGGCTTCGCTCCAGCGGATCGGGTCAAAGTGACGGCTGATTCCCCGGCGTTGGCTCAATAACATTTTCACTTCTAAAATACTTTTCCGGGAATAAAAAAAAGTATGGGGAAAGTCAATAATTGAGTATAAACTTGCCGCGTCTCAAAAAATATAAAGGCTTTTGATTGGTTTTAAAAAACGATAGCGCTGCATTAAAACGGGTACAAATACGGGTATTTTAAAAAATGAAAATATTTTATATCGGTAAAATGCCCGTTATTATTGAAAAAATAAATTTTTTGCGGCTCCCGATCTACCCCGTAAGTTTACTCACTTTGCGGGGTTTTTTTATGCGTTTTCTTTCTGATATTCCTGTTACCTTCCAACCGGCATCTCAGAAAGAGGTTTACAGGAAAACTTCTTTGAAAAACAGGGGGCTGTAAATCACCATCGGCGGAGGGATGGTGGCCAGAGTAGCCCTTATGTCCGAAAATATGGAATCAGCCAACGGTTGGCAGGCGCAGGCGGTGGCGCAGGCACAGCCAGAGGATAAGAGAAAGACTGCCGGAACCCAAGGCGGTGACGCCGATGAAATGGATGGGGTCTGACCAGTTGAGTGATATGGCGATCAGGGCCAGGGCACCAAAAAGGAAATAGGAAAAGACCATGATGGAAGAGGCGGTGCCAGCATCTTTACGAACCTGTTCCAGCGCCAGATTGTGGGAGGGAGGACGGCTGATGCCCAGAAAGAATGTGATGACTCCCATGGGCAGGGCAAAACGAAAGGGGCCGGTAATCAGAGGGTAGAGGAGGCCGAGACCGCCACAGATAATGCCGCTGTAGCCGAGGGTGATCATGCGCAGGGTTCCTATTTTTTTGCCAAAACGGAGGCAACTCATGGAACCGGCCATGAAACAGAGGGCGTTGATCCCGAACAGGAGGGAAAAACGCTGTTCTGAAAGAGCAAAGCCGTTAATGTAGATGCCGGCGGAACCACCAATGAAGGCAAAGAGCGGCAGGCCGGCCACCGCGTTGCACAGGATCAGCCCCAGCAGTTCAGGGATGCGCAATACCCGTTGATAGCTCTGGCGGAGGGCGGTCAGGATATCGCCCGGCTGACCGGCATGGCTTTCGGGGGTTTTCAGGACTCCAGCCAGGGCAATCAGTCCCATACATCCCTGGGCTGCAAAGATTACTGGCCAGCTCATGGATTTGAGGATGAGGCTGCCGATCATGGGAGAGATCATGGGGGCCAAGGCCATGATGACGGAAATCTGGCTGAGGACTCGTTCCCGTTGACCGCCGGGGAGACGGTCGCGAGCCATGGCCAGGGAGATGGCTGAGGCTGACCCGGCCCCCAGTCCTTGAATGGCGCGGGCGGCGATGAGCATCCAGATGCTGGCGCTGAGAGTACAGAGCAGGCTGCCGCTGATAAAGAGGATGAGTCCGGCGATGAGTGGTGGTTTGCGGCCAAAACGGTCGGAGAGGGGCCCGTACACCAGCAGGGAGATACAGTAAGGAACAAAAAAGAAGACCAGGGTCAGATTGACCACGGACAGAGGCAGATCCCAGATCTTTTGCAGATAAGGAATGGCCGGCAGGTACATGTCTGTGGCCAGTGGTGGAAAGGCGGTGAGCAGGGCCAGAAGGAGGATGAAAAAAATCATGGGGACAAATTTCGAGGATTGTTCCAACAGGCGAAATGGTAGATGCGAATTGTTGTCAGGTGGGGTAACATACACTATTTTAGAAAAAGTGTTTACCTCTCTTTTGCCGGGTATGGGCCGAAGGGTGAGGATGATGGATCCTGCGGGCCGAGTGAGTGGACTATGCAACGCATTTTCTTA
>DYNZ01000211.1 GCA_020720805.1 Leptospira biflexa | reverse complement strand
TCATAGGTATTTCGGTAAAAAAAAGAATCAAAAACAGAATAGAGCGTTAATTTACAGGAAACCATGCAGCGATATAGCCCCGATCGCTTCAGGAACTGCCATTCAGCCTGAAATGGCTTACGGGAACGGAAAAGAAAAGCAAAATAATTTAAAGGAGATAAGGGAATGATTGAAGCTCAACAGTTATTTGTGACAAATTTGAACGAAATATCCAGGGCCATCGAGGCAATTGAGCTGAACCCAGCCATAAATGAGAATATACAAAAGATACGGGCCACCATCAGCGATGCCCAATTGACAGTACCGGTTGTGGGTGCGTTCAGCAGCGGCAAGAGTTCTCTGATCAATTCCTTTTTGGGCACAGAAATTCTCAATGTTGGCGTGACTCCTGAGACATCTTTGGCCACAGAACTTCATTACGGAACAGAGAATCGGGTTGAGGCTGTAAAGAAAAACAACGAGAGCAATAGATTTACTCCGGATCAATCTGAAGTCCGTACTTTGAGCTCCAAAGAGTATCAATACCTCCGCTACTATTTAAACAACAAGCATCTCCAGGAGATTGAGCCACTTATCCTTGTTGACATGCCAGGCTTCGACTCCCCTCTTGATGCCCACAATCAGGCAATAATCAGTTATTTAAGCCGTGCAGTTCATTTCATTATTCTCATGAGTGTCGAGGATGGCACACTGCCCATGTCAATCCTCAGACAACTTATCGATCTTCAATACCTGGGACATAGCTTTGATTTTATTATCAGTAAAACCGATCTGCGGAGTACAACAGACGTACAGGCTGTTACCGAAGAAATTCAGGACAAGATCCAGGTACATCTTGATTGCCAGCCCCAAATCCATCTTGCGGGAATTGGGGGCGTTTTTCAACTGGCAGATGTCCTTCGCAAACTTGATTCCAACCAGATTTTTAAAAAAATCTATCAAGAGCAGGCGCTGGCAGCCGCTAACGATGTACTGGCAGCCATCAATGCCCGGCTTGCGGCCTTAAGCAACAAACAAGAAGACAATCAGCGCATCATTCAACAACTGACGGACAGTATGGCCAAAATGCAAGAGAAAGCCGATGAATTAAAGGATAATACCAAGGAAAAAGCTGACTTTTTTAACATCAATATGGTTGTGAATGAAGTGGGAAGTAAACTGAGTGCCAGTATTGACGAATTGGTATCGCTCATTGGAAGCAACAATAGTGATGGTGCGGAGAGGGCCATAAACAGTATCGTTCGCAGCACACTTCTTCATCATTTACAAGATTTCATCAAAGAGCAAAACGAGAGTGCAGTCGCTTCATTTTCCTATGAATTGCAAGCTGTTGTTCAAGAATTACCGAGCAGCGGTATCAACAAAGAGATGTTTGACAAACTGAGCTCATACCTGACAGGCAAGATGGGGCAGTTTCTAGGCCAGAAACAGGTCGCGGGAGCATCGGAAGTCCCTGGAAAATCGGGAGACACCACAAAACAATCCGCACAGTCTCACTACAGAGTAATCGCCACGATTACCGCTGTCACCACCTCAATTGTTGGGCCTGTTGTCGAAATACTCATCATTTTTTTACCCGACATATTGAACGCACTTGTTACTCAATACGCCAAAGCCCGCCAACAAAAAGAAATCAGACAGAAAATTTTGACGGAAATCATCCCGGCAATCAAGGCCAAACTACGCCAGGAAATTCCGTCTCTTGTTCAGTCACAAACGGCCACTCTCATAGATTCCATCGGCGAGGAAATGCGCGGCAAGTTTGCTGCCCTGCAATCGGAAATAATCAGAGTGGAAGAAGGGCAAAAAAATGATAACTTCGACCTTCAGCAAAAACAGGAACAATACATCCAGGCCCGTGACCGGATTATGGAACTGGCTCAAACCATGGCCGCTTGTTAGTAAGGAGAACCATAATGGAAATAGTGCGATTCAGCCAGTCTATCCATACCATCATTGACCGTTACCAGGACATTATAGGAGACGAGGCCGAAGTGCTCGCCTCGGAACTGGCGATTGATTCACCAGACTCGCTCCAACAAATGCTGGAGGCAAACGAAACAGAAAAAAAGATGTTGCATATTGGCATGGTCGGCCGCGTAAAGTCTGGAAAATCTTCACTGCTCAACTCGCTGATTTTCGATGGAAAAGACATCCTGCCCAAGGCCGCCACACCAATGACGGCAGCCTTGACCATTCTGACCTACGGCGAAAAAGTCAGCGCTGAGGTGGAATACTACAATGCAGCGGATATTGCCATTATGGTGGCCGGTTCCCAGCGCTATGAGCAACTATTGGAGTCAAAGATCAACGACCTGACCGGTAAAGGAGCGACCGGTGTCAATAAGAGACAACAAGCCAAAGACGATCCTGAAAAGACCAGAAAAAAG
>DYNZ01000073.1 GCA_020720805.1 Leptospira biflexa | reverse complement strand
CGACACTCGTGCATCCGTGCACATCGCATTGACAGTTGCAGGATACCCTGACTGCCTGGCGTTGCCTTGCGATATCAGAAAATCAAAATGCCTTTCGTATAACATCTCCTATTTACAAGGTCCAAAGCAGTTTCGCTGCCATAACAGCGATAATGAATGCTGTTAACCATTTGATCCAGCGGTCGCCGGATCGGATGGTCAGTTTTACCGCTATCCATCCGCCAAGACCATTACCTGCAGCAAGAATCAAGCCATAGTAGAGATCAACCATTCCTGAATAGAGAAAAATAGCCAGCGAGGGTATGGTAAATATCAGGATTATCAGCACTTTATGCATATTGACCTTTACCAGGGAGATCTGAAGACCTCTGTATAAAAAAATCATAAATAGAAAACCTACACCAATCTGGATAAAGCCGCCATAGATCCCTGTTAGAAACATCCCCACATATAAAAACCAGGTTTGCTTTGGTTTCGATGCCTGATCCATTTCTGACTTTTTCTTTTTAGGTAAAAACAAGGAAACTGTACTGACAATCATCAAGAGGGCGAGGATAAACTTGAATGCTTCTGGATTAATGATGACTGCCAGCCATGTACCTAAAAGCGCTCCTGGTATCGTAAACAGGGACAGAAAAAGGCCGGTTTTAGGTTCGTAGAAACCCTGCCTGCGAAAGGAGAGGATGCTGGTAATGCTTTGAAAGACAATTCCAATCCGGTTGGTGCCATTGGCTGTGTTGGGTTCCAGACCCAGAAAGATCAAGGCTGGCACAGTCAACATAGAACCACCGCCGGACATGACATTAATAATACCGGCAATAAGGCCAGCCGAAAATAGGAGAAGAAGGTGCAGATATTCCATTGTAAATATTCCGGGTTCTTTCTAGGATAGCTGTTTATTCATCAATTTGTATTTCATAACCAGTATGGTTATAAAATACTCGCTCTTGTAACTCCTGACGTAAAATATGATACGCTTCAACACCGCTGCAGTGCGACACTCCAATCTGTTCTACCCTCTCTTTGCGAAAATAGTCAGCTAGTTTTTGAATCATAGCAAAAGAAGACCCTTTAAGATGAAATCCTCCTAGTACCCTGGTTACAGGCAGGCCTGTGAATTTTTTGGCCGTTTCCATGGTATTGGAGATGCCGCGATGTGCGCAGCCGCTGATAACAGTCACGCCATTGCCTGTTTGCCAGGCTATGCTTATTTCGTCCGCAAAGATATCCTCCGATATACTACCTGAATGGTGAACGGTCATTCCTTGAAAATGGCAGTCCTCTGGAAAAGCGATTTCAATTTGGGGCAGAAGGGTGATATTTTCTGCGATTTTTCTGCTTTGTTCGATGAACTGGACTCTCTGGGCTGGCAGTTGGATGGATTTATCGATTCCTATGTAACGGCTGCCATTAAATTTATCCTCCAGGGCAAGCGGATGCATCCATATCGTTGCCCTGCTGTTTTCCTGGAGAAACCGTACTATGCCACCGGTGTGGTCGTAATGGCCGTGACTGATTACAAGATGGTCAATTTGAGATAAATCTACTCCTAAGAGGCGCGCATTGTCAGCGAACGCGGAGCTTTGACCTGTATCGAACAGAATTTTGGTTTCCTGCGATTCTATATAAAGGGAAAATCCGTGTTCGGCCTTGAGTCCTGCCTGGTAGCACACGTTCTCCATAAGGGTGATGGTTCTCATGGTGTTACTTTCCTTTCCACTGCTTTTGCGCACGTTGTATCAATGCCTCGGTCTCATTCGCAATGACTTTTTCCAGATGGCCTTTAGCTTCCTGACTATCCAATCTATGAAGAAAGCAGAGTCGTGCCAGTCGGGAAAAATCATGAGGCAGGACGGTCGTCTCGCCATGCAGAAACATCCAGGCTTGAAGCAGTGAGACGAAATGCTGTCCTGCTCTAGTGCTCAATCCCATTGTGTCCGAGGCTTGGCTACGACTGGCTCGCAGTATAGTTACTATGCTCTGATAAAGGGGGTTGGGTAAAACCTGTTGCTGCGCTTTCCAGCGCAACTGGAGCAGTTGATCCCTGGAGATAACAGGATTTACATTGTTTGCGTTGTATTGTTCTCTGGATTGCAAGAGTAGCAGCTCTTGTTTTTCCTCTACAAACCCCGGAGAAAGGCAGATGTGAAATCGATCGAGCTGTGCAGCCGGCAGGGGAAAAACTCCTTCGTGATCGATGGGATTTTGGGTAGCAAGCACAAGAAAAAGTGGATCGAGCTGATAAGTCCGGCTTTCAATGCTGATCTGTTTTTCTGCCATGCATTCAAGAAGGGCGGATTGAACCCTTGGCGTTGTCCGGTTGAGTTCATCGGCTAACAAAATGTGCGCAAAAACGGGGCCGGGTTGAAATGAAAAATCCGCCTCTTTGGGATTGTAAATGGAAAAGCCCAGGATATCCGATGGCATGAGATCGGGAGTACCCTGGATGCGTCGAAAATTTTTTATCATACTCAGGTGTTCATCCGGCAGAGCAATACTATGGGCAATTGCTTTGGCCAGTAGGGTTTTCCCAGAGCCAGGTAGATCTTCGATGAGAATATGGCCATCGGCAAGGATTGAGGCGATGACTGTTATCAGGATGTCCTCTTTGTCGATATAGACTTTGGATAGTTCTGCTATCCATGTTTGCAATAATTTTTGATCGTCATGAAAGGTCTCTTCCATATTGCCTCCATTATTCAGGGTTTAGCGAACGATAGTCGTAACAGGTGCTGACCCAACTGGGTTAAAGCCTGACCTATTTCGCGTTTCTTACTTGAGCTGGCTACTTTGAATTCATAATGGCTTTGGTTCTGGAGTAAATCTCCCTGCACCGTAATACGAACAGTTGCCTCTCCTTTGGCATCTTTGATATGCGTGAACTCCAAAACAAGATGATCTTCCTGGTTGCGCGGTTTCCGAAAAAAGGGCTGCTTTGGAATCTCCGGAATTAGAACCATTTTTTTGGTAGCTTGCTGTTTCATGGTAATAGGAATACGCAGACCAGCATAAAAAGCGTATGCTGGGCTGAGTTTCCATATCTCCTGTGCTTGAGCATCATCCGAGGTATAGGAGTATTTCTGCCAGAGAATATTTAAATATAAATTAGGAAATTTTTGAGAATCTAGTCGGCTGAGGGCTTTACTTAATTGGATAGCAGCCTTACCTCGATTGCGTTGGCCGTATTCAAGATCTGCCATCCAGGAATGGTAGAAGGATGATGCTTGTGCACGCTGATCTGTGGCCAGCAGCTTATGTAAAAGTTCCCGGGCAGCCTTTTGGGGAAAACTTCGCCAATAACGCCAGAGCTCAGAGTAAAAATAGACGCTGTCCGAAGCGTGGACAAAGAAATTCCTTTGAAGTTTCTGGTTTGAGGCAATCAACCTTAGCACCTGCGACTTTGCCCACCAAGAGCGTAGTCGGTAGGAAAACCCCCTGAAGCTAAAAAGCAGATCTTCCCCAAAATTGGCCCCGCTTTGCGTCAGGTAAAATTGTGAATAGGCATCGTAAATCAGATGAGCCAGGTGGTTGCGCATAAGCTGAAAATCGGTATCATCCCAACCTATATGGGACAAAATTTGACGGATCTCAAAGCTCTCTTCTAAAAGAGCTAGGGCATGGCCTAGTTTTCCCTCAAGATAATAGGATCGGCTTAAGGAGAGGAGGTAAAAACCAAAATCACGGGTCCCCTGATACCGCTTTAAGATCTGGCGGGCTAACTCTGGTTGCAGCATGTCCATATAGATGTTCGCAAGGTTGATACCAACTAGAGCGGTTTCGGAAGGATGAAATTGGTACAGAGCCTTGATAAAGTATTGTTCCGCTTTTTCGTAAGAGAAGAGCGCGGTATAAGTTTCTGCCAAATTGTTTAATATTACAGGGTGATCCGAAAACAGTTTTTGCATATACAGATACTCCCGCAAGGAGTCCTCAAACTTTCCCTCATGGCCAAGGAGGATCGCATAGGTATTCAGGGCTTGAAAACTTTTTGGGTTGTATTTGAGCGCCTGCTTAGTCAACTCCATCGCCTGTTCTGGCTTTCCTGTCTTAAAGCGTATCCATGCAAGCTGCGAGATATCCTCGCTGTGGTGAAATTTTTTGATGAGCTTTTGGAGTATAGCCTCGGCGTCGGATACCCGCTTTTCGTCAAAGAAGGCGCTTGCCAGAACTCTTTTTACTTTGAGTAGATCTTTCTCTCTTTTTTCTTGGGCTGGTGTTAAGCTTTTTTGCAAAAGTTTGAGAGATTTTTGCAGATAGGGAATAGCGATGGAATTGAGCTCTTCGATATGGTAGATGAATCCCAGTTCGAGATATGGTTGATACAACTCAGGAGATTGAGCCATTACCTCTTGGAATAGCAACCGTGCCTGTCCGTAATCCCCCTTTTCCAGAGTTCGATATGCATTCTCCAACGTTTTTGATGGATTGGACTGCAAAGAGGCTGAATTTAATAAAATAAAAAAGAGAAGAAATAATTTTTTCATGCGATAGTGCTTGTTTGTTTACGATTCATCTGAGTATAATAAAAAATGAAAAAAGGACATATTATTTTTCTCCAAAAGTTGAAAAATTGATACTTGATTTATTTTATGGAATGATTTCCTGGTCGCAGCCAGAGAGGTTGAATGGCCGCTAAGGTTCTTTTCCATAGAGGAAGTCTTCTAACCATGGATTGCCTCTGTTTGCGAATTTGTATAATGATGACCTCTATTTTTTTCTTATCCATTATGTCTGATGTAGATCTCTCCCAGAGAATTTCTAATAGTCGCATCTCATCTTTCATGATGGGGAGTATCTGCGGCAGCCAGGCGAGCCAATCTTGACCTTTTTGTCGATTGAATGCTAAACGCCGCAAACTCCAGATTTCGTGATGAAATAGATAATAATTTTTCTTTGATGGCCTAATCATGGCCAGCAGTAAAAAACGGTAGAGAAACCAAACCTGACGGACAGTCAAAAGAAATATAAACAGGAAAAGGATATAATTTTTTTCATTAAAAAATGTGAGCAATGTGGAAGGATTCGATTTTTTAGCAGTATTAAAATTTTTTTCCTGTAGAGGAGAGTTATGTATATTTTTTTCAATAGCAAGGAGATCAGATCGGATCTCCTGCTGTAGATTTAATATCTGGGGGATGGTTATGGGTCTTTCTTGGCGGGTTACAGGAACATCTACTGTAATCCAACCTTGATCGGGAAACCATATCTCCACCCAGGCATGCGCGTGCGCGGCAAGGATCCACCAGTATTGCAGTTTGCTGAGCTTGACATCCGGCAGAAAGCCGACAGCTACGCGCGCGGGAATACCCAGGGTTCTCGCCATGAGCGCCAAACTAAACGCAAAGTAGGTACAATATCCTTTCTTGTTTTCAAACAAGAAATACTCAAGTCTATTTTGAATCTGCTCTCCTCCTGGCTGTAGTGAATAGATAAAATTTTTTGCAAAATATTGACGCAGCAGCTCTATCTGTTGTTGCGGATTGGGCTCAGCCGCGGTGATGGTGATTGCCAGTTTTTTTATCCTGTTGATCAGATGCGAAGAGCCGGTATGGGTATAGTATGAGATGAAATCCGCGCTCCCTTTTTTTGCCGGATAGCTTAGGAAAGAATCCACCTGGAGAATAGCTTGAAAACGATCCGGTGTTTTTACCTCAAATGGGCGGATGTTGAGGATGGTCAATACGCCTATGTTTGCGCTGGGAGAAAACTTTTTTAAAAAAAATTTTTGTTGAAACATGGCGGAATCGGGCAGATTGGCGAAATTGCTTTTTTCTTTGCTCCAGGCTGTTGTTTGTTTTTCTCTCAAGGGCGGCGGATAATCGGAAAATTTATTTTCTCGATCTTGAAAAAATAGCTCCTCGGTAGAAAATCCGCTAAGGATGATGTGGCGGATATGTCTGCCGGATCTCATCTCCGCGATCATGATTCTATCTTGGGAGAGGCTGACTTTTGGGTAGAGCGATAAAAAAGGATCAAAATGAAATGAATTTTTTTCTGCGCGCAGATTGTTTGTGCTAAGAGCGCTTTTTTTGCTGATAAAAAAATTTAAGCTGAAGATGGTTAGTATGGCCAAAAAAGCTAATTGCAGCCAGAAAGAGGAAAAAAAACGCAATTTCTCTATTTTCGTGAGTAGTAGTAGCTGAAAAACTCCAAATAGTAGCCAGCTTATCATAATAGTGTACTCTTCCCAACGCCACAAAAAAGAGCCGTCAAAAAATTTTAGGAGAATCGGAATTAATGCCAAAAAGTAACCCAAAGAGATGAAAAGACGCGCTATCCGGAACCGAAAAAAAGTGATCTGTAACAATGCTGTTGCGAATACGACAAAAAGGATGGTATGCAGACTATGTTTGTAAAGGAGAGCTGAGAAATGACCCTCCAATACTTGTAGACGCCAGAATGCCATGTTAAATAAAATGAGGGCGCTGAGGGATGCAAAGAGAAGCACGATCCAAAAAAAGCGCAGCCGTCGCCAGTAAAAGTAAATTCCCATCAACGAGCCAGCGGCGATCCCAGCCAAAATGAGAAAAGGGGGAAAGAACAGTTGGTAGATGGTGTTATAGAGCCATGATAACGTCGCGTTTAAAAGGAAAAGCGCGAAGAGGGCAGGAAAAATTTCCTTCATTGTTTCTCCATAGGTTATTCAACTATTTGGCGCAAAGATTTTTTTCATTACGAAATGGATCTGCATCCAGAAGAAAACAGACGGCTTGAGTGATGACAATCCCTCGCCATTTTCAACCAGGAAAGGATGAAATTGCGGAATTGTCAATGGAACCTGCCTGCCACCGGGAATTTTTAAGTTAGTAATCGCTCCCTGGCAATGGGCGGGTAATGTCGACTTTAGAAAAAAATTTTGCTGAACCAGTTGCAATATATCCTCTTTGATCATACGACGCATAAACTGATCAAAGCTGACGCTGTTTTCTTGGTCGATAAATTGACTTTTGTTTACTCCGGGAATCATGATGCGTACGTATATAGAGAATCCTTCCGTCCAGAGTTGATAAATTTCCTGCAAGAAATTTTGCCACAGCAGAAAAGCGTGATATTGCAGGAAGATTTTTCCAATGCGCGGAAGTTTATACCAGAATAGAGATGGATTGTGCTGAAAAAGAAGACACAGCGACACAATTTTTTGAATATTTCGGGCGTGGTCAACTTTTCTGACGATTAACTCGCCGCTTTTGGCGAATTTCTTCCAGACAATATGCCTCACTTCATCGCCAGGTTCAAATTTTTTTGCGTCCATGGAAATTTGGCGCACCGTAGAAAAAAGATGTTTCTTCTGTGTTGTAGAACGCTCTCGAGATGACAACCTGTGCGCGTACGGGCGTGACGCGTAGAGAGGAGGTCTGACAAAAAAGGAGATTTTTCGCTGCAACCGTATTTTCCATTGAAAGATTCGGAATAGATCTTCAACGCAAAGATGGATAGATTCAATCTCATGAAATCCAGCAGGCAGGCCAGTGTAGGCGGATTGCGTTGTATGGGCTTTCCCACGAATTTGTCTAGATTTCCACCTAAAATGGGAGAACTCTTTTTTGATCCACCAGAGGATATCTGGATAGCAGGATATTGCAACGATTCGAGGAAGGTTGTTGCTGACCAGGATCACCTCTTCTCCCGATGCAAAAGTGCGTTGGAGCGCATGGATGGCAATGATCTCTTTATACCTTGATCGTATCCAAAGAGCGGCAGCAAAAGACCAGATACCAGGTAAAATCAGCAGAAGAGAAAAAAAGAGGAGCGCTGCGATAAAAAAGGGCTGGCTGGAATAAATGGAAAAAAGGGTTGTTGCGAAAATAAGTAGTAGTAAAAAAAAGAGGTTAAGTGACATAATCTTTTTGTGGTTTTCCCTTTTAGCTTAGTTGGTTTTCAGGGTGTACCAGAGAGGTTTCTTTGCAAGTTGCACGCATTGTAACGATCATTTTCCTGCTGCTGGTCGCTCTTGACTCGTTCTGCCATGGATCCGGGCAAACGAATCAGGAGACAGCCAGGGGGGCAGTTGTCCTCTCTCTGGATCCGGCTAAGCATGATCAGGTGCTTAAAAAATTAAAGCAGGAAATTCAGCAAAACCTTACTTTGAGCAGACAGCGCCCATTTCAAAAACTGCTGCCCTTGAAGCTCGCTCTGTACCAGATACAGCCTGGCGATGACCTCTGGAAGGTGATTCGTTATACCTCTTTAGATATGGACACAGTCGCACATAGCAATCGCCTGGGTTCCAGCCATGACTTGCGTGTTGGACAGTGGCTTCTACTGCCAAACCAACGGGGAACCTGGCGTGAAATTCATGCAAAAGATACTATGGAAACCTTTCGCCAGCGCTGGCAGATGCCGCTGCTCCATCTTTTATCCGTGAATCAGAAGGTGGTTCAAATTGAGGGGAAAAGATATCTCTTTGTACCGAATGGACAGTTTACAAAGCTGGAGCGTTCCCTTTTTCTCGGAACTGCTTTTCTGACCCCGTTGCGTCAGGGAAAAATCAGCTCGGGATTTGGCTACAGACTTGATCCCTTTACATGGCAAAAATCTTTTCATGGCGGAGTAGACCTTGCTGCGCCACAGGGTACGTCGGTTTTCGCATCCCGTTACGGCAGGGTTGTTCACGCCGGATGGTGCGGCGATCTTGGTCAATGTGTTCGCATCCAACATGACCACTCCTATGAGACGATTTATGGACATCTGTCCGCCATTCTGGTTGCGAAAAATCAGACAATCTCCTATGGCACACTAGTCGGCAGGGTTGGCACTACAGGTCGATCCACAGGGCCGCACCTTCATTTTGAAGTCAGGCACAATGGCAGGCACTTTAATCCGTTGTCGTTATTGAGAATACCCAGGTAGCAGCCTAAATTTTTCGGATCTCCTGGATATAAAGCTCGGCTTTGGCTGTGGTTGCGGGATTCTCAAGCTTGCTCCAGAGCTGTTTCGTCTCTTCCAAAACGATCTCCGGCGAGATGCGCGCGAGGCAGTTAAAAGTGGAGCAGTCGTTCTCCTTGCATCTGCGGCAGGCTGGTAAATCGGGCATAAAGATAGTGTAATGTGCCGGTCCATACGGCGAAAACCTGGAGGGTCGGGAGGCCAGGGTCGGTGGGAAGAAGGTGATCAATGAAGTACCCAAAAGGAGTGCAAGGTGGTGCATACCCCCGACGTTGCAGATAAAGAGCCGGCCTTTTTGGAGTAGGATAGCACGCTCTTGGATATCATCACTGACAAAAATCTGGACAGCACTATTTCTGTTGCCGCGAAGTAGTTTTTGTTGTAGATCGTCAAGGGAGCTTTTATCTTGATTGGTTCCCAGGAGGATTACTTTTTTTTGCCAGACTTTGTCAATGTGGTAGATCAGATCTTCCATATACGAAAGCGGCCATTGCAGCAAAGAATTTGAGCCGGTATAGGGCTGGATTACAATAAACTCCTTCTCTCCTAATCTATCCAGCCAGGGGTGCGCTTGCATGAAGCGGGATGGATCGGGATGGATTTTTGGATAGATTTCATCGGGAGTGAAGGAGTCTATGCCAAGCGGCAGGAGAAGCTTTAGGTTGTAGGCAATTTCATGGTATTTGCCTTTGCGGCGGCTCATGGAGATTCGATAGTTGTAAAGAAAGGAAAAAAAACGCCTTGCAGTCCCTATTCTGAAGGGTATGCCAACTCCATGAAAGGTAAGAGCCAATTTGATCCTGGGATAGACCGCAATGACAACATCAAATTTTTCCCTGGCAATCATTTTGCGTAGGCGTCGATAGCCAGTGATCCCCTTATGCTCTTCGTCAGGATCAAAGATCAGAGCGTAATCGACCTCTTGATTGATGTGTACCAGGCTCTCATTTCCTTTTTTGACAAGCATGACAATGGTAGCTTGGGGATAGTGGTGCCTCAGGGAGGAGACTATGGGAAACGACAGGATGACATCATGCAGCGCATCGGTCCGCGATACCAGAAAACGGGGATTATCCTTTTGTAAAGAGATCATGATTCAACCAATCTACCAGATTCAGGATTTTATCTCATCCAGACGAGTTTTTACTATCGCTTCCAGTTCCCAGAATTTTATCTGTTCTTCCCGGATTTGCGACTCATTTTTATAACGTTTGATTAAATAATCGTAAAAAATGATCTTATCCCGATTGTTTTCTCGCAAGATAACCTCGCTTACCTCTTCCAGCCGTTTTTCGATCATCAAAGAGAGCATCTCCACATAGCTGGTGAGCATTTCCAGCTCCTTTTTTGCTTTTTGGAGCTCAGGTTTTTTCTGGTCATTACGAATCATAATCTCCAGAAAGGTCTTAATAAAGTCCGTATCCTCTTTTTTCATCGATTTTTCTAAAAAAAGAGATTTGACTTTAGCCAATTCAAGGTTGCGCAAAAAAATACGGGCTAAAAAAACCGGATTCTGGGAAAGCAGTTCAATTTTTTCATTACCGCTGTCAATGAGATCCGTGGCGCGAACCCTATCATCATCGAATTTTTCCCCCTGGAGTTTTTTCCCAGGCTCCTTTGAAGTAGAAAATGCGCTAATTTTGATAACAAACAGATAGACTTTGGCCATTCTCTCCTTGATCTGTAGTACGCTTGGCCTGGGCAATTCGTCGTCGACGACCAAATAATGGATAATTTTTCCTGTTTTCAAGAGCTGCATCAGCTCTACGGCATCGGGAATGATTTCAACCCGCATGGGGAGCAGATCGCTCTGGGAAGGGGTATGAATCAATATTGCCTTTTCCTGGTTCATGCGTCTATGTTTATAGGGTATCAATATGCGGCTGTTTTTTACAGGCAAGAAGGCTAAACCCAGGTAGTGGCTGCGAATGTCAAACCCGGAACCGATAAAGGCGATGGTCTTGAGTGGATTGATGATCTCATTTGGATTGGCAAGGTTAAGGCGTTCTGGATTGCCGTCGGGCTTGAAAATAATAAATGAGTTTCTGTGTTGGCGCACCTTGATATGAAAGCCCAAAGGGCTTTTCTCTTCGATTTCCGGAATGATCTTTTTCAATGTTTACACCATAAACATCTCTGACGCGACAAAAACCTGATGCCCTCTCTGCTCCAGCCACTTTACTATCAAAGGGTATCTGTTTTTTGATACGATATCAAAAAAATAGAGCGGTATATTGCTATGAATCCCGGCGCGCAGCAGGCTTTTCGTAATAAAAGCGGCATACCACTTCTGTATAGTATATACATCGGCAGATTGTAATGAATTTCCAACAATAGAAATTTGTTTTGGATCGTCCAGCAGCAATGTTAGCGTATCAGGAATTTTTTTTTGTAGTTCCTGAAAGAGCTGCAGCAGCTGCACGGTATCCGCCTCGTTTGGAAAAGGGGTGGTGACGATTCTCTGGGCTGCTGCATCCAGTTGGCGGTCGTCATCGCTGCTGTAGGTCAGGGCATTTTCAAACCACTGGCGTAGAGAAAAAGCTAAAGGTTGTCCAATCCCGCTGAATACAATACGGCAGCGGCTGCGCATCCACTCCGCCTCGCTTGTGGTGATGTCGGTCAGCAGCTGCTGCCAAACAGGAAAGAGGGCCTTTAGTGAGCCAAGGTTGGCAAAAAAAATGGTATTTAGCTTCTTTTCCCGCAACCATGTAAAAAAATCTCTAATTTCTTGATTCATCAACAGATGCGCCAGAAGATCAATGTCCAGGCTGGGGAAAAAATAGGAGTCGGGCCCTATCTCGTTTAGCAGTTGATCCATGCACGGTATCACTGATTTGAAAATGACCTGGCGTTCAGGGAAAAGGGGGGCATGGATTAACGTGGCTGCACTCTCTTCGCTGAGTTGAGATACATTCTGGAGAAAGGAAAAGGAGTACACCCCTTTCTTTGTGCTGACAAAGCGGCAGAATCTGCTGCTCTCCAGCCAGATCACCTCAGGGGATAACATCTGGCTCTCCGGTTAAATGGTTTTGTAGGGAATATTTTCGAAACCCGGCTTTTCCTTTGAACGAGGGGTATGCCTCTGGTTGCCAGCTTGTTGGGTTTCCAGCCTTACCAGCCAATTCAGATTTTTGCTGTTTTTTTCTATGAGGAGGGTTGCCAGCACGCCGGATGCCATAAATTTGTACTGTTCTATGGATGTGACTATTCCGTTTTGAAATGCGGATTTCTGCACCTTGCTAATAGGGTGACCCATGCCAGACCTTATGGATTGAAAAATAGTGTTAAGAAATTTTTTCCCCTGGGCATCTACCTTTGTCTGGGATCGCATATCCAGGCGGATTGCCTTCAGGCTTTGCCAGTGCACGATACCCTTGATCCCCCGCATGGTAAAACTCCATCGCTGTTGGTTATTTTGGGTTAGATTTTGAATGAGCTGCTGTTGACCCAGAAGAAGAAGCTCCTGGGTGGACATACCGAGTTTTAACGGGCCTATTTTCCCGGAAGCCACAGAGGAAAAAAGAGACGAATCTGAATTTTGCTCCGTTTCACTGTACCCGAGAGACAGTGCCAAAAGAGTAAACAGAAGTGTCAGGTTGAGTATGGATTGCTTCACCCGATTACCTCTCCAAAATTTTTATGATTCCACATGGATCAGAACGATCTCTTCCTGTACCTCAGACAGGGATTGGATCTTTTCCAGGGCAAGATGCACATTTTTTTCAATAGCCTGGTGTGTCATCATGGTCAAAGGAACCAATGGAGCGCCTGATTCCAATTGCATAACAGAGGCAATCGAGATCTCGTGGTCTCCCAGGATTCCCGAAATTCTGGAAAGGATCCCCGGTCGGTCGATTGTCATCAGTCTGATATAAAACCGAGAGGTGATCTGTTCAAGAGTGGCAATCGCAAACTGTTTTTCAACGGCAAAGCAGTTTTGCACTGAGCTATTCCGGGCAATTTGTAAAATATCGCCAATGATCGCAGAGCCTGTCGGCAAACTGCCAGCTCCTTTCCCAAAAAGAGATCCAGGGCCTGAGTAGTTGCTTTCATAAAAAACTCCGTTGTTTTCCAGGCGGACCGAGGCCAGCGGATGCGTTTTCGGTATCATGGTCGGATGAACCCGAGCCTCAATGCGTCCCTCTTTCATTTTCGTAATACCGAGCGGTTTAATGACATATCCCATACGATCTGCCATCTTAACGTCCATGCTATGCACACTACGGATGCCGCGTACATAGACATCGGAAAAGGGGATATAGCTACCAAAGGCTAAATTCGCGAGAATAGCCAGCTTGTGTGCGGCATCCAAACCATCCACATCAAAGGTAGGATCAGCCTCCGCGAATCCCAGTCTTTGCGCTTCAGGTAAAACCTCATGGTAGCCCAGGTTTTCTTCGTGCATGCGCGTGAGGATATAGTTGCTTGTTCCGTTGAGGATCCCATCTATTTTGGTGATGGAGTTTTGTGGCAATGCTTTTTCAATGGTCTGGATGATAGGAATTGCGCCGCATACGGCAGCTTCGAATTTGAATTGTAGATTTTTTTCCGCAATGGCCTGGAAGATCTCTTTACCATGCAGCGCCAGAAGAGCCTTGTTGGCGGTAACCACATGGCGGCCGCTTGAAAGCGCCTTTTCAATTACCTCTTTGGCGAATTTGGTTCCGCCAATCACCTCAACTACGACATCCATCTCGGTAGCCAAAAAAGTATCCAGGTTAGAGGTGGTCAGGCACTGCTCTGGTATGAGATGCTCCTTACCCTGAAAGTTCAGATCCAGCATGGCAACGAGTTCTATGCTAACACCCGTTTTTTTTATGATATCAAGATTACTGTTTTTTAAAATGGTAGCTACGCCAGAGCCAACTGTTCCTAAACCTGCTAAGCCTATTTTTATACTTTTTTTGATTTCTGTCATGCTGTCGGTTCCCTTCCTGTCGCGAAATCTTCCTGGGATTTCAAGCCGGATTACAGATAAATTGTTTTCTGCTACCAAGACAACCATTTTCTCAAAGTGTGGCGCAGATTTTCCAATCCAATTTTTGCAGCACTGGGGAATCTATCGAATTGAAATTGATTTTTTCCGTCTCCAAGCGCAGGCGAAGCTAATGTGACTATGAAGGATGGCAAAAATAGATTCACAATAAAGTGTAAAAAGCTCTCTTTATGTAGTATACTAAAGGCATTTTGGTTTTCAGATATCGCAAGGCAATGCCAGCGATGTCGACGCACCCTTTAGCCAGTATAAAACCCGAGAACCAAAGTGTTTCGAGTATATCATCGAAAAAAGCTTTGCCAGAATGAGGCTTTTGTTCTATCTTGATTATACCAATAAGCATCGATGCTTCGATAAACTTGAATGGTGAGCCTGCGATGCA
>DYNZ01000072.1 GCA_020720805.1 Leptospira biflexa | reverse complement strand
CATGTACGCACTCAGCGACTCCACGGATGGAGAAGAGCTGACCCAAGGTCGATAATGACGCAGTTATGGCATTGCCCAACCGGTCAAATTCGATGCTTAATGGTATATGGAAGTTACGCCAATCAAAGGGTAAAAATTTTTAGATCAAGGAAGCAGGTAACATGGCTAATATTCTCATGATCGATGATGATGACTCCGCGATTTATCTTATGAAAACAGTTCTGGAAAAAGAGGGCTTTGTCATATTTGAGGCCTTGGAGGGAGACCAGGGTCTTCAGGTATTTGAAAGTAACCATATCGATCTGGTCATAACAGATGTTATTATGGAGTTTTCGGGAATTAATCTTATTGCAGAGATCAGAAAGGTTCGCCCAAGCATTCCGATTATCGTGGTAACAGGATCCCTGTTGGCCGCAGCAACGCTACAGGAGCAAAATCTTGTTGCTGCCACTCTAGTAAAACCCTTTGATAATGATACCCTTGTGCAAACGGTTAAGGGGCTGTTGTGACCGCCACGGTTTTGTCCGCTCTATAAGCTGAGGCAATTGCAACGATGATCACCTACCTCATTCTCGCTGTTATTGCGCTCTTCTCCTTGGTTGGATTTGCCCGCAACAGCTGTATCGAACGTTGTATTTTTTCCATATATCATATTCGCCGTCAAAAACAGTACTATCGATTTGTCTCTTCTCTGTTGATCCATGGCGATTGGTCTCATCTCCTTTTTAATGCTATCAGCCTCTACTCCTTTGGCGAGGCGTTAGAGGCTTCGTTGGGCGCTAAGCTGTATCTGTTGCTTTTTTTTGTCAGTTCGTTCGGCGGAGATTTGCTGACATTACTCTATCGCTGGAGGCAGGAGTCGTACAGTTCTTTGGGGGCATCCGGAGCTATCAGTGGGGTCGTTTTTGCCTCAATTCTTTTATCCCCGCATAGCAGTATGATTATTTTCCCTTTACCCATACCAATACCTGGATGGGTTTTTGCGATTCTCTTTCTGGCGATTTCGATGTTCGGGTTGCAAAACAACAGCGGAAATATCAGCCATGAAGCTCATCTCGGCGGTGCGCTGGCGGGAATGGTAACGATCCTTCTTTTCGAACCCTCATTATTTGCGAACCGACTTTGGTTGATATCAATCTTGGGTGTATTTTTTCTGACATTTACTCTGTGGTCATTAAAAAGAAATCGTAGAAAAAATTAAACAGTGTCCATATATTTGTGGTATTTGTATATATATCATAAAAAAATGGCAGCTACCTAAAAGTGACCTACGTACGTTAAAATCGTTTATCGTGGCGGTTTGATGGCCTGATTAGGGCGCTGCTTTGGTTCTTCATTTGTCGTAGGTTTATAAAGTGGTGTTGCGGATAGAACTATGAAAAATCTGAAAACGAAGGTTGTTGTCTATTTTTTAGGCGGTTTTATGATGCCTCCGATCACCTGGTTGATAGGGCTGGTCTATTATGGCATTGTGTCCTCGGAAGAGGTATTATCAATTGCCTTTTCCCCAATATTATGGGGTTATGTTTTTCTTTTTTTCACCGGAATGGGTATCTATTTAGCAAAAAAAATAAGGTGTATTGATGAATATCTGACTACCATGAATGAAGATGGGTTGGCCAAAGTACAGCATTCGGTCTGTTTTATTCCCAAGTTTTTTATGATAGCTATCGCGACCTATGTCCTTGTAGGTCCTACCATTGTCTTGATCGATCAGGAGTTTCTAAGCGCATGGGAGGTGTTCTATAGTGAGTTGATTGCTGTTCCGATTGTCTTACTTTTTGCCGTACCTTTTTTGACCTATCTCATGATAAACCTGGAAAAATGGACCAGCCCGATTCCTCTAGCTAAAAAACGCAACTGTCTGGGAATGCGAACCAGGCTGACGATCAATATGGTGGTATCTACCAGCGGCGTTATTATACTGCTTTTTCTTTTTGTGTTTATCTCTGTAGCTATGGCTGAACATGACCGCAAAGCAATCAATCCGGATCTGATTGTGGAGCGTCTTTCTGTTTTGAGTGTGATCGGCATCCTGGTTGTGCTGGTAAGTTTTATCAGTATGCTCAACCAGATAGTAACACCTGTCATGAAAACCACGGAGCGCCTTCAAGATATATCCGAAGGGGAGGGCGATCTTACCCAAAACCTTGCCTCTATGTCGCGGGATGAAATTGGATATCTGGCATCCGCTTTTAACCAGTTTTTAGCAAAAATCCGCATGGTGATAAGAGAGGCGCAGGAGATATCTGGAGCGCTTGCAGAATCCGCGAACCAGATGGCGACTAACGTTGGTTTTATGTCTGAGAATGCCCAGGGTCAGGCAGCCTCAACAGAGCAGATTTCTGCGACTGTTGAGGAGCTTTCGGCTGGTATGGATAATGTCAATGCCAATGCCCAAGGTCAGCTTCAGGCGCTTTTGTCCTTAACGGAGAAAATGAGCCTTCTGTCAAAATCTATCCTGGACATGGGCCAGTTGATTGTGCAGACAACCCAGGAGACCGAAAAGATATCGCAAACAGCCAGAACAGGCGAAGTAGATCTGGCCAAAATGAATGAGAGTATGAGTAAAATTACCCAGGGATCATCGGAGATGAAAGGGATTGTAGAGATCATTGATTCGATATCCGAGCAGACAAACTTGCTTTCATTGAATGCCTCCATCGAAGCGGCTCGGGCAGGAGATGCGGGTCGTGGTTTTGCTGTTGTCGCAGACGAGATCTCCAAGTTAGCGGACCAGACTGCAAGCAGTCTTAAAGAGATTCGCAATCTGATTGAGGTCAGCGCTTCTGAAATTACAACGGGAATGGCTCATGCCCGCGAGACGACCAACAAGATACATACAATCGTGCAGGGAGTAGCTGCCATAAAAAAGATGATGGAGCAGGTCTCTTCTCAGATGCGTGAACAGGAGTCGAAGAACAGAGAGGTCAATCAGAATGCTGTAGGGGTGCGCAACCAGGCGGATATTATCCGAAATGCCACGGAAGAGCAAAAAATTGCCACGGTGGAAATTGGAAATTCGATTTCCAATATTAACCAACTTACTCAGGCCAATGCCCACAGCTCAACAGAAATGGCCGCCAATGCGGGAGGGGTGTTAAGCGGCAGTCAAAAGCTGAAAGAAAAAGTAGATTTCTTTAAGGTTTAAGGGTTTCCAAATAGTGTTTCCATCACTTTTTCTCAAAAAAGGAAAGGAAAAACTTTCCAATTCCCGCCATCCCTGGATTTTCAGTGGAGCATTGCAGGATTTTAGTAAATCAGCGCGGGAACCCGGGCTGGTTTCACTTTACGACGCCAACCAAAAATTGATTGGCTATGGATTTTTCCATCCGACTTCACAGATCTCCATTCGTATGCTCTGCTATTGCGATCAGCAGATGGATATGGCCGGTATCGAGGAGTTGATACAGCAAAGAATTGCGGATGCCTGGAAATTACGTCAGCAGAGTTTTTCTCCCTTTCCGCAAGCCTACCGGCTGGTGAATGCAGAGGGGGATGGTTTGCCGGGTTTGATTGTAGATGTGTATAACAAAGTAATCGTGCTTCGTTTTTCTGCCAAGGGGATGTGGTTGCATCGCACATGGCTTCTTCAGGTACTCAAGGAGCTGTTGCAACCTGAGGCCATTCTCGAGCATAATGATGGGGATGTGGCCAAAAAAGAGGGGTTGCCATCAGAAATCTGCCATCATCTGGGTGCGCCGGATCGTCTATTGCAGATTGAAGAGCATAATTTGCTCTTTCAGGTGGATCTGCGTGGTCAAAAAAGCGGCTTTTTTCTGGATCAGCGAGAAAATCGTTTTCTAGCAAGACGGTGGGCTCATGGACGCGATGTGCTGGATGCCTGTAGTTACAGCGGAGGTTTTGCGCTCAATGCCTTGGCCGCAGGAGCGAAATCTGTGTGCGCCGTTGATATTGATTCCCAGGCAATTGCCTTGGCCAGGGAGAATCTGCAGTGCAACCCAGCTTTGTCGAGCGACCGTATCTGTTTTCAGGTGGCTGATATCTTTACTTTTTTACGGGAACAGGAGCGCGATCTCTATGATTTTATCATTCTGGATCCGCCAAAATTTGCTCGGCGTCGTCAGGAAGTGGAAAAGGCTGCCCGGGGTTATAAGGATATTAATTGGAACGCGATGAAGTTATTGCGACCAGGGGGATATTTGATGACCTTTTCCTGTTCGCAGGCGATGGATGCTCCGCTTTTTCAGAAGGTGCTTTTTGCGGCAGCGCAGGATGCTCATCGACAGGTTCAGATTTTGCGCCATCTGCGCGCCGACATGGATCATGTAACAAGCCTGTATCATCCAGAAGGGGAGTATCTAAAGGGGTTTCTGTTGAGGGTTTTCTAGAAATTTTCAATTTCCTTTGAATAAATTTTTTTCCAGGCAGTAGTGGTAGTAGATCAAAGCGCGGAAAAAGTTGTAAAAAATTTCAGTTTGCAACTGTCCGGTGCTGATTAAAAGCCTGGTGGGCAGAAAGACCAATCTGCCATCCTTGCTGGCGATGCGAGCCGAAAGGTTGCGCGGTTTGAGTGACTGGAACGCATCCAATCCAAAAAAATCTCCTTTGCTTAATTTCATGAATTCGACCTCCTCCTGGTTGCGCATAAAATAGATGCTGACATCTCCAGAACTGACAAAAAAGAGCTCACCATTATTTTTACTACCCTCGATCATAACTGGCTTATTTCCGTGGAGAAAGACCTCATGCTGCCGGCTTAGGTAGTTTAACAAAAGTAAATTTTTTTCCCGAATGGAACGCAACAGCGCCTCGTCAATACTGGCAAGATCTATCGGCATGGGAACGCTGCTTGCTTTCATCTGGTTTTCCAGCTCTATAATCCTGGCAATCAGGTGCGCGCTAATCTGAAAAGTTAAACGGACGTTTTTATTCGTCTCCTGGATAAAGCTGTTTTTATCGAAGCAGGCGACCTTAAGCTGACTGGATGATGTCAGGGCGGTTGCTGAGCGACCTTTGTTCATCAGGAGGGCTATCTCGCCAAAAAAATCCCCTTTTTTTAAGGAGTTGATGCGCTGCTGCTTGCCTTCTCGCTTTTGTACAATCTGCACTTCGCCGGAAAGAATGAGATAGAGCAGGTTATCGGAGTCGCTACCCTCCTCAAAAATAATCTCGCCTTTGTTGAAAATTTTTATCTGGACATTGGTAAGTAATGATTCCTGGCTTTTTTCCATGTCCTTATCCTGATTTTTTTTCAATTTTTCCTTTTTTTTAGAAAACAGTAGTGGATTTCTGTCAATTCATTATCAGGAAAAAATTGTAACGATAAAGCCTTCAGGGTCCTTTGATGCTTGAACCTCTGTTTGCCAATTTTTATAATTTGCCCAGAGGCGCAGATTTTCCGTTTCAAACATCTTCTCCGTAAAAACTTTTACGGGCAAGCCATGGAGCATGACAGCACGTTTGGTTAAATGGTAAACATCTGGAATTTTTAGCAAACGATATTTATCTAACGGCATAGAGCGCGTGTCCAGTATTCCCTGGAAATAGCTCAACTTTACGCGATATTCCTGCATGAGACGCTTTTCCGCCTCTTTGAATCCCTGGGAGTCTAGATCTTTTCCGCCAAATAAGGTACAGTGGCAACTACCCTTCTCCTGGATGTCATCCTTTATAAAATCGCAGGGGCAGACCATTTTTCTGTTGATCTCCTCATTGTCGCCTGGTTCAAAACAGGGGCAATAACGCTTGCCAAAGGTCTCCTCTGACTCAATGAGCCATAATCGTAAATTGTACTGAAATAGAAAGTGCGGGTTGACTGTAAGACCATGTTTGCGCGCATATTTTTTTATCCAGGATTGGCGACGCAGCTTTTTTCGCATTTTCCACAAATCGGAGAAAAAAGCCTTCATGGAGAGCCAGATCTCACGTTTGTCTGCCTGGGCAGGAATGGGCGCGGAACAGTCGCCGCGCAGAAGAGGATGTGCCGCTGTCTGTTTCGGTATGACAATCGGATTGGTCTGGAAAGATCTTTTACTGACTCCGGTCACTTCGATTTTCCTTGCATTTTTTTTCTCCGGCAGCAGGATGCCAATTGGTTCGGTAAAATCGGTCAATCCATGGGTTTCCAGGATTTCCTGTACATTTGAGATACCGCTTTGTGCTACGGAGAAAAGCAATCCCCCTGATGTTTGCGGATCACAAAGAATAGAGCGCTCAGGGTCAGGTAAATTTGTAATTTTAGCACCATAGCTTTGCCAGTTGCGCAGCAATCCGCCTGCAAGGCAGTTTGCCTCAACATAATATTTCAGATCCGTAATCTGGCGGATCAATCTATAATCCACCCTGGCCCTGGTGTTTGAGTGCTGGCAGATCTCCAGTAGGTGGCCCAGCAAGCCAAAGCCGGTGACATCGGTAAGGGCATGAACCTCGGGAAGTTTTGCCAGCTCTGTACCGATGGAGTTAAATTTTTTCATTGCCGCTGCGGCCAAACCATAGTCCTGGCTGCGCACAAGAGATTTTTTTTCGGCGGTGGTGAGCAGGCCGGTGCCTAGTGCTTTGGTTAAAAAAAGCGAGTCACCCTCCTTTCCGCTGTTGTTGGTGCGCAGATGGGCGGGGGAGACTAGGCCGGTAACAGCCAAGCCAAACACAGGTTCGGGATTTTCAATGCTGTGGCCTCCAGCCAGGGGTATACCTGCCTGCTGGCAGGCAGCCCGACCGCCATCGACAACCAGTCTTGCCTGCTCCGCGCTGAGATG
This sequence comes from Leptospira biflexa, assembly GCA_020720805.1. Taxonomy (GTDB): domain Bacteria; phylum Spirochaetota; class DYNZ01; order DYNZ01; family DYNZ01; genus DYNZ01. Next base: position 7,679 of record DYNZ01000072.1, on the reverse strand, counting down.
GTCGATTGGCCAGGCCAGGATGCCAAGCGCCATGATGGGTCGGCCTCCCATGGCATAGACATCATTGATGGCGTTGACAGCCGCGATATAGCCATAGTCAAAGGCATCATCTACTATCGGTGTAAAAAAATCTGTCGTAAAAATAAGATACTGATCCTGGCCTATATCGTAAACAGCGGCGTCGTCAGCGCTGTGGTTGCCGACAATTAATTTTTGGTGATCCGGATAGTATAAAGAGTTTTTTAGAATTGTTTCCAGCGTGGCTGGAGATAATTTGCATCCGCATCCAGAGCCTGCGCTGTATTGGGTCATGCGGATCGGTATGATGGCCATAGAAAAATCCTAATCATTGTTTGAGAAATTGAAATTGCTTTGCCTGTAATAATCAAACAGGATTTCTGCGATACCAGAAATTGATTCGGTATCAAAAGAATATCTTTTTATAATGGTGCCGCTGCGATGTTCCAGTCCATACTGGTAGGATCGATCATAGTAATGCAATAAAATGGCAGCTGCCTTTGGGATCTCCCCCTGATCCAGGGCTTGCAATGCCTCTTTTGTGCTTTGGCCTCCGAGGCGGTCTTGAACTTTTCGCGTCAAATCTTTCAGATCTTCGATGCCGGCTGAGCCGTACAATTCGCTGAGGTACTCCACGCGTCTCTCCTTTTTTAGATCCAGAAAAACAATTGGAGCGCTGCGCAGGGTGGAATAGAGGGTGTTGGGTATCACATTACGGCCGATATGACGGCTTTCATCTTCAATCCAGATCGCCCTGTTATCGGGCAAAGACAAAAGCTCTCTAGCCAGGTTGTTCTCAAACTGTTCCTGGGTAGGGGGGGGGCTAAGATTGACCCCACCAAACACGCTTCCGCGATGTGAGGCTAGCTGTTCTAGGTCGAGAACTGGTTGTCCAAGTCGCTTCAGTTGTTGTAGGATTTCAGTTTTGCGGGAGCCGGTATAGCCTCCCAGTACTAGCAGGTGTCGGGGCTGGTTGACCACTTCCAGAACAAAATTACGAAATGCTTTATAACCGCCCTCTAGTGTGTCTGCTTGAAATCCATAAAGATTGTAGAGCCAGGCTACACTTTCACTGCGCATTCCACCACGCCAGCAGTGAACCAGGAGTTTTTTGTCTCTCGTAATCTGGGTGGCCTGCTCTACCAGGGAACGCATACGCGGACCAACGAAGTCCATAGCCTGGAGCATCGCATTTTGCTTGCCTCTATTTTTGTAATCTGTGCCGATGATTGCTCTTTGCTCGTTGGTAAAGAGAGGGATATTGACAGCACCTGGTATGTGTCCATGTAAATACTCGGCGGGGGTACGTACATCCACGATAGGAGTGTTTTCTGCTTTTTCTAAAAATGGATGGATGGAGAGTCGAGCCATATTTTGCGCCTTACCGTAATGCCATTCGAAAAAAAGAGCAGCCTGTTATCAGAAACACGATGCAACAACTATTCCTGAACATTGTGGAGATGGAAAATTTACTTTTTTCAAAAAAAATGGATACGTCAAGAGAAAAGCGCAAAAATCTTGTCAATTTTTCCCATTTTATTTGCCTGGCATAATGGAATAGATGCCTATGGCATGAATATGCGGCTGTTTCCCGAAAGACGGAAATGGCGTTAGTTTGTACCAAACAGAAAGTGGTTTTCCCAAAGGCATCGCTTCCTTTTCTTATTTTATAATTCGGAAGCGATACGAGGACGCTTCACCAAGGGAGTATCAATCTATACTAAAGGCATTTTGGTTTTCGGATATCGCAAGGCAATGCCAGCGATGTCGACGTATCCTTTAGCCAGTATAAAACTTGAGAACCAAAGTGTTTCGAGTATATAAGGATAACGAAGTTTGTGCTGAGTATTATCGGAGCACCGGAAAATGGTAAAACCATTTTTCTTGCAGTATAGTAATAAAAAAATTATTTTATTCGGAGATTCAGAATGAAATCATGGGAAGAGACCTACAAAGAGTTTAATTTTTCGCTATTTTCCAGGGGCGCGCATTAAGTGGAATTGAACCGATTGTTTGAAGTACCTTCGGTACTGGTAGACCTGCGTACATCACAGGAGCGCGAACAGATGCCTTTTCATTTTCGTGATGCGATTCAGGTGGTTCATATCCCTTTAGAGGATCTACCCGTGCGGATTCAGGAGATTCCACGGGATAAGCAAGTTGCGCTCTTTTGTCCTGCCGGAGCACGAGGTGCTATGGCCTACGTCCTTTTACGGGCGTATGGCTACACAAATGCGCAAATATTTGATGGCGGCTACGTGGCTCTGGTAGAGGGATTCAAGCCAGGTAGAATCAGGCAGATTATGAAATAGGATTTTCCCCTGTGCCATTAAACCGCAAGCACAGCTCTCATTAAAAAAAAAATAGTTGCCGTTATCTGATTGTGAACATATATTCACGAAATTAGAACGTTTGTTCAGTTGATTATCGTCTGGCGAAATGAAGTTTGATGAATGCACCGAAATGGCCGGATTTTCTGCCTGGTCGCATTTTTTTTATGAATTGTAGCTGTGTGGTTTTTTGTCAATGCAAGAGAAAATATTGGAAATCTCTTTAAAGCTATTTAGCCGGCAGGGCTATCAAGGAACTACCATCCGCGATATTGCCACGGCTGCCCACGTGACGCCAAGCAATGTCATGTATCACTATAAAACCAAGGAAAATCTCTATAAAAGCGTACTCGAAAGATATGCAGGGGGAAGTATGGACATGGTTCTTTCCATGCTGGAGATGGATAAACCTCTTCAGGGTCTGGAAGAGCTGAAGACCAGACTCTATCTTTTTTTACAGGCGCTGATCAGGTTTCGCAATGAAAATCCGGATATAGAGAATATCCTGGAAACAGAAATTCTACAGGGATTGCCATACGCCAAGGAAGAATTCAAAAATTTAATTTCTCAACTCATTGAAAAATTGGGCGCATTTTTACAGCAGGCAATACGCTCCGGCATTTTGTCTTCTCGGTATCGAGGCAAGGATCTGGCAGTGCATTTTCTGAGTCTGTTTACTGAGCCCAGGCGTATGCGCGTTTTTTTGCATGAGTTCGGCTTAATGGATTTAAGTAATGAAAAAATATTAACAAAGTTACATGAAAGCGCATTTGAACTTTTTTTTCAAGGCGTTTTGCCAGGAGAGAGAAAATAGGTGATCTATGGTAAAGTTAATTCATTTTTTTATTAGGCAGCGGTTGGTCATAAACCTGTTAGCCGGTCTGATTATTTTGATCGGGATTTATACAATTGTCAACATGAACCGCGAGGCCTTTCCCAATGTTGCTTTTGATATGGTTACAGCGACAACCATTTATCCCGGCGCTTCTCCGGATGAAATTGAAAAACTGATAAGCATTCCGATTGAAAAAAAATTACGAGAAGTTAATGGTATTGATAAGGTGCGCACATACAATATCGAGAATGTCTCCGTTGTTGTTGTGTACATCGACCCTGATGAACCAAACAAGAAAAAGATTATCGATGACGTTAAGGACGCCATTGAAAGCGTAGATAAACTTCCCGCCGGTGCGGAGAAACCTGTGGTGGAAGAGATCGTTCTTGATAAGACTCCCGTAATCGATGTGGCTTTGACATGCAATCGCGAAAAAGTCAAGCCAGCGGCAAGCGAAAAAAAAACAAATGAGTGCACTCTTCGAGATATCGCCCTGGATCTAGAAGATTTTTTATATGAGATGCCCGGGGTAGCACAGGTCGAACGCTATGGAATTCGGGATCGGGAGTATCTGGTAGAGGTAAATTCGCAAGCATTGCAGCACTACCGTATTGGATTGAATACCCTGATCAATAAAATAAAGACAAGAAATTTCGATATGCCTGGTGGCGTGCTGCGGATCGGCGATCAGGAGTTTTTGCTGCGCACCAAGGGTCAGTTTAAAAGTGCAGACGATATCCGCAATATGGTTGTACTGGCTAATATCGAAGGATTCGCTACCCGCTTGGCTGAGGTGGCAACGGTTACTGACACGCTGGAAGAGATTAAAATTCACGAACGTTTTCAGGGTAAGGATGCGATCATCCTGAAAGTCTGGAAAAAGAAAAGCGCGGATACGATAACAGTTTCCGAAGGTGTACACCAAAAAATAACAGAGTTTACATAAAGATATTCGAAGGATTTGCGTATAGAGTTTTTTAATGATTACAGCAGGTTTGTCCGTTCGCGACTTGATTCGCTCTATTCAAACGCTATAGTCGGTTTTATCCTTCTGATACTAATTTTAGTCATACTGCTTGGTTTGCGCATGAGCATGATTGTCAGCCTTTCCATACCGGTGGCATTTATGATCACCTTTATTGGTATGCAAATGGCTGGCATTACCCTCAATATCATCAGTATGTTTGCCATGGTCATGGTATTGGGCATGATTGTGGATTTTTCGATTGTGGTGACGGAAAATAGCTACCGTTATATGGAAAATGGCATGACGAAATTAATTGCAGTGGAAAAAGGGGTCAGTGAAGTTGTCTGGCCTGTTACCACCACGCTGCTATGCATTGCCGCCGCCTTTGCACCACTGCTTTATATGACTGGCATCATTGGCAAATTTGTCTGGGGCATTCCCATGGTTATTATCATGAGTCTGAGCGCGGCCTGGTTTGCTTCCATGTTTGTTGTTCCAAGTTACCTGGAAACATTTGCCAGGGTGGCGGCAAAGAATAAGCGGGGTGAAGGCAAAAAGGATTCTTTTGAAGTCATTCAACAATTTTACAAAAAATCCATTATATGGATGATTCACAGAAGATATCTTGCTTTTTTTCTGTTGATCGTTGTTTTCATTGGCACGGTGGCTTTGGCTGGTGCCTTCATGAATTTTATTTTATTTCCAGGCGGCGGTGGAGAGAAGATTCATATTATCGCTAAAATGCCCCAGGGGACAAAACTGGAGACCACCTTGCGGAATGTGAAAGAGGTGGAAAAGATGGCACTATCCTTTAATCGCAAGATCGTAGAGTCGGTTCATGCGCGGGTGGGCATTGAAAATACCAGTCCACTCGATCCCAAGCCAGGAGAAGGAACGCATAAGGCGACTTTGATTATGAATTTAACTCCTGTTGGAGATAGATCTGTAACGGATGAGCAGATCCTGCGTCAGCTCAGGCAAAAAATTGAAGAAAGCTACAAACAGAAAAAAATTGATCCAAAATTAAAATTGGAATTACAGCTTGAGCAGGGAGGGCCTCCGGTTGGCAAACCAGTAAACATTGAGATTCGAGGTGAAGATTTCACAGCATTACGGAAAATTTCTGCGGAGTATATGCAATATCTGAAAACAGTTCCTGGCGTGTATGATATCGCGCTGGATCTTGAGGATGGCAAACAGGAGTTTCAATTTATTGTCCGCGAGGAGATTGCCGCCCAGGCCGGCTTATCGGTTTTGGATGTTGCATCCGCTATTCGGACTGCGTTTGATGGTCAGGTTGCCACAGTGATCAATCAGGATGAGGATGAAATTAATGTACGTGTACGCTTTCCTGAAGCCAGCCGCGGACGTTTGACATCATTGAACGAGGTATTTGTCGCAACACAAACTGGCGGTTTGGTTCCGCTATCCAGCGTGGCTTATTATAAGCGGCAACCGGGCTACAGTGTTATCAACAGATTGAATTATAAAAGGGTAGTTCAGGTTCAAGCAAATGTTGATACCGGAAAAATTACCTCTATGGATGTTAATAAATTGCTCAAGGAGAAATTTAAGGACATATCCCAAAAATATCCTGGCTATGATGTGAACTATGGCGGCGAGCAAGAGGATTCCAATAAAAGCGTAAAAAATCTCGGAGTGCTTTTTTTATTTGCTTTGCTTCTAATTTATATCATTCTCGCGATTTTCTTTCAGTCGCTGATACTTCCTGGAGTCGTAATGAGCGCTATTCCTTTCGGTTTGGTTGGCGTTATTCTGGCGCTGCTTGTCCATTTTGAACCGCTCTCTTTTATGAGTCTTTTGGGAGTTGTCAGTTTGGCTGGAGTGATTGTTAGCAATACTCTGGTGCTTGTTCAGTTTATCAATAATTTGCGCTCTGAGGGTTACTCTCTTTTTGATGCGCTGGTTGAGGGCGGCACCATTCGTTTGCGTCCGGTTATTCTTACGACAGGTACGACTGTTCTTGGTTTAATTCCCACGACCTATGGACTTGGGGGCGAAGATAAATTTGTAGCACCTCTGGCTCTCGCATTTGGGTATGGTTTAATTTTTGCTACTTTTATTACGCTGGTGCTGATTCCGATTTTTTATCATATTGCAGAGGACTATAAAGCAATGGTAGCGCGTATTGCCAGGAGATTTGGTATCGAGATGGCGTCCACTCTTACCAAAGGAGTAGAACAATGATGAAACAGTATTTGTGGATTTTTTCGAGGAAATCAATAATTGCAAAGCTTTTGCTTCCGGTATTGCTTGTTATGGCATCGCAACATATCCTAAAGGCAGAGAAAAGATCGATTCATCTTGCCCCGGCCACCAGTGCCTCTTCCCAGAAAATGAGTCTGGAACAGTTGATTCAGCGATTGATAGAAAAAAATTTCGAAGTGCGGATGGCTGCGTTAAATTATATCATGGTTACCAGCGACAAAGACGCATTTCAGGCGAAGTATGGCTTCTATTTTCAGGGAGACGTGGGTACTGCTTATAATGAGCCTCCTGAGAACGGTAGAAATTATCTATTTGAAGGAAGCCAGCAGATGCAGAGAAATGTAAACACCTTTATCAGTAAAGGATTTCGATCAGGCACCAGGGTTTCCCTTGGCCTAAGCTCTACCTATACCGACAGCGGAGTGGATATCCGGAGCAGACAGCCGCTTTGATATCGTCAGCGCTGCCCTCAGAGCTCTCTGGTTTAGGTTCAGTCTTCGGCAGTATGTCTGTTCCGCCTCTCTATCATAGCCGCTTGGTAGTCGAGCTGAGGCAGTCACTGCTGCGAAATTTCTTGGGTAAATATGACAGAAACACGGAAAAAATTATTGATAATATCACGGAGCAGAAGCGCATAATGACGATGCAGGTTCTGAGTGGTCTGATCGTAGAAGCCCTTGTCTATTATTGGAATATTGCCATCCTTGAACAGGATCTGGCCGCGTTGCAGGATCAATTGGAGAGCACCAGGCAGGTTCAGGTAATAACTCAACGCAAAGTAGCGTTAGGATTGTCCGAAAATATAGAGTTGCTGCAATGGAATAGTCTTGTAATGATGTATGAGAGCCAGGTCAAAATGGCGAGCAAAGCGCTGCATGATGGACGCCGTAAACTCCTGGAAGCGGTACAGATGCCTTTAAGTACACAGATTGAAGCCTCCACTTCGTTAAAAAAAGAAATTTCTGTACCTGATTTTGAGGCGGCGTTGGCTTATGCCATGAAGCATCGACCTGATTTGCGCTCGGCAAAACTTACCGTGCAAAACGCAGAGCTTGCTTTTGCGAATGCCAAGAGAGATCTTATGCCCAGTTTGGAGTTTGTGCTGCAGGCCGCGACACAGGGACGAGAAAGTAGCTACCTGCGCAGTATGCAGGATTTGCCCACAGGGCGCTATCCTTCCCTGTACGCGGGCATAGTGATGACAGCACCGCTGTATGAGACCGGAGGGCGAGAGCGAGCGCACAATCGAAATTGTCCCTTATTCCGTTAGAGTTTGCAGAACCCTCGGACCTATTTTAAG
>DYNZ01000210.1 GCA_020720805.1 Leptospira biflexa | reverse complement strand
AGGCGAACCCCACTTGTCAAGTTTTTTTCAAAGTTCCGCAAAATCGATTCCCTTCGGGCAGTTAAACATAAAACCACAACAGAATGTACAGCGCCAAACAAAAATACGCAATAGAGGACACAAGGGAAAGAGGACAAACGAAAAAGTTATCTGGAGAAAAGCTTAGATTTAACGCTATCTTGTTTAAATTACATACAAAACACTCAAGATAATATTTTTTGATTCAGAGTAGAGGAAAAATGGTAAAAAAGTGGGGGAAAGAAGAGAAAAATACTTTTTAATTTTAATCGGTAAATCCATTTTCAAGCCAAAAAAATTAGATTGGGGGGGGCACCCGTCAAGTTGCTCATTTTGCAAGAGACTCATTATTATCCAAAAAATAATTGAATACTAACTTGTTTGAAACATTAATCTGCTATCCTATAAAAATAGCATTTGAATTAGTTTTCCAAATATACGCAGGACTGCTTTTCCAAATTCGGAAAGGAAGAGACTCACTTGTGGTAGAGTTATTTGAAAACATATAAAAAAAAGCAACATGAGCAGGAAAGGTAATTACTGGGGTTAAGCGATAACCGAGAATTTTCTCTTCCATCTGCACAACAAAAGCTGCAGCCAGAAGGGAATGAATATGGCTACCTTCAAATGTTTTACAACAGCAAATAACAGTATTCATGGTTACGTAAGCCCCAATAGCATTGAAGCAAAAATAACTTCTAAAAAAACAGCCTAACAAACTGTCCATTTTCACATGACCACCTCAGTCACGAAAAATTCAATAAACGGACACCACTGAGGTGGAGGAGGATTAAGTAATGAGTAAAATATCAAAGATTATTCATTTGTTATTGTTATCTCTTTTTCTGTCGACATCGGCTTCGGCAGGCCCGCCAGCCGATGTGGGAATAGAAGCAGCTTTTCCAGAATTTAAAGGTGTGACACATAAGGCGCCGAAGGGTGTTATCGAGCGTATCGCAAAAGGGGAGGAACAAAACCTGATTGTCGTCTTTGATGACAGCGACATCAACAATCAAGCGCAAGCTCAGCGCATGAATGCGGGTGTAGCGAATGACACGGACTCGATTATCCAGTTTAAGTCACAAGCGTACAAATCCATGAAGGATGAAGTGGTTGCGGCATTGCCACAGAACGAAATTGAAACGCACAAGGATTACAAGCACCTGCCGATGCGTTACATGCATTTTCGAACAAAAAATGCTTTACGCGATCTCCTTCTGCAGGACAAAGTTAAAGGTGTATATGAGGTGGAATACCTGGAGGCAAATTTAACTGAAAGTCGTCCCCTCATCGGGGCAACGGACCCCTCCATCCAGCAATTTACCGGTAGCGGCACAACAGTAGCCGTCCTCGATACCGGAGTCGATTACACCCGGTCAGCCTTTGGGTCATGTTCTGCCCCTGGCCCTTCGTGTAAGGTCATAGCGGCATTTGACATGACTACTTATAACGATGAACTTCGGGACTCTGATGGACATGGAACCAATGTCGCAGGCATCGTGCTCGGCGTAGCTTCCGGGGCAAAGATCGCTGCCCTTGATGTTTTTGAAAGCAACGGGATGCCAAATTACGCAATTTACGCAGCGATAGACTGGGTTATAGACAATCGTACCCTGTATAACATAGTCGCTATGAATATGAGTTTTGGGAGCGGTAGATACAACGAACCTTGTTCCGATTCTTCCGACCCAAGTTACCCGTATGAGCAGGCTATCAGCCTTGCTAAATTAGCAGGTATAGTTACGGTAGTAGCTTCAGGGAATGCAGGTTATAAGGATTCAATTTCGAGTCCGGCCTGTGTGCCCTCCGCCGTGTCTGTCGGTGCCGTCTATGATTACACAGGGACTTACGTAGGTAGCTGCACAGAATATTCTACTGCCGACCAAGTCACTTGTTTTTCCAATAGCGCATATTTTTTAACACTCTTAGCACCTGGCTCACAAATCACCGCCGCAGGTTATGTAATGAGTGGAACTTCCCAGGCAGCCCCGCATGTTGCAGGAGCAGTGGCGGTACTCAAGGCTGCCTTTCCCAATGACACTCCTGACGATACAATTGGCCGGCTTACTGACTCCGGAACCCCTGTCAAAGACTGGAACAACTTACTAACTACACCACGATTAAACCTGCTGGAGGCCTTGGCAGGGGCAGGGCAATTATACCCACTGACTGTAAACAAAGGAGGCACCGGCAGCGGAACCGTAACCAGCAACCCGGCGGGGATCAGCTGTGGCAGCGACTGCAGCGAAGACTACGCCAGCGCCACGGCAGTGACGCTTACTGCCACTCCCGTCAGCGGTTCCACTTTCACCGGTTGGTCCGGTGCCTGTACCGGAACCGGCACCTGCTCCGTAACTATGAGCCAGGCAAAAACGGTGACGGCAACCTTCAACATAGCCAGCCTTCCCAATC
>DYNZ01000015.1:26924-53165 GCA_020720805.1 Leptospira biflexa | reverse complement strand
CCGCGACACTCGTGCATCCGTGCACATCGCATTGACAGTTGCAGGATACCCTGACCGCATGGCGTTGCCTTGCGTCGGGTAATGCCAGGTCGTAGTATACCAACGTCCTTTTGGCACAAAGTCCATTGCAAACAGTATAAGAGGATGAGCGTGAACGACCAGTTTATCGGTGACCAATTTACCAGGTTTCTGAACCTGCTTCCCGTAATGATCGTTATTCTTGATGACGAAAATAAGCTGGTTTTTGCCAACAATGTATTCCTGCAATTTATGCAACGAGAAAACCCACTATTTAAAATGTCTTCGAACCTGGGTGAAATACTCCAATGCTCCCAGAACTCGACGGGGAAAAATTACTGCTTTGGATTGAAAGCTTGTGAAAGTTGCGGTCTGCAAAAGGCAGTCAAAGATGGGAAACAGGGGGTTCTTGGCCAATATGATGTTTCCATTGAAAGCCAGAAATTAAAGGATCTTTTTCACTTTCGAGTACACTCGCAAACATATACCCTATCCGAAAAGAGTTATACAGCTCTATCCCTTTTTGATATCTCCCATGAACTGCACCGGAAATCTATGGAGAGGATTTTTTTCCATGATGTCCTCAATATGGCAGGCCTGATTTATGGCCTGCTCGATTGTATGCTCGATGATATACGCGATGATGTGAACCGTGAGGAGGATCCAATTATCCATAGTGTATTGGAATTGAGTGAGAAACTGATCGATGAGATTAAGATTCAGAGAGAACTCCAGCGTGCTGAGACAAATGAACTGGTCATCAAAAAGGTTCCGATTCAGGCAGGAAAATTTTTCGCTGAAATTATTCAGGCCTTTTCGCGGAACTCACTGGCGACCGATAAACAGATCGAGTTGGCTCTCGCATTTGATTATTGTGTTCTGCAAAGCGACCCTACTATATTGCGACGAATCATTATTAATATGATGAAAAATGCCCTGGAGGCATCACCGGCAAACAGCACCATTGTCTTAGGCGCAAAACCTGTGAATAGCAATCAGATCCGTATCTGGGTTCAAAATCCGGGCGTAATGGATGCGACTATCCAGTCCATGATATTCCAGCGATCCTTTTCCACAAAGGATAAGGGGCGAGGAATAGGAACGTACAGTATGAAATTATTGGGTGAAAAATACTTAAAAGGAAAGATTGGATTTGAAAGTAGTGCCAGCCAGGGTACTACTTTCTATCTGGAGTTGGATAAGGAATAAGGTTTTTCCTTATTTCGTTTCCTTGTGAACAGTATGTTTCTTCTCAAATTTGCAGTATTTTTTTAGCTCAATGCGACCGGTTGTGGTTTTTTTGTTTTTTGCGGTACTGTAACGGCTGACACCGGGTTGACCTGAATTTTTACAGGTAGTGCATTCCATGATGATATTGATTCTATTTCCTGCTTTTGCCATTGTCTGTTCATCCTGATTTGATTCAAAAAATTCAATTCCTAATAGGAGACCTGAGGGGGACAAAAACGGAGACGCAACCGGAGTTGTCAAATGTTTTTTCAGGATGCAGTTGGAGAAAATCGTGCAGATAGGATCCTTTTTTCCCTACTAAGGGATCAAAGCTTTTTTCAGCAAATGGAAACCTTTTTTCTTGCCAAAAAGGACCCATTTGGAATAGTCGAATCAATTTCTCGCAGGAAACTGGATTTGTTTACAAAATAGAAAATTGTTGTGATTTGAAGGAGAATCTTTATGTCAATTAAGGTAGCTATCAATGGATTTGGCCGTATTGGTCGCCTGGTTTTTCGGAAAGGTCTGGAAAAAGGTTTCGAATTTGTGGGTATCAATGACCTGACAGACGCAGCGACTTTAGCTCATCTTTTGAAATATGATTCTGTGCATGGTAAATTTGCAGGAACTGTCGAAGCTGGCCAGAATTCAATCATTGTAAACGGGAAAGAGATTAAAATCTTTGCTGAGAAAAATCCTGCCGCGCTACCGTGGAAAAGCCTTGGAGTTGATGTGGTTGTCGAAGCTACAGGTGTATTCAAGAGTCGCGAGCAGTGCCAGATGCACATTGATGCCGGCGCTAAAAAAGTTGTCTTGACCGTTCCTCCCAAGGGAGATGTGGACGCGTTGGTGGTATTAGGTGTGAACGACCATATTCTGAATGGCTCAGAAAAAATTGTTTCTAACGCCAGTTGTACAACAAATTGCCTTGCTCCGGTTGCAAAGGTTCTTCATGATAATTTTGGGATTAAAAATGGCTGGATGACAACCATTCACTCCTATACCAACGATCAACGTATTCTTGATTTGCCACATAGTGACCTGCGGCGCGCGCGTTCTGCCGCTCTTAGCATGATTCCTACAACCACAGGAGCCGCTAAGGCCGTAGGTAAGGTTATTCCGGAACTGAATGGAAAATTAGATGGTTTTTCTTTGCGCGTCCCCACTCCCGACGGATCAGTAGTCGATTTGGTGGCCAATTTGGAAAAAAATACTACCATTCAGGAGATCAATGCTGCCATGAAAAAAGCCGCAGAAGGCTCCATGAAGGGAATTCTCGAATATACCGAAGATCCAATCGTTTCTGTGGATGTGGTGGGAAATCCCCATTCCTCTGTTTTTGATGCCCTTTCTACGCAGGTAATGGGCGGAAATTTTGTTAAAGTTCTCTCCTGGTATGACAATGAATATGGATATTCCAGTCGGGTTGCCGACCTCATAATTAAGTTGATGAAATAAGCGAACGCAGGGGAGTACAAGGTTTTCTGTATGAAAATAAAATCAATAAATTCGCTAGGCAGTGATGAGCTTAGAGGTCAAAATGTGTTGGTTCGGGTTGATTTTAACTGTCCAATCGAGGGTGGTAAAGTTACTGATGATACCCGGATCCGTGAGACTTTGCCTACCATTGAATATCTTTTGAATCAGGGAGCTAAGCCCATTCTCATGTCCCACCTCGGCAGACCCAAGGGGAAAAGGGTGGCAGAGATGTCATTAAAGCCTGTTGCTGATGCACTCAAGGAGATAGCAAAAACAAAGTGGGGGGCGGAACTCATTTTTGCGGAAGATTGTCTGGGGGATGAGGCAAAAATGGCTCTTGACGCCCTGGCAAAGGTATCTAAGGGGATGGTTCTTCTGGAGAATCTGCGTTTTTATAAAGCGGAAGAGGAGAATAGCATCGAATTTGCGAAATCGCTATCTGTCTACGGAAAACTCTTTATTCAGGACGCATTTGGAACCGTGCACAGGGCTCATGCCTCCACAGAAGCCATTACCCAGTTTTTACCAAGCTATGCAGGCCTTTTGGTCGAAAAGGAGCTGCAAAACCTTGGAGACCTTTTAAGCAATCCTCCGCGGCCTTTTATCGCCGTGATTGGCGGTTCAAAGGTCTCAACAAAAATTGAGATATTGGAGAATCTGGTAAAAAAGGTTGATGCCCTCCTGATCGGAGGTGGTATGACCTACACATTCCTAAAAGCCAAGGATATTCCGATCGGTTCTTCGATTGTAGAGAAAGATTATTTAGGACATGCATTTTCTATTATGTCACGAGCGCAGGATAGCAAAACGGATTTTGTGTTGCCCGTAGATCATCTAATTACAAATGAAGTATCTGAGAATGGCAAAACCAAGGTTGTTGCTCAGAATGGCATTCCTGATGATTGGTTTGGCGTGGATATTGGTCCGAAAACGATCTCCCTGTTTCAAGATAGGATAAAAAACGCAGGTACAATTTTCTGGAACGGTCCCATCGGCGTATTCGAAATTGCAAAATTTGCCAAAGGAACAGAGGCGGTAGCTAAAGCCATGCAAAAAACAAAAGCCAAGACGATTGTTGGCGGTGGCGATGTAATCAGCGCTCTGCATAAATTTGGCGCAGCAGATTCAGTTACCCATGTCAGCACCGGCGGTGGTGCTTCCCTGGAATTTTTATCCGGAAAGAAGCTACCTGGGGTGTTACCCTTGATTGAGGAGTAGATTTCTTCTGAAAAATGCCGGGTTCTGGAAAAGAGTTTTGCGGATTAGTTGACAAACCAGAGCCTGGCTTTGTTTTTGGGCACAAAGGAGTGCATGAAATGGGTATTCTGATTACAGTTATAACAATATTTCTCGTTATTTTAGCGGTTTTAATCGTTCTTTTGATTTTATTGCAATCTGATAAAAACGCAGGAATGGGTATTCTTGGCGGTGGTGGTAGCCAGAGCGCTTTTGGCTCTTCAACCGCAGATGTACTTACGAAGATGACAGGCACAATGGTTGCCTTGTTTATGATTTTTGCGTTTGCGTTAAGTGTTATAGAGGCGCACCGTCCAAAATCAATTGTCGATACTCTACCCAAGGCAAAAGATAGCACGATTCCCAAAATTACTCCGGATGAAAGCAAACCGGTTATGCCAGGCGGTGAAAAAAAGGATTCTCTGGGAAAAGATGCAAAAAACCAACCAAAGGAAATGCAGCCAGCCAATACCAATAAAACCGAAAAGGTTAAGGAACCAGAGAAAAAAGGCCAATAAAACATCTATGCAGCGACTGGTGTTAGCTTCATGACTTTCCAAAAGCTGCATATCTCTATCTCATTTCTGCTGCTTGCCGGGATCTCCTTTGCCTGCAAGCCGGAGATTAAGTTTCCCGAAAACACGCTGGTGCTAAGCCTGACCAGCGATCCCAAAACCTTCAATCCGATGGTCGCTAAAGAGGCCTCCTCATCTGTGATTTCTTCGCGTCTCTTTGAGGGTTTAACTCGTATGGATGCGATTACAAAACAGATTCAACCCAACCTGGCTGAGTCTTGGCAGGTCTCCCATGGGGGAACGGTCTGGATTTTTCAGCTTCGCAAAGGTGTGCTGTGGTCGGATGGTCATCCTTTTACAGCCGATGATGTGGTTTTCACATTCAATGACCTTATATATAATACAGATATTTCCACTTCATCAAGATTTATTTTTACAATAGCAGGTCGTCCGATTCGAGTAGAAAAGATCAATGATCATAGGGTTCGTTTTATTTTGCCCAAACCATTTTTTCCTTTTCTTGACAGTATGAGTCAAGAAATTTTACCAAAACATATTTTGTATCGTTCTGTAAAAGAAAAAAAATTTAATTCAACCTGGGGGATCAACACCCCACCTGATCAACTGGTTGGTACCGGTCCCTATCTTCTTGAGCAGTTTAGCCCGAATCAGAAAATTGTTCTGAAAGCCAATCCTCTCTTTTTTCGTAAAGAGCTACCCCGTATAAAAAAAATTTACTATATCATAGTTAAAGATAGCAACGCCAATCGAATCTTATTCGAAAATGGAAATCTCGATGCCATAGGAATTGATCCAAGTGATTGGCCTATCCTTAAAAAGGACGAAAAGAGGGGAAATTACTCTTTGATGGATCTGGGGCCAGGGCCATCGAGCTCCTTTCTTGTTTTCAATCAAAATCCAGGAAAACATCAGAAATCAGGAGCTCCGTTTGTAGATCCTGAAAAATTAAAAATTTTTCAGAATGTTTTTTTTCGTCGCGCCATGGCTCATGCAATAGATAAAAAAATCATCATTCAGAATTATCTTTACAATCTTGGTTCAGAACAAAAGACGGGAGTTTGGGAAGAAAGTATCTATTTTAACCCGGATGTTTCGACCTATCCTTTTGATCTGCGGGCAGCCAATTTATATCTTGATAAAGCTGGGCTATCAAGACGCGATTCCGAAGGCTATCGATTAGATTATTCAGGTAAGACGTTTCAATTTACCCTGTTACTCCGCAATGGAGATGATACCATAGCGAAAATCGCCAACCAATTTGCAGCGGATTTAAAGCTCATTGGGATAAAAATGCATTTAAAGCCGATTCTTTTCAATAATCTTGTCCAGAAGTTAACTTCAACATTGGATTGGGAGGCAACATTTATTGGATTGACTGGCGGATTAGAACCTCATTTTGGTAGAAATGTTTGGCATTCGAGCGGTGTGTTGCATATGTGGCATCCGCGACAGAAAAGAGCTGCGACGGCCTGGGAAAAAGAGATTGATGCTATTTTTGATCAGGCCGCTGTTGAGATGAACCTTGAGAAAAGAAAAATATTATACGGTAGATTTCAGAAGATCGTTTCAGATCAGTTGCCATTGATTTACTCTGTAAAATCACATGTGCTTTACGGCGTCCGAAAAAAAATTGTTGGATTAAAGCCAAGTGCTTATGGCGGTCTGTTTCATAACCTGGAAGAGCTGCGTATGAAATCTTTAGAACCCACTTTAAGGTAAATTGAAAAATTTATGAACTTATTGGCATATACTGGCAACTTTACACGATTGGTCAAAATCCAACACTCTATTTTTGCCTTTCCCTTTCTTGTAGGAGGTGTCTTCCTGGCGTCAGGATGGAGGAGTGTTTCCTGGTACCAATGGCTTGCTATGGTCGTGGCTATGGTAGCGGCTCGTAATGCCGCAATGGCATTTAACAGGGTTGTGGACGCAGATTGGGATGCCAAAAATCCCCGCACAGCAGTCCGGGAGATTCCCAGAGGGGTGGTTAGCAAAAGAGAAGCTCTGATATTTATAACTTTAAATATTTTGTTGTTTATCGCAGCTGCGGCAATCATCAACCGACTCGCGTTGATGTTTGCATTACCTGTGATTGTACTATTGCTTTCCTATAGTTATACCAAACGTTTTACTTGGATTTGCCATTTTTATCTGGGAATGGTTATCGGTATGGCTCCTGTGGCGGGATGGGTTGCGGTGAATAACCAGCTTGATTCTTTGCCTTTTTTACTCATGGGTGCATTGATGTTTTATATAGCTGGTTTTGATATTCTATATGCTACGCAAGATGCAGAATTTGACAGAATTCATGGGTTGCGTAGTGTTCCAGCTCAATTTGGTGTTCCTGTAGCAATCTGGATTGCCCGGTTAAGTCATTTTATTTCTTTTCTTTTTTTTGTGGCACTAGGTTTGGTTTTCTCGCTCTCCTGCGTATACTGGATCGGTATTGCTTTCATTGCAGTGCTTATGATATTGGAGCATTTTTTAGTGACTCCTGATGACCTGAGTAAAATCCAGATCGCTTTTTTTCACCTCAATTCAGTGATTTCGATTGTAGTCGGGGGCGCCATTTTAGGGGGTGTGTTTGTCAACTGTTAATCAAAAGCCCTGGATTCTCGGTATCAGCGGCGCATCGGGACAACAATATGCTGTATCTTTATTGCGGCATCTTCTGTTTTTACTGGATGATTTGGTTCTTGTCATCTCAGAGGACGCCAAAAAAATTATAATGGATGAGTGTGCTCATAAGGATTTGGGTAGCGATAAGGATGGGTGGATTCATTTTTTAGTAAATGACTCATACCCTGGGGTTTATTCTCTGACGCAAATAGGTGAGCGTTATCGAGGGCAGACAAAAAAATGCAGACTAACTTTAGTCTGGAATCATGAAATGTTTTCATCTGTAGCTTCTGGATCTTTTCGTACTTCCGGAATGGTGGTAGTGCCAGCCAGTTTGGCTACCTTGGGCAAACTGGCCCAAGGTATAACGGATAACGTTTTATTGAGAGCGTCTGAGGTCTGTTTAAAAGAGAATCGTTCATTGATCCTGGTTCCACGAGAAACACCCTTATCTCTAAGCGCATTAGAAAATCTGCTGCAATTAAAAAAAGCAGGTGCGCAGATATTGCCAGCGATGCCGGCATTTTACCATCGTCCGCAGGTCGTAGAGGATATAGTGGAATTTATCAGTGGTAAAATCTGTAATTTAATGGATTTGAACCACAGAGCATTGGCAGCATGGGAGCCGTAAAATTGGTAGATGTTATTGCGAGATGGATTCCAACTATGTTTGGAACTATTTTCTAAGGAGTAGGGGAGATTTGATATCCCAAATTTGTCAGGATTCTAACGCATTTTATTTTGCTAAGAAAAGCGATCGATAAAAAAAATTTCAAGAGGACAATATGAAGAGTTTGCCTGATCCGGCGCAAAGAAAATCGGATAGTGTCCGCCATATGTTTGACCGGATTGCTCCGAGTTATGATCTTCTGAACCATTTACTGAGTTTCCATATAGATAAATTTTGGCGTAGTGCCAGTATCAAGGAGTTATTACCAGGCCATTGCGGCACGATTTTAGATGTCGCAACCGGAACTGGCGACTTTGCTGTGGCCGCACTCAAACATCATCCTGATATCACTATTGTGGGGGTTGATTTTTCATCCTCCATGTTGCATTCCGCCAGATCTGGAAATAAATTTATTCGTTTTCCGTATCGCTATTTTTCTGTTCAGGGCGATGCGCAGAAATTACCGACAAAATCAAATTTTTTCAGCGCGGCCATGATAGCCTATGGCATTCGCAATGTTGAGAATATACCGTTGGCGTTAAACGAGGTATATCGTTCCCTAAAGTCTGGAGGCCGGTTTTTGATTTTAGAGTTTTCTAAGCCGGAAAATGCAATCGTAGGAGCTGTGTACCGATTTTATTTTCATCAGATCTTACCAAGAATTGGAAATCTTATTAGCCGAGATAAGGGAGCTTATTCCTATTTGCCTGAATCAGTAGAACACTTTCCAGATGCAAAAATGTTTGTCACTATGATCCAGGAAGCCGGGTTTGCTACTGTAAAAATTCGTAGATTTACTTTTGGTATAACCACATTATATATAGCGGATAAAGGTTAGATTTTTAGGACAATTAAACTGACGGAACTATCTGTTGTCGCCGTCTCTCCTGATCCGAAATATCAATTATACTTTTTTCGTGGTAGTTAACCACAGGCAAAATCGGATCACCAAAAAAATGAATTCTGTTGCGTCCTGCTTCCTTTGCCTTGTAAAGTGCGCTATCTGCTTTTTTAAACCATTGAGCTTCGCTGTCCTGGTCCTCCAGCATGGCAATTCCGATGGAAACTGTTAGCTTGATCTTCTCATCAAGCCAAGTTTGTTCCTGTGTGCCCAGACGCATTTTTTCACCAAGGTCGATGATCTCTTGTTTCGAGCAATTTTCTACCAGCACAACAAATTCTTCTCCGCCATATCTGAAGATTCTCCTGTCATCGTTTTGAAATTTGCGTAAAAAGAGGCTGAACTCTTTCAACAATTGATCTCCGCTGCTATGTCCGTATGAGTCATTGATTTGTTTGAAATGATCAAGATCTAAAATAACAAGAAATGCTTTGTGTGATGTGGTGTGAACTTTTTGAAAAAATTGGGTTAAAGCTCTACTAAAGGATCGTTTACTGTGAAAATTAGTTAATGAATCTGTCATTGCCATTTCATAGAGCTTAAAATGAAACAGTGTCAAGGAAAGACTTTGGGACATCTTTTGTAGCCGTTTTTCATGTATGGATGGCAAATTTTTTCCATCTAGCAGGGAGATCATGATAGCTCCCAAAAAAACCTGGTTCATGTGCAAGGGCAGCCAGAAAGCTTGATAACGGTAGATTCCTTGGGACGAGTTATGCAATGTCAGAAAAAGTTCGTCAGTTTCAGATATAACTTGTTCCTGGAGTGTTGTATCATTCTGAAAAAAGGAGTAAACTTGAGCTTTATCATAACGCATGATTTCTACAAGCTGGTTTGTCTGACTATCGCGTAAAAATATGGACAAGGAATGCCCTGGCAAAATAAAACTAACCTTTTGCAAGATGACGTTGCTTACATCTTCCAAATTTGCCTGAGCTCTGATGTCCATTTCGAGCTCTTGCGAAATTTTTTCGTGGTAATCTGAAATTATTTTTTCTGGATCAATAATATGGGTTTTTATAGAATCAGTTTTTGCTCCAAGCTGCAAGGAGATATGATCCTCGATATCAACAGGTAAGGGAGGAGAAGGTATCTCAACGTTCTCTTTTGTCGTGATCATTAGCGAGCCCTTCGGTTTGGCAGAAATTTTAAACAGACGGCCATTTTTCTCCGATTCTAACAGGTCGTTCGTAGTATCATGATACAATTCAGAATTTTTCTGGTTTTTATCGTTTTGAATTCCTCTGTTTATCCACTCTAAGGCTTTGATCCAAATCGTTAAGGAAAGAAGGAAAGTGGTACTGGCAAAAAAAATTAGCGACCAAGCCTTCTTTATAAAAAAAGTATATGGCGCGAAAGGAAATCCAATTTCAATAAAGTGAATTGGTCGCCCCTTTTGACTTTGGTGAATTGGTGCTTGGATTAATGTTAGCGATTGATAACGAAGTGATCTGACATCGTTGATTTTAGGAATTTGCCTTTTCGTTTTTTCGTAATGCTCTTCTAATTTCTTTTTAGAGTAAAACCTTGGCAATGGATAAAAACGGGCAAAGGCAATACCTGATTCCTGGTGCCAGAGGAAAATATGACTAAAATTCTGCTCGGACGCGGGGATGCGTGTAAGAATTCTGTCCACATAATGCTGGATTTCTCCGTCCTGTAATGATGCTTTTTGGATATTCGAGATTAATTGTAGTGCCTTATAGGTATTGGCTTGCTTTTGATCGTTATATAGGTATAAAAAAAATAACGGTGTTAGAAGCAAGGTTTCAAGCAAAGAATAAAGTATACGTTTCCTGTAATAGAGCACTACGATTCCCTTTTTAACTATAAAAAATGCACTCTCGGCTCTTTTATGTTAGATAATAGAGTCAATTTTGACGTAAGTTTACGTCATTTTTCTTTGAAAAGATTCTATCTCCATTGATCATCGGATCCTTTTCTCGTAAACACAAGGATTTTCCAGTTTCCCTCATTTGCACCTTAAGATTGGGAAAAATCATTGCAATTCCACAGAATAGATTTGATGATGCAATCATGCTCATTTTTTCCTGGAGGCAATCAATGAATCGAAAACGGATTATTCTCAGTTTTTTCTTTTTTCTTGCCTCCTTAATTCTTATTTCCTGCAAAAATGAAAAAGCCAATGTTCAGGTTCGTATAACCAATCCGAATCCAGTCGTTGTTAAGGATCCATATCCACTGGACAAAGAGGGCTGGCTTAACAGGGAGGTGTTTCAGGTTCTCGAATCCATGAGTAGCTCGGATAGCACTCCAGATCTGGCTCTTTTTCAAGAAAGAGCAATGATGCGATCAGCCAAATTATTAGCATTATCCCGTTATAAAATTTTTAAAGAAGATTTTCAAATAATTCAAGATTTGTATAAATTCCAGCCCTTTCAGAGAGCCATGACAGGTAAGGTTGTTTTTTCCGAGGTTAAAGATGGTAATTTTCGTGGAGTTTATCGGGTGGAACAGAAAGATTTAATCCGTAGGGTAAAAAGAGTTATGAATGCCTTTGAGGAGTTAAATCCAGGCCTTCGTAAAAAGATAAAAGAGGGAGATTTAACCTTTTAATGCAGAAAGATGTTTTGTTTTCAGGATCATTCTTTTTTTCATGAATTCAGAGTGGTCTGGCCAATGATCAAAGAGCGCATTATAAATGTGCTCTTTTTTCTGCCATTCCGGCAAAAAGGAAAGAAATTTTTTTATTTCATTGGATGGAATCTCAATTTTAGTAAACCTGTCTAAAAGAATTTTTTGTTTGTCCGTGGTTTCGGCCTCAGCCAATTGATGCAATTTTTGCCAGCCCTCCTCGAAGGAGAGATGATTGGCTGGCAGTAAGCTTTGCAGTTGTTGAGGGAAACCGATGAAAGTGATGCTCTGCCTAACGGACTGAAGTTGAATCAATTTGTTTAGTTTTTCAAGACTTTCATCCAGGGATGTTCTTCGATAAAGCCCATCTTTTTTGTATGCTTTGAGGCGAGCCAACTGCTCTATCATACTAAGTTCCATACTTTTAAGCCGGCTATGATTTCTCATAAAAAAATCGTTGTAAGGAGTTCCTCCAGAATAGGTTTCGCCGTTGGGGTAGGAGAGATCCATTCCTGCTACAAAGACTGGACTATTCGAAAAGAGAAAGCTTACATGCAAAGCCAGCTCGCCGACATGCCCTCCGTTGAGTTGTAAAACAGGGTGGTTGAGAAACTCCAGCAGGAGCTGTTCCAGGGGATGAGTTCCCGGTAAAGCGATATAACCTTTACCAAGGAAGAGACGCTCGCGGATCATCAGGGGGCTCAGATACCAGGTTTCAGCACCTGACTTACCCGAATATTGATTCAAATTAAAGGGCGATGCATCGGCGCTTATCACAACATCAGGAGCAGCCCCCATTTGCCTGAGTGTGGTTTCAGCAGAATCCGTTGCGATGATCAATATGCGTCTCCAAAAATCTGGCTGTTTCGAGCCTATTTTTAGAAACCGATCGAGATGGCTGGAGGCTCCAGCGATGAAAATGGGAATTTTACTGTTGAGCTGGAAACCGGATTCTTGAAGAAAAAAAAGGGATTTTGAGTGATCGATACTATTTTTTACGATCTCCAAGAAATTTTTATGCCAGGATATGGCAAAATGACCCTGCGTTATCTTTTTTGATAGTAAAACTTGATTTGCTTGCGCTGGCTCCATCCAGCTTATGTAATCAGGAAATAATTTTTTTATCCATGGACGCACCAATACTGATGTTGACTTGTATTCGTTTGGAATTGTTGACCAACGTAATCGCAGGGTATCGATTGGAAAAATTGTGACACGATTACTAGTGATATTATTGGAGTTTAGCATCAATTTTACTCCAACGATTGCCTCAAAGAGATCTGGTTGCCGCTCTATCAGTTCATAGCTCTCGGCAAAGATCACGATATCCTGGCTCTTTTGTTGAAAAAAAAGATTCCAGCCATACCCTAGGCCAAAACCAACACAGATGAGGAGTTCTGCTTTTTCATTATCAAAAAGGATTTTTTCTTGAGTCGGGTCAATGCGGCTATGGAGATAAATCTCCTCTTTGGCCTCCATTCGTCGGCAAAACAGAGTGGGAAAATCCGGTTTGCGCTTGCTTTTTTCCAGGTAAAATTGTAATCTTAGTTTTTGTGAAGAGAATAGCGGAGCACGATCCATGTTTTTTCCTTTTCTGCAGAATATTCTAATCTTATCTCTTGGAATTGCAATTTCTTTTTTTCCCTTACAGGTCGCGTCGGAAAGTGATCTTAAGAGTCCTGTCAGTTTACAGATGCATGAATTAATGTATCGCAACATCCCGGATAAACAGTCGCTTGAACAGGCAATTCTTTTGGGTAGTCGAGAATTGAGGCGAAATCCAGGTAATTTAGAAATTATATTTTATTTAGGTATTGCTTATTACCTCCAGGAGTCGTGGCAGAGGTCGCTTGAATGGACCGATCTTTTTATCCAGGAAATGATGGTTTATGTAAATTCCGATAAGCTAGATCAAGATAAAAAAAAATTGTACTTTCATTGGTTACAAGAGGCGCAGCGACAACAAAAAATGTTACGGCATCGACATAATCTTGAGGATTTTTACCAGGATCTACGTATTCACCCTCTGTCCCAACCCAAAAAAATGGTGACCAAAGAGAAACAAATGACCGATAAATTGCCATAGAGATCATAGTGATTTTACCAGGGAAATCAATCTACCATTTTCCAACCAAAAATGAAATGAAAAAAGCAGAGATGGGTATGGATCATTTTGAGCAAATGATGGAAAAATTGGATTTGTTAGCGACCCTCACCACGCAGGTTCGCGAGGAGATGCGTCTGCGTGAACAAAAACGTTCCCATCGGAAAACGATAACCGCTGTTTCTGGTGTCGTTCCCATCGGTGTGGATTTGGAAACCAATCCACAAAACCAGAACCAACAAATGTTATCTTCTTCTGCTTCGTCTGGGCTTGAAGAGCCGTTACCATTATCGAGTGAAGTGGATGCCCTAGTTCAGGAGATGATCTCTTTAAGGCGGCAACGCCGCTATTTAGAGGTTGTTTGTGGGGAACAACGTTATGGATGCAATGGACAGTAATTGCCTGGTTCTGTTCCTTCAAGAAACGGTTGTTGCATAATGGCAAATTGGCATTGGCGGCCGCTACGTGGGACTAAACCTGATTTACTGCAAACATTTTCGAAAACAAGCCCCTCTTTGGGTTTTTTATAGCTCTCATGGCGAAAGGAGTAACGAATCGCGCTAATGTAATTTACCCAAGCTGGTGCCATCAATGCGCCGCCTGAACGACCAGGACCAAGTGAGATATTTCCAGAGTCATTGCCCATCCATAAAGAGGTAACCAAGTTCGGGGTGTGACCTGCAAACCAGACATCGACATAATTTGAAGATGTTCCTGTTTTCCCGCCGATTTCAAAGTCGATTTTTGCCTTTTTCCGCCACTCATATCCATATACTCCCGGCTCAAAATAAGAAGACAGCATTTGTGTGAGAATATAGGCTGATTGAGGAGAGATAATTTGGATTTTATTCTCCTCCTGGCGCTTTTGCATCTTTTCCGCAACAATTTTTTGCTGATCCAGGATAACTTTACCGCCATAATCCTCAACATAGCGAATACCATGCGGAATAATATACTTTCCTCCGTTGGATAACATCGCATGAAGTCGAACATGTTCCAGTGGCGATAATTCCGCCGTTCCTAGTGCTAGGGATAGGTTTTGCTGAAAGCGGGATTTCATCTCTTTGTCACTAAGGTCTAGGGCAGATTGCAATATCTCGAAAAGCTTTGAAAATCCTGTTTTATTGAGAACCTGTACTGCCACTGTGTTGATACTTAAACGCAATGCATCCCGGGTTGATATTTTTCCGCGGTATTCATTGTCGTAGTTGCCGGGCGCATACCCGCCGATGTTAATTTTTTTATCTTCGAAAATTGAAGCTATCGTTATTTTTTTCTCTTCTATTCCAGCCAGATAGATGAACGGTTTAAAGGATGAACCTGGTTGCCGTCGAATCTGGGACACCCTGTCAAGTTGATTTTTTGACGAGAATTCATAGCCTGCAATATAGGCTTCAATTTCTCCAGTAACGGGATTGATGGAAATAAATGCTCCATTAATATTTCCAGCTTTCTCTTTTTCGGTATTAGCCTTCTGGTTTTGCCGATGCTTCTGGTAGTATAGCGCTTTATCAAGGTGGTATTTTTTTTGGGAATCTACAAAAGCGGTGATAATTTTTTCAGCGGCCTGCTGTTTGACGATATCAAGTGTGGTGTATATTTTCAGACCATTTTGCTTTAGGGTTGTTTCGTCAAAGTTTTGGATGAGAATTCGGCGCAGGCGTTCATTAAAATGGGGTGCTCTGTTGTTGCGGAATTTATCCTTGGAAAATGTTCCAATCAGGGATTTACCCCCATGGGGGTGGTTGCTAAGTATCTGGATGTTCCAAACCCGTTTGAGATCTTCTACGGCTGCGCTTTTTTGCTTTGCTGTGATGGACTTGACTTCGATGAGGCGATTCAAAACAATTTGTGCTTTCTGAAAGGCGATACGAATATTTTGCAGAGGATTAAAAAAGGCAGGGTTTGGAATTAATCCTACCAGCATGGCAGCTTCTCCCAGGCTAAGGTGCTGCGCCGATTTGTTGAAGTAGGTTTTCGCTGCCTCCTCAACGCCAAAAGCGCCGCGGCCAAAATAGATCAGGTTAAGATACATGGTCAGGATATCTTGCTTATCATAATTTCTCTCGATCTCCATGGCACAAAATGCCTCGAAAATCTTTCTTTTAATCGTTTTTTTACCTTCTGTAAAAAGGACTTTTGCCAATTGCTGGGTCAGAGTAGAGCCACCCTGGCGATAGCTCATTGTAAGAAGGTTGATACCTATGGCTCGTACAATGGCCTTAACATTCACTCCGGTGTGTTTTAGAAAATCGGCATCCTCATTAGCAATTACAGAGGCGATAATATTTTTAGGAATTTTTTTTAAGGGAATCACTTCCCGTTTTTCGGAGAAAAATTCTCCAATTAAAACGCCGTTTTTGTCAAAAATTTTACTCGGAATGCCGATTGCTGTACCTTTTACCCCTGCAGAGAAGTAACCGCCAAACACAAATCCGTCTTGCAAATCCTCGGTATAATCTATAAAACGCTTATAATCCTTAAGTTTATTTAATATGGAATCGCGCTGGTCTATCCATTGCATATAAATGACAAAGATAAAAATACCTATCAGAAGCGATGTAACCAAGGGCAGGTAGAGTAGAAAAAGTTTAAGATGATTTCTGAAAAAGTTAAAGATAGATTTCATAAAATGTAGCATTACCGGTTTCTTCCCATATTTGTATAATGTCTCTTTTGACGTAGTAACCAAATAATTCAATAAGAAAAAATGGATGAAAATCATCTCGTAGAAGAAAAATGGAACAATCGTTCCTTAAATTGAGAGAGGCCATTTGAAGTTCTTAGATTTGTCAAAAAATACAATCCGGCAAAAAATACTCTCGATTTAGGAGTCCAGGACACAATTTTTCGTTTTTATTGCAATTGTCTTGATAATTCCTAAGAACCCTTCAATAAAAGGCTTGATTTTTGTAATTGGAATTTCTTTTTCGTTATTATAGGCAGAAAAACTGTCTGTGAATCAAAATGTGAAGAGCAAGGTTTCTCCAATGAATCGTTTTTATACAAATATGCTCCAGAAACGAATTTCTGCTTTGGTTGTAGCTTTTTTTATCATTTTTACAATTCCGGTGCTGCTAAGTGCCAAGAAATTAAATCTGAACACTCTCACGAAAAATGCTGCCCCTGAAGTTATCAAGTGCGTGGAGGACAAACTCGGGCTTGATGAAGATTATAGGGCTCAGTGCGTTGATATTCTGGCGCGTTGGAAAGAGAAAAGCGGTAAGTCAGCTATCTCATCCGTTTTGCAAAATAAAGGCAATGCAACAGATGGAGAGTATGATCCTCGCTATGATAAACATTCCAAGGTGCGGATTGCTGCATGCTATGCCCTTGGTTCATTTGGTGAGAATGATGTAATTCCTGTGCTCATCTCTTCCTTAAAAGAAGATAAACATTATGCGGTGCGTGTTGCTGCTGCTTATGTGTTGCAGACATTTAAAGAAGAGTCTGCAGTTGATGGATTAATCGATGGACTGCTATTGGAGATACAAAAAGACAAAAATGCATCCTTCCCCGTAGTCAGGCAGATCATTCGCTCACTCGGGGTAATTGGTAATAAGAAGGCCTTTATACCATTATTAAAGGCTACTCAGGTTTCCTTTCCGAATGATATAAAAGAGGATGCGCAAGAGTCTATTGAAAAAATCACCTGGTAGGAAATCTGCTAGAAGTCAGAGATAATAAATATCTCCAGCAGCAAAAAAAAAGATGCCATTAGGCATCTTTTTTTTTGCTGCTGGAGTGGTTTTTTTCATTGATTCTATCTCTTGGAATCAGTGAAGATTTAGTTTTCCCGTTGAGTACTTTTCGTTAGGACTTCTGGCTTTTGTATCGGAAAATGCTCCATCGAGGAGATTGTCATCAAAAGGTCGGAAAAGCTTTCAGATCCAAAAGAGGATATTAATAGACCCGAATAGAAACTGATATCGCGGACATCGCTTAAATCTACGGATTGAACGGTAGAGATATCGACTTTTTCTCTGTTGCGAAATGAGTAGTAAAATTCACTGGAATGGGGAGCGTAATGGATTTTTATCTGATGCAAAGGGTTCTTTTTGAAGGTAAAAACAACCGAATAGTTTTTTCCAAGGCTTTTTAGGTACTCCTCAATTTTTGTGAACTCTATAGTCATTCTATCATCCTTCAATGTGTTTTTCGCTTTGGCCTTTTTGGTTGCCTTTAAAAAGTAACTTGCTTTTTTATGCCGTGCAAACAAGTTGCAAAATAACCAAGAATATTTATCAGCCTAAATTTTTAAAGAAGAAAAAATGGAACAATATAATAAAATGATTTTTTTGAAAGGTATTTTATTTTTTTTTATGCTTATTGCTTTTGCGTCCGGTTTCCTGATCCCCCTTGGAAATGGGGGTGAAAGGAGCTCTATTTTTGCGCAGGAGAAAAAACGATTTGCATATATCGGCTCTTTTACCTGTAAAAAGTGCCACCACCAGCATAGTGGAGTTCAATATGGGGATTGGCTACAATCCAAGCATTACAATGCTTACCGAGCCTTATTGTACGATAGTAAGCGGCTCAGCGCAGTCATGGAACAGTATCAAATTCAAAATCCGCAGAGAGATGAGCGCTGTTTGCGCTGTCATAGTACCGGTCGTGGAAAGAAATTTGTTATCAATCATGTGAATGGAAGAGATTTTTCAGGGTATGAAGGGGTGGGGTGTGAATCCTGTCACGGTCCTGCATCGCGTTATATTGATCCACAGATTCATATCGGTACAGGAAATGTCTCCACCTCGCGTGTTGCAAAAAAGGTTCAGGCCGGGATGTGGTCCATTCTGGGTGATTCCGGGATCTCTTTGCGGGAAAAGATGTGCATGCGATGCCATACAAAACAACGAATGTGCCGATTGAAAGGTTATCCATTTATCGATATATCGATGCCGGTCATTGCAAATTTCAAGCATAGGTTCTAAAAAATAGTATTACAATATCTTGATAATCTAATGTTTTTCTAAAGCATTTATTTGTAACGTTTCTTGATAAATAACGTAAAAAGTATTGACGCCTTGCCTTTGGCGTGAGTTTTTGTCACTATTCATCCCATTCTATTTTTGATTGGATTAGGCAATCAATGAGTAAGATAAAAGTAATATTTTCCATGATTATTATCGTGGTGGTTATGGCTGTCTTTGGCTGGCTGTATTTCTTTTACTTTAACGTAGAACGCTCCAATCAGATTCGTCGATCTATCGATAAATATACCGGGCAAAATTTAACGATCAGCGTTTTCAGTCTGAATGGTCAATTGATTAAGCAATGGAAGAACGTTAGCAAAGTTACAAGCGGTTCCGCCGGTGGGGCTGATCAAAGAAATTATACCTATTTTTATACCAAAGAGGGTAAGTATGTGCAGCTCCCCAATTCGGTGTATTATATTGCAGAGGAAGAGTAATCGTCATCAATTTATCTGTTTTGAGTAGGCTTTTAAGCTGAAAAGATTTTTTGTTATTTAAGGAAAAGATTATGCTGAGTGATTTTGGTCTAGTGCTTTTTTTCTTTGTGTTGGCAGTTTTGTTTGTGTGGATTTCTTTAGTGGCTGGAAAATTGGTTCGACCCGATCGTCCAAGTCCGGAAAAAAATAGTGCTTACGAGTGCGGTGAACCACCCATTGGCAAAGGCTGGCTGAATTATAATATGCGGTTCTATGGAATTGCGCTGATTTTCCTTATTTTTGACGTTGAGATTGCGTTTGTCTATCCTGTTGCAACGGTTTTTAAAGAGTGGATTGCAGGTGCCGCAGGGGAAGTGGCCTTGGTTGAATTGCTAGTGTTCATTGGAATTTTATTCTTAGGTCTTGTATACGTTTGGGTTAAAGGTGACCTCGAATGGGTGCGGACATTTGTGCGCGGCGGACAGGAGCCAGTAATGTCTTTTCAGAAGCCTATGGATCCTAAGTAATCCTAGGTAAAGAATTTTATTTTTACTTGATAGCATTTTAGAAATTAGGAACGGAATATGAACGGATTGAGCTCTTTAACGCAGCGGTTGGATAGTACAATAATTACAACCACGCTGGACGATGTGTTGAACTGGTCCCGGGAAAATTCGCTATGGTATTTTACTTTCGGGTTAGCCTGCTGTGCAATTGAGATGATGCAAGCTGGTGGTCCTCGCTCTGATTTGGATCGCTTGGGTATGGCGCCGCGGGCAACTCCAAGGCAATCGGATCTCATGTTTGTCGCGGGAACGGTGACATATAAAATGGCGACTAGGGTTAAGTTGCTGTATGAGCAAATGGCTGAGCCGCGGTATGTCATTTCTATGGGCAGTTGTTCGAATTGTGGCGGTCTGTTTACGCCTGGTTATAGTGTATTAAAAGGAATCGATCAGGTCATTCCTGTTGATGTGTATGTTCCAGGTTGTCCTCCGCGACCCGAGGCGCTGCTCGAAGGAATATTCAAGCTTCGCGACAAGGTGAAAAATGAGCGCTACTTACGTAAGCCTCTTCCAGAACAGTCTGCAGATCATGGGCTGCATCAGGTTAGCTTTATTCGAGATTTCAGCAAAGATGCTTATCCCGTTAGACCGGGAATTGGGCAGGAATAATTGGCAAGGGAAGAAGAATCATGGCTGAATTGAAATTAACAAATAGATACAAGAACAGCGACATTCAGGAGCTGTATCAGGAAATTGTTGCACGTTTTGGTAAGGACAGGGCTGTTTTCAGGGATGCGCAATTTCAGCCTTCTATAGAGGTTCATCCTGAGATGATACTGGATGTGATGAAATTTTTGGTTTCTGAATCAAAAACAAAAATTGATTTTCTCGATTCCATAACGGGAACAGATTTAATGCAGATCGAAGGATTGCCTGAATTGGATCGCAGCACTGTCTCCTGGTCATCTTTGTATCCGGCTCCTATCTCAGGAGAGAGCGGGGAAGTGAAGCCCAGATTCTTTTTAATTACATATCATCTGATGTCGTTTACAAACGGTTATTCGTACACCATTAAGGTTGTATTACCAGAGAACCGCCTAAGTGTAGCCTCCGTTGATTCCGTCTTTGGGGTTGCGAATTGGCTCGAGCGGGAAATTTTTGATCTTCTCGGTATTCAGTTTGTTGGGTCGCACGATCTGCGTAGACTGATGTTGCCCGAAGACTGGATAGGATTTCCTTTGCGTCGGGATTATCAGCAGCAAGCTGTATACCAGGGTATGTCAACAAATCGTCCTGATCCCATTGTAGAGCTAAGAGAGCTCTCGTTGAAAAAATAGGAGAAATAATTAGGAAAACAACATGCAGGCACAAAAGCAAGAAATTAGAGGATTTAAAAAGAACCGCGCTGATTATGAAAAGTTCCTGACCTTTGATCCTATAACAGAGGAGATGGAACTGAATATGGGGCCACAGCATCCATCGACACATGGTGTTATTCGCCTCGTTCTAAAAACCGACGGTGAGGTTGTCGAAAGGGTGATTCCTGATGTTGGCTATCTTCATCGTTCTATAGAAAAAATCGCTGAGCGCAATACCTACATGGGTTTTATGCCATACACGGATCGAGTTGACTATTTGTCCGCAATGCATGCAAATGCCGGATGGGCGATGGCCGTTGAAGAGCTGGCTGGTATTGAAGTGCCAGAGCGGGCAGAATATATACGTGTTATTGTGCAGGAATTAAATCGTATTATTAGCCATATCATTGCTGTTGGAACCTATGCGATGGATATTGGCGCGTTTACTCCATTTGTTTATATGCTGCGGGAGAGGGAGCGTATAAATGATCTCATTGAATCGGTATGCGGCGCGCGTTTGACATACAATTATGTCTGGATTGGCGGTGTAAGCCATGATGTTCCGGTCGGTTTTCAAGAAAAAGTGATCGAATTTCTGGATCACTTTGACAAAGTACTAAAAGAGTTTGATCGATTGATCTCATTTAATGAAATTTTTGTGAGACGCCTTGCAAATGTCGGAGTCATTACCCCAGAAAAGGCTAAGCATTTTGGTCTTGTTGGGCCAAACCTGCGGGGATCAGGAATTAACTGGGATCTTCGTAAACATAAACCCTACTCCATTTATGATAAGCTTGAATTTGATGTCATTGTTGGGCAGGGATGGAAAGGGCAATTAGGGGATTCGTTTGACCGCTTCTATTGCCGGGTTCTTGAGATGGGGCAATCAAGCAGCCTTATCCGTCAAGCGGTCAAAATGATGCCAGAGGGTGAGATTCGAGCCAAGGTTGCCCGTAAGTTAAAACCACCTATAGGTGAAGTTTCATCTCATATAGAATCTTCTCGGGGAGATATGCATTATCATGTTATCTCTGATGGAAGTTCTTCACCGTATCGGGTTAAAATCAGGACAGGTTCTTTCAATGCAATGACACCTCTGGAGGAGATTGTTCCCGGTATGCTCATTGCTGATGTCGTAGCTTTTTTTGCCAGCTTAGATGTCGTAGCCCCAGAGATAGATAGATAATCAAGGAGTTGGGTCGTGCAAGAATTAACAGGTTTTCTTACAGGTCCAGGCGGAGTTCTGGCAGGATGGAATGAATCGCTTGTTGTTTTTTTGATCATGGGAGCGATAGCCTCCATCATTTTAGGTTACGCCTCTCTCTATGCCGGCGTCACCTCTGTTGTGGAGCGCAAAATTGCAGGACGGATGCAATCGCGTCTTGGGCCAAATAAAGTTTGGATAAAAGGTTTATTTCAGTTTTTGGCAGATGGTCTGAAAAATATCCAGAAAGAGGATATCATTCCCGATGAAGCTGATAAGCCTCTATTTCGAATCGCTCCTTATATTGTTTTTGCTGGTATGTTGATGAGCTGGGCGACTTTACCTTTTGGTTTCAATTTAATTCCTGCAGATATCAATATTGGCATTTTATACATATTTGCTGTTACCTCGCTGAACGTAGTTGGTATTCTCATGGCTGGTTGGGCCTCCAACAACAAATGGTCTACCATTGGTGGGATTCGTGCTGCAGCTCAAATCGTCAGCTATGAAATTCCATCAGGCCTGGCCGCTTTAACGGTGATTTTGCTGGCAGGATCATTGTCCATGCAGAGTATTATTTCGGGTCAAGGAGCCATGCCTTGGGAGTGGTATATATCTCATAATCCATTCACGATGATATCCTTCTTCATCATGTTTACATCATTATTAGCCGAGGGAAATAGAACACCCTTTGATATCCCCGAGGCCGAATCAGAGTTAGTTTCCGGTTACAATACAGAATATAGTGGTATGCGGTTTCTCATGTTCTTTTTTGCGGAATGGGCAAATATGTGGGTAATGAGTGCCATAATGACAACGCTTTTCTTGGGTGGATGGCAATCCCCCTGGAATATTCAGGTTTCGCTTCTTGGACAATCCCTGGAAGTAACAGGTATTCTGATTTTCGCCGCAAAGGCTCTGCTTGTAACTTTTATTATCATCTGGTTACGTTGGACTCTGCCTCGTTTGAGAGTTGATCAGTTGATGACTTTATGTTGGAAATACCTAACACCGATCGCATTTGTCAATATTGTAGGTGTATTATTCTGGTCCGTATATTTCCCCAAAGGAAATCAAATTGTTGCCATGCTTATCAGTGCATTTTTTGCTCTGGTATTCCTGGTATTTCTTTATAAAGTGGTAGTTGTGAATCTCATTCAGATGAAGGCAAAAATAGATCTGAATATGATTCCGTAATGGAATCTACCAAGAGAAAACTAAAGAAGTAAGCGAGTGATTATGGGAGCTGCATCAAAATATTTTAAGAATATTTACGACTCTGTCACAACAATTTTTGAGGGAATGACAGTCACTTTTTCTTATATGTTTCAAAAACCGGTTACCATCCAGTATCCGAACAAGATGCCTGAACCGTTGCAAAAATCTCTGCCGGATCGGTATCGGGGTTTTTTGCAGGTGGACTATGACTTGTGTACCTCCTGCGAGGCATGCGCCAAAGCCTGTCCAATTGATTGTATCTCTCTTGATGGGGTAAAGGTGCCAGGTCGTAAAGGAAAAGTACCCTATTTTTTTCATATCAATCTTGCGAAGTGTATGTTTTGCGGACTTTGTGTAGAGCCGTGTCCTACGGATGCCATCTATTTTACGAAGGAATTTGAAGGCGCGTGGGCTTCTGTAAAAAATCAGGTTTACAGTTATGTTCCTGAAGAAGTTTCTTTAAAATTTTTAGAAGAAGCAAAAAAGGCGGAAGCCAATAAGGAAAAAAAGGTTACTGAAGAGGCATCCTGATTTGCTGGAAATATGTACTGCGTAGAAAGAGCCTTTCGCACCTTCTACGCACAGAATCGGTTTCTCTGGAATGTACCAGGGAGAAGCCAATTTCTTTTGGGTATAGATTGATATTTTTTATTTTTCTCTATTTTTGGAAAAAGGATAATAAGGATGAAAGAATTTATTTTTGTAATTCTTTTGATGCTTGCTGTGGGCTCGGCGTTTTTTATTGCTTTTAGTCGAAATATGGTTCATAGCGTTTTCTCTTTGTTAGTTACCCTATCTGCGGTTGCAGGTTTTTATGTTTTACTTGGAGCCGACTTTTTAGCAGGTATTCAATTACTTGTTTATGTCGGTGGTATTTTGGTGCTTCTGATATTTGCGGTGATGTTAACCCAGGGAATTGTTAAAAGCGAGAATAATAACCCTGTCCGTAGAGCGTGGCTTCCTTTTGTTATTGCCCTTGTTTTTATCGCTATATGGGTATATGGAATCTGGAATGTAAATTGGACATCAGGTCAGTTAGTGAATGAACCGATCACCAAAAGCATAGGAAATAATTTGCTGACAAAGTATCTGTTACCATTTGAAGTTATATCGATATTGCTTCTAGTGGGCTTGATTGGCGCTGTTGCGGTTGTTAGGCTTGCTTTGCAGAAGCCATCGGATGAAAAATAGGGAAGCAGATTTTATTTTACAAGAAGGTGTTTTTACCTTTTCTGGTATATTGAGGCTGGTCGCGTTTTTCCCAATCGACTGAGTCGAAAAGAACATTATTAAAAAAAGGTTTAGGAAACGTAGTATGCTATTTTCATTACCAACTTTTTTAACTATTGGGGCGATTCTATTTATTATTGGTATATACATCGTCTTGGTTCGCAAAAACATGGTGGCAATGCTTTTGGGAGTAGAATTGATTTTGAATGGAACAGCAGTGAATTTTGCTTCCTTTGCCTATTTCAAGAATCTTCTCGGGGGAAGAGAGATGGTGTTATTCATCATTGCCTTGGCGGCTTTGGAGGCTGTAGTTGCTTTGGCAATTATTTTGGCTATCTTTAAGAATTTTCATACTACAGCCATTGATCAGGCTTCATCAATGCAGGATTAACTTTTAGCTAAAGAAAGAATACTGGAGAAAAACAGGCATGAATGGAGAATTAGGCATAGCTGGTTTGATACCGTTGTTTCCCTTTTTAGGTGCCTTCCTTTGGGGGATGTCAGCGATCAATAGGGATAAATTTTTCAAGGAGAAAACAAAGAAGATCGTTAGTATTGGCGCTCCTCTTATGGTTTTCCTCTCTTTTTCAATTGGAGTTATCTATTTTATTACATTACTGGGAATGCCCAAAGATGCACGTGTAATCAATGAAGTGGCCTTTCCCTGGATGAAAACCGCGCTATTTAGTAACAATATTGGATTCACCCTGGATCCTTTGTCTATTGTGATGGTAATGGTGGTCTCCGGCGTAGGCTTTTTAATCCATGTCTACTCCACTGGTTACATGAGTGCAGATCCCGACTTTAGTAAATTTTTTGCTTATCTGAATCTGTTTACTGGTATGATGCTGACCCTTGTTATGGCTGATAACATCTTGCTTATGTTTGTTGGCTGGGAGGGCGTAGGTCTCTGCTCTTATCTACTTATCGGCTTCTGGTATGAAGATCTTCCAAAAGCGAAGGCTGGCATGAAGGCTTTTATTACAAACCGGATAGGTGATTTTGCCTTTATTGTTGGAATGTTTACAATGTTCTGGGTGGTTGGCCAAGCCGGTGGTGGTTACTCCTTTGATTTTAGCCACATCAATAAATCAGCGGATCTATTAGCCAAGCAGACCGTTTTTGGTTTACCGGCAATTGAGTTTGTTGCGCTTATGTTTTTTATCGGCGCAACCGGTAAAAGCGCTCAAATTCCATTATATGTCTGGTTACCTGATGCGATGGCCGGTCCGACGCCTGTTTCCGCACTTATTCATGCTGCTACAATGGTAACAGCTGGTGTCTTTATGATTGGTAGAATGGGTTGGCTGTTTGCGCAAGCCCCATTTACCCTTACTGTTGTTGCTATCATTGGTGCAATAACATCTCTGTTTGCAGCAACTATTGCATTAACGCAATATGATATTAAAAAAGTATTGGCCTATTCCACAGTTTCCCAATTAGGCTATATGTTTTTGGCTATGGGGGTAGGTGCTTTTTCTGCTGGTATTTTTCACCTGATGACACACGCCTTTTTCAAAGCACTACTCTTTCTTGGTTCTGGTTCGGTTATTATGGGAATGCATCATGATCAGGATATGCGCAGTATGGGTGGCCTGCTTTCGAGAATGAAAGCTACAGGATATACTTTTTTAATTGGTGTTTTAGCGATTGCAGGGGTCTTTCCTTTTGCTGGATTTTTTAGTAAAGATGAAATACTTTTTAATGCGTTTATAGGATCACACAGCCATCTTCATGAAATTGCCTATGTCGTTTACGGAATTGGAATTTTTACGGCTCTTCTCACTGCTTTTTATATGTTCCGCCAATTTTTTATGACCTTCACCGGAACATTTCGCGGTAGCTCTTCGCATCCTGGTGAGCCTCCTGTCGTTGCGCTGGCACCATTTCAAATCGCAAAAGCGGAAGGTTGGCCAGATTTACATCCCTTCCACGCACATGGTCA
>DYNZ01000015.1:0-26824 GCA_020720805.1 Leptospira biflexa | reverse complement strand
ACGCACATGGTCACGATGACCACGATCATGACGCACACGCGCATCACCATCACGGTGTTGATAAACTGGAAGATGTGCATGAATCGCCAAAAAATGTTACCATTCCTTTGATCATTTTGGCTTTTCTCTCAGCTTTCGCCGGGTTCTTAAACTTGCCCCATGCAATGGGAGGCGGTTCCTGGTTTCACCACTGGTTAGAGCCGATTTGGCCTAAGGGAGCGGATCATTCGCACTATCATTCTCTCGAGTTGGGATTAGCGTTTCTTAGTTTGGGTATAGCACTTACAAGTATTTTAGTGGCCTACATTTTTTATGTCAAAAGAAAAGATCTGCCTGGTTTCTTTGTGAGGAATTTTTCCACCATCCATAAAGTTCTTTTTAACAAGTATTTCGTGGATGAAATTTACCAGGCAACAGTTATATTGCCTATGGTATTTCTTAGCCATGTCGTTGCCCTCTTTGACAAATTTGTCGTTGATGGTATAGTAAATGGAGTAGGTTTTTCTGTTAAACTTGTTTCAGTGTGGAATGGCTGGGTGGACAAATACATTGTCGACGGAGCTGTAAATGGAGTGAGTGACCTGGTGCAATGGGGCGGTGGTAAAATACGTCGCATTCAAACCGGTTATCTGTTTAATTATTTGTATTACGCTGTTGGTGGCGTAATGGTTATTGCCATAATAATGATAATTTTGTAAAAATGGGTAAGGAGTTCCAATGATCAGCGAACACATATTATCGGTTATCACTTTTTTCCCACTACTTGGAATACCTTTTATACTCTTTCTTCCAAAAGGTAAAGAAGGAGCAGCAAAATGGATTACACTAGCTGTAATAGCCGTTCCTTTGCTGCTGAGTGTACAGCTCTATTTTATGTATGATATAGCCAATCCAATTAGGGCATATTCAGCTGCACGTCCAGATCTAATGTTCATTGAAGATTTTGTCTGGATTAAAGCTTTTAATATTCATTACCTAGTCGGTGTTGATGGAATGTCGATGACAATGGTCATTCTAACAACATTTGTATCCTTTGTTGGTGTGATTGCCTCCTGGAGTATTTCCAAATTGCATAAAGGCTACTTTATTCTCTACATCTTACTCTATATGGGAATGATGGGCGTCTTTATCTCTATGGATTTCTTTTTATTCTACATCTTCTGGGAAGTTATGCTGTTACCGATGTACTTTCTTATCGGTATCTGGGGAGGACCAAGAAAAGAATATGCAGCTATCAAATTCTTTTTGTACACTCTCTTTGGCTCCGTTTTCATGCTTTTGGTCATGATCGCATTTTACTTCTTTAGCGATATAGATCCTGATCCAAATAAGGTGATCCATACTTTTAATTTTATAGAGCTTGGTAAGCAGGGCGTATTGGGCGGACCATTTGCCAATGGATTTGCGGGAATATCTGCAGAGAGTATTCGTATCATTGCTTGGTTGGCTCTTTTTCTGGGTTTTGCCATCAAGATACCAGCTTTCCCTTTCCATACATGGTTGCCAGATGCACACGTTGAAGCGCCTACGGCAATATCTGTAATTCTGGCTGGTGTTCTCTTAAAGATGGGAACCTATGGTATTCTAAGAATTAACTTTCCGATATTGCCAATGGAAACTGCCAATTTAGCTCCTTTTTTCCTGGCCGGGATTGGGGTGGTCAATATCGTTTACGGAGCACTTGCCGCTATGGCGCAATCGGATTTGAAAAAGCTGATTGCCTATAGTTCGGTTTCCCACATGGGGTTTGTCATGCTCGGTATGGGCGCGGTCAATACAGCTGGATTAAATGGTGCAGTACTCCAGATGTTCAACCACGGAACAATCACCTCTATGCTCTTCCTTTTAGTTGGCGTTGTTTACGATAGGGCTCACCATAGAAATATCGATGGCTTCGGTGGATTAGCTTCTATTGTACCTAAGTACACCGCTTGGACAGCCTTCGCATTTTTTGCTGGTTTAGGATTACCTGGTCTTTCTGGGTTTATTTCCGAAGCGCTCTGCTTTTTAGGAGGATTCCAGCAATACAAAGTATTAACGATTATAGCTACCTCCGGCGTAATACTCACCGCAGCGTACCTACTATGGGCTATGCAGCGCATATTCTTGGGGCCCGTAAATCCTAAATATGCTGATTTACAGGAAATCAATACGAGAGAGATGCTTGCGTTACTACCAATGGCAGCATTTGTTCTGGCGTTTGGTATATATCCCATTCCAATTTTGAATCTGATGGGTCCATCTTTGGAAAAAATTAAAATGCTGGTTACTCCGTTTATGTAGAATTGCGGCCGCAGTTATATAGCTGCGGCAGATTATCCTAACTTTACAGGAAAGGGTGAGGGAATGAATCTCTTGCAACAAACAGCTACCATTCTACCGGAAGTAATCCTGACCGCCGGATTGGTAGTAATTTTAATCATTGATTTAATCTTAAAAAAGCAGAATAAGGATACTATCCTTGCGATTCTTGCGGTAGCAACGTACGGAATCTCCTTTTTTGTTCTACTTGGTCAGGGGAGCATTGGAAACCTGTATGTGTTTCAAGGCCAAATTCATATCGATGGTTTAGCCGTTTTTGCCAGAGCGCTGCTTTTAATCATAGGCGTTATCGCGGTGATTCTATCCTTAAAAAACCCTGAATTGAAAGGGTTTTTACCAGGAGAATTTCACCTGTTACTCATGGCGAGTATTATCGGCGGTATGTTTATGTCGATGGCATCGAATATGGTAATGGTTTACTTAAGTATAGAATTTGTTTCAATACTTTCTTACCTTTTAACTGCTGCCAAGATCAAAAATGCGAAGGCCTACGAGGGTGCAATTAAATATGTTCTATTTGGCGCGGTTAGTTCTGGTATTCTTTTATTCGGATTGTCCTACCTCTATGGTATAGCCGGTAGTCTGGATCTGGCAGAGGTTGGAAAAGGGTTACGTAACATCAATTCTGTACCAGAGATGACTCTCATCTGGGGTGCTTTTGCTTTCGTCATCGGAGGACTAGCTTATAAAATCTCTGTGGCTCCTTTTCATTCTTGGTGTCCAGATGTTTACGAAGGAGCGGCCACACCTGTTACTACCTTTTTTTCCGTAGGACCAAAGGTAGCCGGTTTTGCCATTATTATCAGGATTTTTGAAGAGGTTCTGAATGTAAAGGCGACTCAATCCCTTTTCACACAGGAAAATATCTTTTTTATGATGGGTGTGTTGAGTACCATTACCATGACGATTGGAAATTTTGCGGCACTCCGTCAAACCAATGTGAAAAGACTTCTGGCTTACTCCTCCATTGCCCATGCTGGATATATCCTCGCAGGTTTTTCAGCGTATTCGGCTTTGTCCAATCAGGCAATACTGTTTTATCTATTTGCTTACGTGCTCATGAATAGCGGCGCCTTTCTTGTTGCCATTGCAGTTGGTACTCGAGACGACCAAACCGATGCAATGGATATCGAAAATTTTTCCGGGCTTGCTTATAAGGGGTCCCGCGGAGCCTTTCTCGCCTCTATCATGACAGTCTTTCTTGTCTCTTTGACTGGCATACCTCCATTTGTCGGGTTTATAGGTAAATACTATATTTTTAACGCATTGATCGTTAAAGAGGTATACTGGGTAGCCATTATTGCGGCGGTAAACACCGTTGTATCACTGTTCTATTATGCAAGAATCTTGAAAGCTATGTTTTTTGCGAAGGAGAGTGACATCCAGGATATCGAGGGTAAAAACCTTTATTCTCCAACGTATATCATGGCATTGGGGTTAATATTGGTAGCGTTGACGCTGACTTTCGGAATATTTCCTGAATTGATCACACTGCCATAACGTCAGGATTGCTTAGTGGGGTTTTTTGCCTCACTAAGCAAAACGTTATATCTGTACTATTATTTTGAACTGTTCTATCTTTTTCTATTTTTCTTGAATGGTCTCTTTTACTTTCATTCCAAAATGGCGTCCCACTTCATCGAAAGTTCCAAGTACAATATCGCCAGGATTTAAGTTTGCTACAGAGACGACACCACTATCAGATTTGAAAAGCCTTACGGTTTCCGCATTTTGTAATAATAGAGAATAAACGGTTGCATCGTTGCCATCTTTTTTACGAAAGGTTACCAGTAGCATAGGTCGCTTTTCCATTTTTATGCGCCCGATTATAGCTTCTTCAGATTGACCATGGCGATTGACGACGATAACTTTTTTCCCAGCTTTTAATTCGCTTAAATAGGTTGTCTTTCCCTGAGGCTGGGGCGTATATGCATGTACGGCACTTAGATTTACACGAAATGGGCGGGAGGCCACGTAGGGATTTTCATTTGATTCGGACTGCACTAGAAGCATCCCCCCTGAACTGTTGCCAGCCAAGATTCCTTGATCCTGATTCATATAGGTCGCAGTGTCTACACACACTCGGTCACCCATACCAACATTTTCAATCTGTAGGATTTCGCACTTCTCTAATGCTATTTTTTCGGATCCAATCGTTGTAAGGCTCGCAAATTTGCGAATCTCCGCAGCGTTCGTTGTGTCAAGAACAATGCCTTCAACCCCTTTTTCGAGGATTTCAAATGCAAGTTTAGCTTTGGTCGCATCAGGAACAGTCCAATATACGCGCGCACCAGCTGCTATCAGATTTTCAATGGGTATGATCTCCCAATCAGGTGTCTCTAGAATCACAGGCAGGCGCAGACCTAAAAGAGCAGCTTTTTCTTCGTCAGCTTTGGTTTTTATCTGGACGAACTCATAATCTTTTCCAAGTTCCAAATCGCCTCCTTGACCTGCGATAGTTACTTTAGCCAAAGCGCGAATTTGGGGGGCGATACCATCTTCTGCGAGGAAAATGGAGATTCCAGCCTCAAGCGCGGAAGTGATACACTCCTGGTGAAATTCGCGTGCGCGATACCATATATTAGCCATACAAATTCCTTTTTGCTGTTTATAAAAGATTATTGCAAAATCTTTAGCGCCTCTTTAGCGCTCACGCCTTCATGGACAATGGCACCAAAAGCGCGTATCATTTTGGTTGGATCCGGCGCCTGGAAAACATTACGACCTATACTTAATCCAGCGGCTCCTGCTTTCATGGCTGTTTCGACAAGCTGTAGCATCTGATCCATGGGAAGTTTGGAACCACCTGCGATTACGACAGGTATCTGGGCTCCTTCGACGACTCTGGCGAACTCCCTTTCATCTGGCAACATGGGAACTTTGACTACATCTGCGCCCAATTCTGCAGCCAGGCGCGCGCTGTGAGCTACGGTCTGCATATTGATATTCTGAATCACTTTTTTCCCATCCGGCTGTCCTGCATCATAATAACGCGGGTATACCATTGCCATGAGGGGCATTCCCCAATTCACACAGCGATCCGCAACATAACCTAAATCCTCTAGCATTTTCCCTTCTGTATCGGGACCCAGGTTAACATGAACGCTGATACCATCCGCTCCGTATCGTATTGCCTCTTCGACTGTGCAGACAAGGTGTTTGGAAAGGCTATTATATTCATCCATGTCAGTAGAGGCTGATAAGTGGATGATAAGTCCAATATCTGTTGACCCGTGGCGGTGACCTTTATCAACCATTCCTTTGTGTAGAACCACCGCATTTGCTCCGCCCTGGGCTACCTGGTCAATGGATTGCGCAAGATTGATCAGTCCGCCTATCGGTCCGACTGAGACTCCATGATCCATAGGAACGAGAATCATTTTTTTTGATTTCCTGTTCACAAGGCGTTCGTAGCGTATCATTTTTCCTAATTTCATGGA
Source organism: Leptospira biflexa (assembly GCA_020720805.1). Classification (GTDB taxonomy): domain Bacteria; phylum Spirochaetota; class DYNZ01; order DYNZ01; family DYNZ01; genus DYNZ01. Next base: position 21,062 of record DYNZ01000015.1, on the reverse strand, counting down.
TTACCTCGAAATCGATGATTTTTTCCCGTGGGATGTTGTCTAAAGACAAGAAAAAACGGGGCATCGATAAGGCAATATCTTTTTTTATATGGAAAAAGTTCGCATTGACCTTTATCGTATGATTTTCAGAATTGACCTGTACGAAAGGTAATCTTGTTAGCTTATGGAACAAAAAAAACAGGTAATATATCTTAGTGCTGGAGGGACGGGTGGCCACATAAGTCCAGCAATCAGTATAGCTGAGATTTGTCTTGATGCGGGAATGGATATATTTTTTTTTACATCAAACCGGGATCGACGATTTCCGATTTTGTCAAACCTGGAGCATCTTGGAGTAAAAGTAATTTTTTATCCTGGTCCGCGGCTGCCGCGAGTATCCTTTTCTCTATTGTGGCAGCTTCCCGTTTTTCTTTGGAACTTTTACCGTTCACTTCTCATTGTGAGTAAAATCTTTAGATCCTTTCCTGGTGATAAAGCGATTGCATTTGGCGGTTATGTTACTGCTCCCATGTTGTGGTATGTACGAAAGCGTGTTCCTTTTTTTCTTTGCGAGCAGAATTCTGTTCTTGGGCTTGTAAACCGTGTTTTTTCATCAGGAGCAGCCAAAATTTTTCTTTCGTTTCCTTTGATTCCAACGCCAAAACAGGAGATTGCAAAAAAAACAGCCCTTGTTGGCAATCCTATTCGCAAGCAGGCAGCACCTGATAATGCAAGCGTAACCATCAATGCTAAAGAAAAAGATAGGTTGTTGCGCAAATTAGCAAAAAATGACGGGGATAATTTGATTTCTGTCAACGGAAAAAAGATATTGTTGATTATGGGCGGGAGTCAAGGAGCGCGCTTTCTGAATGAATGGGCTTTGACATATCTGCGGCGTCGGCAGGATGTCTTCATTATTTTGCTAGCGGGAACTGGTTTTTCCTCTCAACTTGAAGAACAGAAGAACATCCTGGAAATCGAACAAAAAAGCAGGCTATTGCTGCTTCCATTTGTAGAAGATATGCGCGACGTTTTTCAGGTCACCGATTGCGCCTTGGCCAGGTCAGGTGGTTCTTTGTATGAAATCGCCGCTTGGGGGATTCCAAGTGTGTTGGTACCATATCCCTATGCCACAGATAATCATCAAAAATGGAATGCACTCTATTTTCAGGAGAAGTTTCAGTTTCCCATTGTCGAGGAAGCGGATGGAGTAGATTCTTTGTCGGATACGATGGATCGTTTTCTGGATAATGCAAAATTATTAAAATCGATTCGCGCTACACTGAAAAAGGAAAAAATTGCTGATGCAGCCTTGCGGATATTGCATGAGATCAGTCAGTAAGTAGAAAGGCAAATTGAAAGCAGATGTTCGGAAAAACAAAAAAGTTTCATTTTATAGGTATTGGCGGAATTGGTATGAGCGGTATAGCTGAAATACTGCTCAATCTAGGGTATAAAATCACGGGATCAGATTTGCATCCTAGCGATATTGTGGAAAGGCTCGGTTCTCTTGGCGCACAGATTTCCACGGGACACTCTGCAACAAACATACATGATCAAGATGTTGTGATCACCTCGACAGCAATCCCGGCATCCAATCCTGAGTTGATTGAAGCCCGAAAGCGCGGGATTCCTGTCATTCACCGTTCGGAAATGCTGGCAGAGTTGGTTCGTATGAAAATGGGTATAGGAATCGCTGGAACTCATGGTAAGACAACAACCTCCTCGATTATCGCTCATCTGTTAACCCAGGCTCAATTCAATCCAACAAGCGTCATTGGAGGGCAGGTATTTAACCTTGGCTCAAACGCCTATATAGGCAAGGGAGATTATCTGGTATTTGAAGCGGACGAGAGCGACGGATCTTTTATCAATTTTTTTCCGCTAATTGCCATTATTACAAATATTGATGCGGATCACATGGATCACTATAGATCCTTTGCCAACCTTAAGGAAGCATTTGTTCGTTACGCCAACCAGGTTCCTTTTTTTGGAAAAATCATTCTATGTCTAGATGATCCAACGAACCGTGAGATTTTGTCGGAGATCAAGAGGCCGGTTTTGACTTACGGTTTTTCCCAGAAGGCTGACTTGCGTGCAGAGGTTCTAGAATTGCATGGCGAATTTAGCCGTTTTAAGGTTTTTTTTCAGGACAAGGAGATCGCGGAAGTAGAGATTCCTATTCTTGGCAGGCATAATATTTTAAATACATTAGCTGCGTTTGGTGTAGCTATTGAGCTGGACATACCCGTGGCTGTCATCGTGCAAGCAGTAAAAACCTTTCGCGGGGTCGGTCGTCGCTTGGAGCATATAGCTGAAGTCGGAGGAATTGATGTGTATGACGATTATGGTCATCATCCTACCGAAATAAAAGCGACCTTAAAAGCGTTGTCTCAGAAAAAAAGGAGGGTAATGACCATTTTTCAACCGCATCGTTATACACGGACACGTGATCTTTATGAGGATTTTGGTACATCGTTCGCGGATACCGATGAGCTTTTTTTAATGGAGATCTATCCTGCTGGCGAGGAACCAATTGAAGGGGTAAATTCTAACCTGATAGCGGATGCAATTGTAAAATATGGCCGGCCCGAAAAATTTTCCTTTATTCCTCGTTGGGAAGAATTAGTGGAGAGGGTAGTCCAAACTGCAAGCAAGGGAGACATTGTCATTACTCTTGGAGCCGGTGATGTGACAAAATTGTCCAGGGAGATAGCGGCTCGACTGATCAAAAAATAGTATCTATGGATGAAATTCAGAAGCGGAAATTATTTATAACACTCTCCCTGGCTGTCGGATTCCTGAGTATCGGTAGCGGACTCCTCTTTTTTTTCGGGATGCGTTCGGGAGATCAGAATATTGAGCCGGGGAAAAATCTTGTGCTGCGTTATCACCATGAACATCTCCTGGATCACAAACTTCAATATCTCTATACAAGTGATATCGTTAAAAAATTTCCTTCCGGACGTTTTTTTTCTGTGGATCAAATCACAAAGGGTTTGCACCAAATTGATTTTGTGAAAGAGGTTGCAGTTCAAAAAACCTGGTGGAGCTCTCTTGTGTTTCAAGTTGAAGTTTATATTCCGGTTGCGATGGTATTTCATGCAAAAATGAGTTCAACACTCTCCTTTGCTGTAAGCCCAGAGGGAAAGATACTGCGCTATTCTGCTGCTTCGCTTCCTGTATTGTCTCCTCCATTGCAGATCAAATCCGTAGCCGGTTCCATGATACAGGATGAGAGATCTCTGCGCTGGCTGCAATTTTTGCAAAGTGCTCGATCTATGAAGGATTTTCTACTGTTCCACTATATCTCTGAGGTAATCTTTAAGGAAAATGAAACCGAGATGGTTTTACGCGGCTTTTTTTCCAGGATTTTTCTGCCAAAATGGCCGCAGGAAAAAATCATCTTTAAATTGGACGCAATATTACGATACTTTATATTGAAGAAGCAGATTCCGGCAATCATCGACCTGCGGGGCGAAAATGCTGTATTTCCGGCAGGACATTAACATTCCCCGGTACTATGTGAAAGTGAAAGTGTTATGGAAATAGCCAACTATATAGCAGCATTGGATATAGGATCATCAAAGGTTACGGCCTGTATCGGTTTGGTAGAGGATGATAACAGTATTACCATCGTCGGAATGGGAACCAATAAATCGGATGGTATCAAAAATGGCGTGGTTGTCAACATCGAGGCAGCGAAGAATGCGATTAAAGACGCTATTGATCAAGCAGAACTGATGGCGGGAATTGTAGTTGAAGATCTATACCTCTCAATCAGCGGCGCTCATATTCATTCCTTCAATCAGAAGGGTCTCGTATCCATTGTGAATCGTCACCACATCATTGGCGAGGACGATGTGCATCGAGTAATAGACTCCGCAAAGGCTGTCAGGGTGCCGCCAGATCATGAAATCCTGCATGTTTTAGCGCGTGAGTACATTGTTGATGATACTACGGGCATCAAAGATCCGATTGGTATGAATGGTATTCGCCTGGAGGCAGAAGTCCACATCATAACAGGCCAGCGAACAGCGATAAAAAACTTGTACAAGGTTGTAAGTGACCGAGGCTATGGAATCTCAGATATTGTTTTCTCTCCCCTGGCATCTTCCGAAGTCGTTTTATCCGAAGATGAAAAGGAGTTGGGGGTTATACTTGTAGATATTGGCGGCGGCACCACGGATATCATGGTTTATCTGGAGGGTGGGGTGTTTTTCTCGGGAAGTCTGCCGGTGGCTGGATTTCACGTTACAAATGATATCTCTTTTGCCCTAAGAACCCCAATTCCTGCTGCGGAGGATATAAAGTTAAAATATGGTTGCGCCAATCCAAACCTAGTTGACCCGGCTGAGGTTATCCAGGTGCCCAGTGTTGGCGGTCGGATGGAGAGGCGACTGCACCGTCAGGAGCTTTGTCAGTTCATCGAGCCAAGAATTGAAGAATTGGCTGGATTGATCGAGGAGAAAATCAGGCAAACGGGTAAAAAGAATTTCCTGTCAGCAGGGGTCGTTCTAACTGGCGGAGCCACAAATCTGGAAGGGACAACCGATATTTTCGAAAGGGTTATGAATGTGTCGCCCAGAATTGGCTTACCGCAGCATATTCTTGGATTAAAAGATTATGGAAATGATCCCTCCCTGACAACTGCGGTGGGGTTGGTAAAATATGGCGCCAAACGCAGGTTATGGTCACAGCAGGGCAAAAATCGAAATCAAGCCTCACTCTGGGCAAAAATAGGGGAAAAAATAAGATCCTGGATTGAGGACTAATCTCCTACTGCATCGTTTCAATTAATTTTTTCCAAAAAATGTTCCTTCCCATAAAAAAAGCGTTGAAAGTTTGTAAATGTGCGGATATTATGTCGCATAAGAAGGGTATACCAATAAGCATCGAATTTGACCGGTTGGGCAATGCCATAACCGCGTCCTTATCGACCTTGGCATTAACGGTTGCAGGATATCTTGACTGTATGGCATTACCTTGCGTCGGGTCATGCCAGGTCGTGGTATTACCAAGGTCCTTTTGGTACAAAGTCCAATGCAAACAGTATATCCTTTCATACATATACAAACATTTAGGTCAAAAAGAAATAAATCGGGTCAAAGGAGCATTTCATGTTAACGATAGAGGAAGAAAAACCATTGGTTAAAATTAAGGTGATCGGTGTCGGCGGAGCTGGTAACAATGCCGTAAACCGCATGATTTCCCAACATCTGGAAAATGTTGAGTTTATTTCCATAAACACAGATGCCCAGGCTCTCATGAAATCGATGGCTCCTCACAAAATTCAAATTGGTAATAAGCTAACCAAAGGCCTTGGTGCGGGCGCAGATCCGAATAAGGGGAGAGAAGCTGCGACTGAGGATCGAGATCGTATTTTAAATGCCCTCAAGGGAAGCGATATGGTTTTCATCACGGCTGGCATGGGTGGTGGAACAGGCACTGGCGCAGCTCCTGTGGTCGCTGAGATCGCAAAAGAGACAGGTGCATTGACGGTAGGCGTAGTTTCGAAGCCGTTCAAAGCGGAGGGTCAAAAGCGCAGGAATCAGGCTGAGGAGGGGATTGCCAAACTCAGGGAAAAAGTGGATACATTGATAACAATTCCTAATGATATGCTACTTAAGATTATCGACCGTTCTACCAGTCTTGAGGATGCCTTTCGTTTGGCTGATGATGTTCTGCGTCAGGGAGTTCAGGGAATATCTGATTTAATTACCCTTACCGGAGTGGTAAATGTGGATTTTGCTGACGTGCAAACTGTCATGAAAGAAAAAGGGGATGCCCTGTTAGGGGTAGGAGTGGGAACTGGAGAGAACAGAACCGTTGAAGCGACCCAGCAGGCGATTCATAGTCCCTTATTGGAGGACGCTTATATAGATGGGGCAAAAGCGGTGTTGATAAATATTGCTGGCGGTAGCGATCTCTCTCTTCATGAGACCAATGAGGTAATGGAGATGATCTCGAAGCAGGTTGATCCAGATGCCAATATTATAGTGGGGGCATCCATCGATAGCGCCCTAAAAGATAAGGTCAGGGTAACCGTCATTGCAACCGGTTTTGATCGTGTATCCAGGCAGCAGCGCAAAAATGTTGTCGAATTGGATAGTTTGAGACCTCAGATCAACTCTACAAATCAACAAAATGCAGCTTATTCCGCTCGCCAAAATCAGCACTCCTTTCAGGTGATTTCGAATAAAGAGTTCAATGAAAACGGATCCGCTTTTGGTAAACAAACAGAGCTGCCATTTGGCAGGCCAGTTCTGCCTGAAAGAAAAAAACGTCACCAGGAGACAGATTACAATATTCCCACATTTCTACGCAACCGGATGGCAGATTAAAAAAAAACAAAATAACATTACCGGTAGAGGGGTACCAGCTCATGTTGGTAATGTTATTTTAAAAAGGGTCAAAAAAAATCGGTTCCCATAAAGAAACACCTTGACATGTCTCATTACCGAATAGAACGATACTAGAACGTTTATAGAACAATGTCAAGGTTTTTTTATGAAAAAAATCCATCCCTCGCAAAAAAAAATTTTGGAATTGCTTCGCGGTCAAGAGAACCAATTTTCCATACGTGATTTACAGGAGCACCTGGATATCTCGTCACCGAGTGTCGTGTATCATCACATTCAGCAACTGGAAAAAAAAGGTCTATTATCTCGCAATCCGAACAATCCAGGAGATTACAGAGTGGTTGAGCCACAACAGGAGGGGATCTTTTTTTTGCCTGTTTATGGTATCGCAACCTGTGGGCCTCAGGGCAAGGTCTTAGAGCAAACTCCGATTCGCTCGCTTCCAGTTTCTGCTGATCTGCTCTCTTTTCCTGTGCAGGATGCGATTTTCGTTCAAGCTAAAGGTGATTCCATGCTGCCGCGCATTCATGATGGGGATCTTGTGTTGATTGAAAGGGGGCGACCGGCAAGACACGGCCAGATGGTACTCTGTTCTCTTGATGGTCAGGCTATGATTAAGCTGCTGCATCATCAAAACCATAGAACCGCCCTGATTTCACTGCATCCTCTTTTTGTTGATATTGAGGTAGCTGCGACAATATCTGATTTTTGGATTGAGGGAATTGTCAGGGGAGTGCTGAATTTTTCTCTTTAGAATCTGCTATAAAAATTTATCAGTTTTTTTTCTAAATTGCGAAAAAGTGCAGGACAACAGACTGGTGTGCATTATTTTTAGGTACAGTAGCCTTCAATGCAGGGTAGCAAAAATTGTATAAAAGATTTGAGGTAGTTAGATTGAAACCGAGTAATTTTTCTGTCGGCGATGTTTTTCAGGTATATGACAAGGGGAACAAACGTAATAAATTTGTCGTGCTGGCAAGGTTTATATTTCGAGCCGAACATTTTCTGTTATTAAGTCTGAATACATTTGAAAGATGGACAGACCGTGAGTTGACATTTCAAAACGAATTCGAAAAATCAAGGTTAACCGAAGAAGAGGTTCTCTATCTGCTGGGTGAGACTTCTCTTCATTACAGAGGAAATATCAACCAAATTGGTAAAGATCTCTATGACTTTGTCGATGAGAGATTAAAATAAAAAAATAGTATTATTCATGGTTTTATACTGTTTGCAATGGACTTTGTCCTGCAACCGTTAATGCCAAGGTCGATAAGGACGCAGTTATGGCATTGCCCAACCGGTCAAATTCGATGCTTATTGGTAGAACCGCTGGATTTTCTAGCGGTAACCAGAAACACTGGAAATTTTTTTATTCTTTCGGCCTCATACTCTTTTTCTACCGTAAAGGGTGTGGAAAACGCAATTTCCTGGAAGTTGTGTCTTTGCAGAAGTTTTTCAAGCATCGGTCTCTCAAAACCGTGGTGCACCGGAAATTCTTGCTGCGCATGAAATGTTCCGTCCTCGCTATCCAGGTCTGCTATAGCTAAGCTGCCGTTATGGTTTAAATATGAATAGAACCGATCCAAGAGGAGATCTATGTCTTCAATGTGGTGAAGTGTCATCGAGCTTATGATAAGGTCTACTGGTTCAGGGAGGGGCGAGCTTTCCAGGAGCGGATTTTTCAAAATGGGAATAATGTTTTTTTTGCCATAGAGAGCTATTTTCCTTTCGAGTTCCTGCAGCATTCCGTGCGAATTGTCCATCGCATAAATAGTTTTTACCTGATCGGCAAGGGAAAAACCCAGGAGTCCTGTTCCCGTTCCAAAATCCAACACACTCATATCAAGAGAGAGCTGGATACGGGAAGTAATCTCTCGAGCAACAGAGGCGGCCAGTCGAACTCTTCTATCGCTTAGATCCCATTGTGGCGCGGCTTGATCAAATGTGGCCCGGCGTCCATCGTTTGTCTGTATCATTTAAGAATCCTAAACCCTCTTTTTTGTATCTATATTTATGATAGTGTTCTCTATAATTTTTGCAATCGTTGTTCGGAAAATAGTTGTATTTTTACGGGAAATTCTGTTTTCTGGCTTTCTTTTGGAGATTGAAGTTAATTTTCAAACCGGCATTGTCCGGTAAAACTTCCTGGGAGGAGCAAAAAAGCCCTCTCATACCCATAGGGAGAAAGTAATGCAAAGAAACTACGAATTAATGGTCATTCTACCTGTTAAGGGAGATGAATTCCGCACATCTTTTCTGGAAAAGCTGAAGGGATCTCTTGTGAACAAGGGATCTGAAAATATCCAGGAGAAATTTCTGGGTAAAAAGCGCTTTTTTCATGCCATCGATAAAAGTATCGAAGGGGAGTATTTTACGCTGAATTTTCAAGCAGATTCCCAGTCGATCCTTCCTTTGCAACAAGAACTGCGTTTGAATCAGGATGTATTGCGTTATCAGTTTTTTAATAAAAATTAATAACCCTTATATTATGTCAATTCCGTTTGGAATCTGAAAATAGGATAGAGCTATGGCTACTGATATCAATAGAGTTATGCTGGTAGGACGTCTAACCCAGGATCCTGACATCCGCGTTACACCGAACGGGGCAAATGTAGCTCGGTTTAGTCTTGCCGTGAATCGAAAGTATCGTGTCGGAGAGGAGATAAGGGAAGATGTTTCCTATTTTAACTGTCTGGCATGGGGTAAATTGACGGAGATTATAAAGCAATATTGCCAAAAGGGGAAGCAAGTTGCCATCGATGGCCGCTTGCAACAAAATAGGTGGCAGGATCAGCAGGGGCAAAACAGGAGTACTGTTGAGATTGTTGTGGAAACCCTACAACTGCTTGGCGGTGGCCGCGATAGCGGCTCTTCGGATAGATCCGGCTCTGCATCTGGATATCAAAGCGGAAATTATCAAAATAGTTCATCGCCGGTCAATATCCCTGAGCCGGGATCTGACTTTATGGATGATGATATTCCATTTTAATGAGTTTGAAATGTTTTTAAAAATGATTAAGGGAAAGAGGTTTGTATGAGTGAAGAATTTGTAGCAAGTAAAGCGGCCACCCCCGCCCCGACGGCATCAGAGCATAGTAGTGGCGGCGGCGAACATCGTAGTTATGGTGGTGGACGCAGTGGCGGCGGCTACCAGGGAAACCGAGGCGAAGGTCAAGGCGGCGGCGGATATCGTCCACGTCGAGATTTTGGCAATCGCGGTGGCAGCGGTGGATATGCTCGTAATGACGACGGCGGTGATATGGATGACGGTATGCGCAAAGGCCGTCAAATGAAGAAATACCGCAAGAAGGTGTGCCGTTTTTGTGCGAATAAAGATCTTATTATCGATTATAAGAATGTGGAGATGCTAGAGCGTTTTATAACAGACCGTGGTAAAATACTGCCAAGAAGAATTACCGGAACCTGTTCCAAGCACCAGCGTGAGCTGGCAAGAACTATCAAACAGTCCCGTTCTGTAGCACTGCTTCCCTATACCGTGAAATAGGACGTTGTGAAGTAGATCGATTATGCTGGAAACATTGTCCGGAGGGATACAAACCATCAATTCGGTTATGATCCTGGCCTTAATGGCTGCGGTTGTAGCTATGGTGATATCCCTTTTGGTGAATTATATCCTGGCCAAGTTTCAGGCCGATGTGCGCATGGTGCTGGTTTTAGCGGTGGGGGCAATGCTTTACATCCTGATCATCAGCAAAGGGAGTGCAGGGTTTGATTCTTTATTTATTGTTCTTTCAGCGCTAGTGTATCTAGCCGGGAGGCAACGCTGGTCCTATGAGCGGCTGTTTGCCTCTATTTTTTTACTCACGCTTGTGCTGTTGACTTTTTCATTTGCGTCATACCATTTTCAGTATGGCTTAAGCCTGGAGATGGTACTCAGGAATATAGATGCAGCGTTGCAAAATAAAACGCTGGATCTGAGCTGGCTTGGAATTAAGGATGAGGCAGGTTTTAAAGAGTTTCGTCGGAATTTGGAGATTATTTTTTCTTCAGCGAAACTTCTCTATCCGGCTCTCTTTGCCATATTTAGCGCTGTTTTGGCTCTTTGGACAACTCCGGTCTTTTTATGGTTCTGGAAAAGACACCAGGGAGCGGTTCCTCAAAAGGGTGATTTTCACCTTTTTTATCTGCCTGATAAGGTGATAATCCTTTTTTTGGCGGCTCTGGCAATGGTGCTATTGGATATAGAGTATGACCTATTCTGGGCGCGTTTCATTGGCTGGAATCTACTTCTTGTCTCTCTGGTTGTATATGCCATCCAGGGAATTGCATTAGCATACTATTTTTTAATCCAGTGGAAGTTTACGAAATATCTGGCACTGATTCTACTGGCGGCTATTTTTATTTTAGGTTTTTTCTCGTTGATGCTGTTGATGTCCGTTTGGGGAGTTGTAGATTTCTGGGCGGATTTTCGCAAAATTCAAAAAAACGGTTCATCGGCGTTGAAAGCACCTTCCAACGAGTAATTTTGCGTCTGATAAGGAGATTATAATGAAGGTAATTTTGCAGAAAGATATTCCCAATCTTGGCGAAGCCGGCGATTTGATTGTCGTAAAGAATGGTTACGCAAGAAATTTTCTTTTACCAAGAAATCTGGTACTGGAAGCGTCAGCTGCCAATGAAAAACAGAGACGTCACCAGGAGCGGTTGATTAAACTGAAGAAAGAGAAAAGAGAGAAGATTGCGAAAACAATGGCTGAGAAATTTAGCCAGTTAACCTGTGAATTTAAGATGCGGGTTGGCGATCAGGGAAAACTGTTTGGATCCGTAACCGCGCTGGATATTGCCCAGAATCTTTACGATCAAGGTTATTCTATTGATAAAAGAAAGATACACCTTCATGAGCCGATTAAGGTTTTAGGAGAGTTCTCCGTATCCGTAAAACTGGCTGAAGGAGTTGATACCAAGGTCAAGGTCAAGGTCATGAACCTTGAGGGAATTATTGTCCAGCCTGATGCGGCTGAAGAAGAAGGATCCACCATCGCTGACAGTACTGCAGCGGATCAGGATTCTGCTCATCCTGTCGTATCCTAAATAGTTTTACTCTCAATGGCTGAGTCTGCAGGGAATGTTCAAAAATTGCCGCATGACGGTGAAGCAGAATCAGCCTGTCTTGGTGGACTTTTATTAAAAAAGGACATGATACCTGAAGTGCGATCCCTACTGGAGGGAGAGCACTTTTTTTTTGACCGCAATCGTTTTATCTATGATGCGATCTGCCTGATTGACGACCGGTCTGAACCAGTCGATATCCTCTCCTTGCGCGTTGAACTACAAAAGCAAAAAAAATTTGATCAAGCAGGAGGAGACGAATACCTCCGCAATATTTATGATAGTGTTATCGCCGCAGATAATGTTATGCATTATGCGCGGATTATTCATCAGAAATCTCTCTTACGCTCCCTGATACGAAGTTCAAATCAAATTTTGGATTCCTGTTATCAGGGCAGCGACGATGCGGAAACAATTCTTGTAAATGCTGAAAAAAAGATCTTTGATATTGCCATGCTCCGACGAAGCGACGATATCAGGATCCTTGGTGATGTTCTTGTTGAGACAATACAGGATATTGAAAACCTGATGCAAAATAAGCTGGAGGTGACTGGTATTCCCTCAGGTTTGAAAGATCTTGATCAAATGACGACTGGGTTTCATCCGGGTCAATTGATAATTATTGGCGCCCGTCCGGGCATGGGAAAAACATCGCTGGCGCTGAACATTGCGCAGCATGTAAGTATTCATAAAATGCTGCCCGTAGTATACTTTTCCCTGGAGATGGCTGCATCGGAGCTGACAATGAGGGTACTCAGTTCAGAATCGATGGTCGATGGGAAAAAAATTAAAACGGGAAACATTCAACACCGGGAATTTTTACGATTACTTAACCGTCAAAATTTGATTCGGGAAGCGCAATTTTTTATAGATGATAATCCAGGCACAACAGTACTCGATATGCGAGCCAAACTGATGCGACTCCAGCGCAAAGTGCCAAATCTTAGTTTAGTGGTGGTCGATTATCTGCAATTGATGCGGTCTATCAATCTTCGGCGAGGTGATAATCGGCAGCAGGAGTTAGCCGAAATATCGCGCTCGCTAAAGGGTTTGGCTCGGGAGTTAAAAGTACCGATTATTGCCCTAACCCAGTTAGGCCGTCAAGTAGAAAACAGGCCTGATAGCGAGCCCAAATTGTCCGATATTCGCGAATCGGGAGCAATTGAGCAAGACGCAGATATTGTCATCTTCATTCATAAACCGAAAGAGAAAGAAAATGCTTTCCAGGGACCTGGTGCAGAGATGGAAGCTCCGCAAAGACCGGGAATCATGGAGTTGATTATTGCCAAGCATCGGGCTGGTCCTCAGGGAAGAGTTAAGGTTGCCTTCCTGGAAAATCTAACACGTTTTGAGTCTTACGCTTTTCTTGATAATAACATCGTAGGCTGATATGTCATCAACTCCTAATGAGCTCTTTTCGTACAAGCCGTTTTGGCCAAAAAAATTTTTACCGGTGCATGAATTGCCAATGACAAGGGAAGAGATGGATCTACTGGGCTGGGATAGCTGTGACGTTATCCTGGTTACCGGTGATGCCTTTGTCGATCACCCAAGTTTTGGAGCCGCAGTTATTGGCCGCCTTCTGGAAAGCCATGGCTTTCGAGTAGGAATTTTATCGCAGCCAGATTGGAAAAATGATGATTCATTTTTGGCATTGGGAAGGCCAAATCTATTTTTCGGAATAACTGCCGGAAACATGGATTCCATGGTTAATAAATATACTGCTGATCGAAAGGTACGCAGTGATGACGCTTATACGCCCGATGGCGTCGCGGGTAAGAGGCCGGATAAAGCAACGATTGTTTACGCAAATACTATCAAAAAATTGTTTCACCATACGCCAATTATTCTTGGCGGTATTGAAGCGAGTATGCGCAGAATTGCCTATTGGGATTACTGGTCAAACAAGGTTCGCAGATCCATTCTTCTTGATGCCCAGGCAGATCTTCTTCTTTATGGCAATGCGGAGCGCGCGGTCGTGGAGGTGGCTCATCGCCTGGCTAAAAAAGAACCTATTTCTGCTATGCGGGACATCAGGGGAACAGTTTTTGCAGATATGCATGAACTGCCAGATGAATGGCACTCGGCCAAAGTTTTGGAATTACCCTCCTTTTCAAACGTGGCGCAAAGTCCCATCCTTTTCCAGGAAAGTAATTTAATCCTGTTTCGCGAATCCAATCCGCACAATGCGGCCATCCTGGTGCAGGATTATGATAATAATAGGCTTGTTGTGATGCCACCACCACTGCCGCTATCAACTCAGGAACTCGATGGTGTCTATGAGTTGCCATATACGCGCCAACCGCACTCTTTATACGGCGAGAAAAAAATTCCAGCCTTTGAAATGATCCGGCATTCGGTAACTATATTGCGTGGATGTTTTGGCGGTTGTACCTTCTGCTCGATTACCGCGCATGAAGGTCGAATTATCCAGAGTCGTTCCACGCAATCGATCCTACAGGAATTAGAGCTAATTCGCGATCAGGATCAATCTTTTCATGGTTTTATCTCAGACCTGGGCGGTCCTACGGCCAATATGTATCAAATGAACTGTAGTGATCCGCTCAAGCAACAAAGCTGTAAAAAGCTCTCCTGTCTGCATCCGCAGATATGCCCCCATTTGCAAACCGATCATAAACCATTGCGCAATTTGTACCAGCAGGCAAGAGAGCTTGAAGGTATAAAAAAAGTTTTTGTAGCCTCAGGCTTGCGTTATGATCTGGCATTGCGAGATCGGGAATACATTCGAGATCTGGCTAAATTTCATACAGGGGGATACTTAAAGGTGGCTCCGGAGCATAGCGATCCAGGAGTTTTAGAATCTATGTTTAAGCCATCGATTGATTCCTTCGAGGAGTTCTCTCGGATTTTTTTAGGGTATTCTCGAGAAGCGGGCCTTGAACAGTATCTCATTCCCTATTTTATTGCCGGCTTTCCAGGAGCCGGAGTAAATGAGATGTTTGCGTTGATGCAATGGCTGAAGAAAAACAGATACCGGCCGAGACAGGTTCAAAATTTTTTACCAACGCCTTTAACGCTGGCAACTTCAATGTATTTTTCAGAGCATGGGTTGAAGCGAGATAAAAAAAAGCAATTTATTCCTATTGCTGTAGCAAAGAGCGCGTCAGAGAGAAAGCTGCATAAAGCCTTTTTGCAGTATTTCAAACCCGAAAACCAAAAAATTATCGATAGATATAATCAAATTTCTCGTGATGAAAAAAAAATATACCTTAAAAAACATAAGTAGGAATAGATTCTGTAACCATATACATGAATTATTTCTAATTAATGTTAAGGTATAATTGTTGTAATTAATTTTACTTAATAGTATAGATAGTTAAAATTCCATACTGCTAAACCCTGCAACCGGTATTTTTGAACAAGGTCGGAAAATGCATCAATGGTTGTACGATCAGGTATGCAAAGATGGGAATGACCATACTTTCCGCACATAAGCAGAGATGCGTCACGTTTGCCGGTAAATTTGTTGCGCTGATTCTTTAACTGTCGCATCGAGATTACTTTTGTTTTTTTTCCATTTTCCCAGGCATAACCATAAGCAGGCATACCTAAATAGATTCTTTCCGGTGAAAAGAATTTCATTAAAAAAAATATATTTTTCTCTGCCCAACGGATATCTGTTACCGGTCCGGGGATAGTTCCGGGTCTATGGTAATCATAGGCCATGAGAACAATTTTATCTAAAACCTGCCGTAGAATTTTTGGATTATGAAAATCATTTAAGGATGGTGGAAAATCTACTGGTGGGAATAGAGCCATACTTATGGAAATGCCAGGCAATTTTGCTTTTAAAAATTGAAAAAAGGAGACAAGATTTTCCAAATAGGTGGCGGGGAAGTATTCAATATCAAAATGGAGGTGGTTCATGCCCTTATGGATTAGAGAGCGAAAGCTTGTTAGGGATTGCTGCCAAAATCTATTTTGTGATAAAAACTTCTTGCCCTCGTTGACAGAAGTAAAAGTAATTAGCGGGATCAGTTTTGCTTTTTTATGAAGAGGGTAGCGCAGCGCGTAAGGATGAATATGCAAACCAGCCCGAGATAGATAAAAACCTCCGGCACTAATAATGTCGAAATGAGCCAAATGAGCCGGATTTACCTGTGATGGATTTGTAACGGGTAGATAGGCCCATGTCTGGAAGGTCTTGCCAGGTCGATTAGGAACGGCGCAGGCAAGGGTCCACTTGGCACTATGGGAAACCAGGGGGAAAAAAGTAAAAAAAAGTAATGGTAGAATAACTCTTACTTGATGAAAAAGGAATATCCTTGCGTTCATGTCATTTTATCCTACAATTATTATAAGGATTTGGCCAGTTTATGAAATTTTCTCATCGTATTATCATTGCTGTAGTATTGATTCCCATATTATTGACGGCGATTCTCTATGTAAAGATAGATTCGCCGGTTGGTGACGGTAATAAATCCGTTGATTTTATTATTCCTGCCGGCGCTGGTCCAGTCAAAATTGCAAAGGATCTGGAAAAGCAAGGATTAATTAGGAGCGCGCTCCTTTTTCGACTAAAATTATTTTTATTAGGGAAGCAAAACGAGATCAAAAAAGGTGTTTTTACTTTATATGATATCATGTCTACTGGAGATATCATCAAGCGAATCACCGATGGAAAAATTAAAATGCTCCGGGTAACTGTGCCAGAAGGATATAACAACCGGCAGATTGCTGATTTACTTATCTCTAAAGGATTTATTAAATCTAGGAGCGAATTTGATAAGGCGAATCAAGATGAAACTCTATTAGCTAAATTTAAAATTCCAGTAAAGACTTTTGAGGGGTATCTATTTCCAGAGACATATCATTTTCCGGTAGATTATCCAATTCAAAAAATTGTTGAAACTATGGTTGGTTATTTTTTTCAGCACATAGGAGAAATTAAGGATTTTCCGAAAGATTCGAAAAGAATTCATCAAATTGTTACGTTGGCAAGTATTGTCGAGAAGGAGGCCAAGGTTAAAGAAGAACGGACTACGATTGCCGGCGTATTTCAGAACCGCCTGAATGCGCATTATCCCTTAGAGTCCTGCGCTACAGTGCAATATCTATTTGAAAAACCCAAGAAAAGACTCCTGTTTAAGCATTTAAGGATTGAGTCACCTTATAATACTTACCAAATAAAAGGTTTGCCGCCGCATCCGATCGCCAGTCCTGGTCTTGCCTCGATTAAGGCAGCTTTTCAACCAGCCAAAACTCCTTACAAATTTTTTGTGGTAAAAGGTGACGGCAAGCACCAATTTTCAGAATTTTTGGGCGATCATGAAAAAGCCAAAAAGAAATATATTCAATTATTAAGGTAGGATCTTTATCTGGTTAAAAGATGGATGATGCTGTAGTAAAATTAAGAAATAAAACTTTCAATGAGGATCTGAAAAACCTGATTGCTGATATTGTGCACCATGATGACAGTACCGATCCAGCGCATAATGACATAATCAAAGATGAGAGCCTAACTCACCTAAAAGTTCCTTTTTATTTGAGTAAACTAGATTATGCGGTCAATGAAAACCTTGTTGAATTATTGCTTCATTATCTTGAATTTCATTCAGAGTTTTTTCTGCGTGAGTCCGTTAGTGCGAAAGATAATGCACTACAAAATCAGGATGGTGACGAGATTATCAAAAAGATTGATCTGGATTCAGATATTTTTCTTTACGATATTTTGGTCGATTTCTGGTCATGGCTTCCCCAGAATATAGACCGTTTTATTCGGAATATTTTTTCTCTTTTTTTCGCCGCGGGAGAATTTTTGCACGCGGATGCTTCAGCTTTTCATGTCTATTCCCAAAGGGATACATTGTATTTTCCGCTTTTTTATAATGAGATTTCCCAGGAAGAGATTCTTGATTTTATTTTTATTCCAAAGGAGGAGCTAATCCTCTCTTTTGTACAATTGCAGCAGCCTATTGTATTGTCAAAAAATGAAATTGATCAGAATCCTCTGTTGCGCAAACGGATTCCTGATAGATTTTATTCAGATTCATATACATTAATTGTAATCCCTTTGTTCGGTCAATATCGTAACTTAAAACCAAAAAACTTGATATTATTGTCATTTTTTATTTCGGCAAAAAATAAAAAATCGGCCGAGAAGAGACTTTTTGCTTTACATCAGTTTCTTGAATTTTTTTTTCCAGTTGTAGATTTTCTTAGATTATTTGAGAAAGATTATCATGCGCAATCGCAGGTGGTAGATCAGGTTTATAATTTTTTACGAGATCGGCGCGCTTACCCTACCAGTGAAAGTACGGATGAGTGGCATCGTTTTCATGTGATTAAATTTGCGATGCGTAGCCGTCAGCCAGACCAGCAAAATGTTCGATTTAAGTTTCTAATCGCTCAACTACAAAAGGATCTCTCTTTTCAGTCTAAAATAATACAGCATAGCTATGATAAGGCCTATGTTATTCTAACGGGGGAGGATACACTAAAAAGCGGCGAAATATTCAAAAAATTTTCAGAGTCCAGAGAAATAGTCGAATGGCAGGAGAAGGTTTATCCTGATTTTGGCAGAAATATTTATAATTATCAATAAAATTTATTGTGAAGCATCAAAAATTAGTTCATCCTATATCCGTTTTTTTATTATTTATTTTAATCCTGTTTTTTTTTCAGGAAGCACTGCACTCTTTTGGCAAAAATAAAGTTATTTATCATTCGCATACCTGGAAGAGGATAAAAACGGATCATTTTGATATTTATTTTCCAGAGGAGATTTTTGATCAGGCGCAAAGAGCTGCATTGATGGCTGAGGAAGCTGCTCTATATTTATCTATGCGCATGAATCACCAATTAAGCTCCACGGTGCCATTAATTCTATATCCTTCTACTCAGGATTTCCAGGGAACAAATATCATACCTGATTTAATTGGCGATGGTACAGGAGGATTTACTGAGATCATGCAGCGGCGAGTAGCTTTGCCCATTCAGGGTTCGATGAGACAGTTGCGTCACGTTATTACACATGAGCTTGTTCACGTATTTCAGTTTGATATTTTGCTCGGCGATGGTATGGAGGGGGTACTGGGTGCGCCATACTTAAGAATGCCGTTATGGCTAATGGAAGGAATGGCGGAATACTATAGTTTAGGCTGGGATAGTAGTGTAGAATTTTTCATGCGGGACGCGGTTATCCATTCAGCGCTGCCAACTATCGAGCAGATTTCACGATACCAGGTTCCCTCGTATTATGCTTTTTATAAATATGGGCAATCTATTTTATATTATATAGGGAAGCATTTCGGTGATGAAAAAATTATTGAAATTTTTCTTGATTTGCGAGATAGCCGCCATGATTTGAATAAAATTCTGGAAACACATCTACATCTTGATCTGGAAGAACTTGACTGGGAGTGGCGACAATGGCTACAGCGGCGTTACTGGCCAGAAATTTCGCAGGGCCATTTTTTTAACGAGGGGAATGCTAGAATCAGAACAAATCATCTAAAAAAATGGGTAGGGTTATCTTTCAAGCCAAGCCCCTCGCCAGATGGTAAGAAAATTGCCTATTTTTCAAATGAAGATTACTACACCTCCTTGATGGTTGCCGACTTAATTCCCTATCAAAAAAAGGAAAAGTTAAAAAACAAAAAAGAGTTAATTCGAGGGGATGTCAATTCCACCTTTGAGAGTTTAAAGGTTTTTGAAAATAAAATTTCCTGGAGTCCGGATGGCAAGGATCTTTTTTTTCTGGGCAAATCCAAAGGCCAAGAATATGTTTACAAAATTAATGCCGTTTCTGGAAAAGTTTTAGAAAAAATTTTTTTACCTTTTCGATCGCTTTCCCATTTAAGTTTAAATCGGAAAGGAAATCTGCTTATTTTCATTGGTATCCGGAAGACAAGACCGGAAATTGCGATTTATGATCTACGACAAAAGCAGATGAAAATTATCCTCTCGGATGATTATGAAAAATTGTCTCCCATCTTTGGTGTCTCAGATCAGGATATTTTATTTGTCTCTAATGAAAATGAGCTGAAGGATAAGGAGTTTGGAGAAAATCATCTAGTTCGATATGATTTAGTAACAGGAAAAAGGACGATTGTTCTGCCTGCTTTCAAAAATTTTCATTCGCTTGAATTGTCGCCTGATGCAAAATACCTTCTTTTTGTCTCATCGGTGGAAGGGATGGCAAATATATATGAGGCGGATTTTGTTAATATCGAGAACGTAAGGGCAGCAAGAAAAGTTACGCAATCGCTGTCAGGTTCCTATTTCCCCAGATATATAGGGAATGATGCAAAAATTATAT
The DNA here is from genome assembly GCA_020720805.1 of Leptospira biflexa. Taxonomy (GTDB): domain Bacteria; phylum Spirochaetota; class DYNZ01; order DYNZ01; family DYNZ01; genus DYNZ01. The sequence goes on along the minus strand of DYNZ01000015.1, from coordinate 1,370 downwards.
ATAATACCTATTTTATTTACGCTTATGATATCCTCGAGTATCAAATTGATCGAAAATCTGGAGATCACATTCTTAAAATCCCCGATAGCCAATTTGACCCTATCTCCATTCCCGGTATCGCTAAACTTTCCTATTCTTCGGATATAGAAGATTATCGCATGAGAATCAACCCTGAAATTCTTGGCTTTAACCTTGGATACTCAAGTTATGGCTTTGTAGGATTTTTACAATCCAATTTTACTGATTTGATGGGTGATTACCGGTTGCAGACTACGTTATTTTATGATGGCGGTAGTGAGGATGCCAATGTTCAAATCACCTACCTAGACATGAGCCAGCGTGTTCATTTATTTGCCGGTCTCTATAGGATGAAAAACTTTTTGAATGTAGTTACAATCTATAATTTGCAGGATATTTTCTATAATACCAATTATGACGCTAAATCGATGAATCGTTACGGCTTTTTCGCGGGCGCGATTTATCCTTTTTCAAAATTTTTCAGATCGGAGTTGAAAATATCCTCCTCAAGATATGAAAAAGAGTATTTTCCTGTTTTTGAAAAAGAGAATATTGCAGGAAATCTGCATGAAGCGTCCACTGCATTTATATTCGATAATACGATCTGGTCATACAGTTATCCTGTTCAGGGAAATCGCACAATTTTTCAATATTCACAATCCATCGATATTTCCGGGCAGGATATAGCCATTTCTCGTTTTGATGCTGATATACGTCAATATTTTCGATTTTGGGAGCGTCAAAGTATCGCTGCTCGATTTTTGTATGGCTCAATCTGGGGATTGGATCAAGATTTATTCCCTTATGAAATTGGCGGCTTTTTTACAATCCGAGGTCATCCCTTTCGAGAGTACAGCGGAGCGCAGATGGCTTTGGTCAATTTAGAATATCGGTTTACATTCATTGAAGCTATCCAGTTTGGATGGCCTTTTCGGTTCACCCTTGGCAGCATTGGCGGATTGTGGTTTTTGGATATGGGTGCTGCCTGGGATAGAAATCAATTTTCTTTATTTGATAGGAAGAAAAGATTTGATACGGTGAAGGCGAGTTACGGTGCGGGATTGCGCTTTGTGCTATTACCATTTCTCATTTTTCGCGTAGATTTTGCGGCACCTTGGAATGGACGGGATGCTATCCCCATGAATAAATGGCAGGGTGAATTTTCCATTGGTTTTGATTATTAGGTCTATACCAATAAGCATCGATGCTTCGATAAACTCAGCACAAGATTTACTTCGACAAGCTCAGTACAAGTGATCGGTTAGGCAATGCCATAACCGCCTCCTATCGACCTAGGGTCAGCTCTTTTCCATCCGTGGACGTCGGTCGCTCCTGTGACTTCCTGTCACCCG
>DYNZ01000209.1 GCA_020720805.1 Leptospira biflexa | reverse complement strand
CGAGAGGCAGAAGATTTCAGCGAAATCTCGGGAAAGCCAGAAAAAAACTCATAAGATGCTGGCGTTTTTTAGTCTCTTATAATGTGGCTCTTGGCCACAAAAGGAAACAAGGCAATTACATATTGAGATGGTAATAATTTTGTTGCGCGTAGCGTCCAAATCGTCCCCGCTATGTTAAACTGGGCCGACATAGCCGGGGAGGGCGCAATATCAAGCGTTCCACTTTATTCACGTTACAAAATCCGAGTTATCAAAAATCTATTCATTTCCCTCAATCGAGTTACTGCTTCAGCGATATAATCGGAGGTAACATCGTGGTTAAAAATGATGTCTGTTTTGATGCGGCAAGGGAGGTAGAAGCAATTAAAACCAAGCTGCAAAAAGCCAAGCGGAGAAATTATTCAAAGGGAAAAAGTAAGCTGGACAAATACACCGGCGAGCTGATAGCGATGCGTCAAGCTGGAGCAAGTTTTACCGTTTTGGCTGAATGGCTATCTGTTCGTCACCGCGTCAAGATTACTCGTATGTCAATCTGTCGTTTTTTACGAGCAAGAGAGTGAGTTAATGGGCAAGAATCCGAGATCACAAGCAAGGGGGGCGGTCTCCCAAAAAATGGCACTCAACACGCCCCGGCATGGCAACGACAACGACGGTAAAATCCACAGCCTTGGCACTGCTCGGTCATACACACAAGCCCTAACTGGCTATGCAAATTTTTTACGTGAGAGCAACGGCGGTTCTCTCTTCCGTTCCGGCACAAAAACAGAAATGGCGCTGAACTATCTGCAACATCGGGCAGGCAAAGTGAGTCAGAAGACACTGGACCTGGATAGGCAAGCAATTCAGATGCACTTAGGACAAAAATTGGAAGTGGTTAAGAGCCTCAAAGAAACCCGCCTTACCTGCCGGAGTTACACCTCCGAGCAAGTGTCTCTGGTGGCCGCAGCGCAAACCGAACGTAACGGACTTGCGACGGAGATTGCCTACTGCTCTGGATTACGAGCGCATGAGTTGTTGACTTTACGACGGGTCGATGAACGCTGTCCCTCAATTCATCGAGAATGGAATGCTGACCGATTCGCTGGCCGTGATGGCGAGCGGTACACCGTCCATGGCAAAGGTGGACTGGTGCGTGAAGTGATGATCCCTCGGAAACTAGCAAACAGACTTGAAGATAGGCGTCTACCTGAGCCCATAAGAGTAACAGATCGGGGCATACATTATCAGCAGCAATATGACATCAGCGGAGGAAACCGGTGGAGCGCGAGTTTCACTGAAGCCTCAAAACGAATTCTTGGCTGGTCCAGGGGGGCACATGGACTTCGACACAGTTACGCCCAGGAACGCATGGCGGAGCTTCAGAGGAATGGAAAAACCTATGAGGACGCAAAAGAAACTGTAGCCCAGGAAGTAGGCCACTTCAATAAAGAGACTACAGAGGCATACTTGAGATGAACAGATATGTCTGGATGTCGTTTATTGCAGTATTGGCAGGCGCTGCAATTATCATTGCTTGGGGTTATTTCAACTTTCCCGGATACGAATGGAAATCAGTATGGGTTTTCTTTTTCGGCTATCAATGCTGGTTGTTAATGCTGGCAGGAATACCGTTGTTCGGAGTGCTAAATTCAGCTATTGACTCATCCACAAACACTGGACACGAAATTGAAGAGAAGGAAATTGACGATTACAAAAACCTGATGTTGCATGCGGAGATCCTGAAGAATCAAGATAGACTTGCTGCGCTTTTCAGAGAAAAAAAGGCTCTCAAGGCGCAGGAAATAGAACTCCAAGCACGCGAGGCTGAAGTTGCCGACAAGGAATTAGCAATTAAAAGAATGGTAACACTTGAAAAAAAATTTGAAGAATCAAAAAACAACAACAAGCTGTTAAAACAAGAAAATATCGCGTTAAAAAATGAAACTGTTCATCTAAAAAAAGAGTTGAAAAAATATACAGGAGATTTATCATGAAACTTATAAATGAGTTCGCAATAACTCGCCCGAAAGGGGAAATTGCACGGCAATGTAGAGCCAGTCCTTTTGGAGAACTACCGCATCGTGACTCTTATTGAGCGCGCGAAATCTAACGGGAACCGACCATCTTATTTTTGTGTAGCCCCTACCCCCTCTGTGATAGGTGCTTGTTTGCACCCCGACAGAGTGCTACCCCATTAGTAACCTACGGATAGGGAAAAATTTTTTTTCACTTCGTCCGTACATATTGCTTTCTTCTCACGAATTCCTGCTAAAATCTGTTTAACTGCTCTACCCTATACTCCGCATACGGCATATGGGGCACATAAAACTCCTATTTCTCAACCTTGAATCATCATGCCCATTCGCTTGAGTATAAGAGAGGGAAAGGTGAACTTGGTGAACTTGTTTCAAGACTTTTCGTCCTCGGATATATACATTGTTGACCTGTGATCAATAATAAC
>DYNZ01000208.1 GCA_020720805.1 Leptospira biflexa | reverse complement strand
ATTGCGCGAATTGACAACTTACAAGTGGATTGCCGAAGGCGACTATCACATCCGCAAATAAGATCAAACAATACGCTCCCTGATAATGGGGAGCGTGTTGTTTGCACAGTATGACGCTTGGGGATTTTTATTAAACCTCTTGCATACGTAATGCAATTTATGTACGCCATTTTTTAGCCGCCGATTTCACAAATTGACGCGAATTAGTTGAAAAATATCCGCGAAAATTAGCGTAATTCGCGGCAAAAAGACTTCTGCAAGAGGTCCTTTTTTGGAAATCACTGCGGGAGAAAAACCACGTCAGACCATTATCAACACCTTGGCATTTTCATATGGATAATCTTCATCCTGCTGTATTTTTCATTCTAATTGCTCTTTTGGGCTGATTTATAAAATAGCCATAATGTACTACTTTCCATCCATTGTTGCCTTATGGAAACCTGATAAAATCAAATTGTTATATTTCCCACCAATGATCCTTCATGGTTGAAAAGCATGTTCTGCATTGGGTACTGCTTAAATCACATTCTTTCTGTTGCGAACAGAGCTTGTTTCGCTATTAGAATCAAAGGAGCAAATATGTACCAGAAACGAGTAGGAACATTTCTTCCATTGGCAATTATTTTATTCATTGCCATCCTCGCCTGCAGCATGCCGGGCTTCGCTGCGCCTTCGCAAGCCCCGGTCACACCGCAAATTCCCACAGTCCCTCCGGCAATTGAAACAAGTCCCCCCAGTTCCCCTGTAACAGAGGAACCTCCACCCACAAACACGGCAACTGCCGCCGTGGTTCACATCAAATTTCCAGCCACCCAGCCTGCCCTGGAAAAAACAGTCTATGATGTGGATTCTTCAGGCACAGGGCCGGAAAAGCGGGCGCCTTATGGTGATTCCTACAAAATCAATCGTTTGGAACGCCCATTCCTCCAAGATATGACCTATGTTTCCGACCTCGATATCACAGCCATAAACCTGGGTCAAGACGGGGAATGGTATTATCTGTCTGTAAAACGGGCTGGTGTTGACCCTAACAACGCACTCGGAATCAATTATGGTGTGGAACTGGACACCAATGCAGACGGCTTTGGAGAATTCATTATTTGGGCAAGCCCTCCCTATACTGCTGAATGGTCCACAAGCAATGTTCAGGTCTTTGCCGATAAAAACCACAATACCAGCGGTCTGTCAGCTGAAAAGTCTGATGCGCCATATTCTGCAGATGGCTATGAGACCATGATCTTTAATGGGGGGAACGGTTCAGGCGACGATCCCGACCTGGCCTGGATACGCATGACTGCCGAAAAAGATTCCATCCTCCAGTTTGCCTTCAAGAAATCCTGGGCTGGAAGTTGGTTCATGTATGGTGCGCTGGCTGACGCCGGGTTAAAGAATGTATCCAATCTCGATTATGTGGACCGGTTTACAGAAGAGGAAGCCGGGTCACCTATAAAGGATAAAAAATACTACCCGCTCAAGGCGCTCTACGCCGTGGATAACACCTGCCGCGAAGCGTTTGGCTTCGCCCCCACCGGGTTTGAGCCGATGCTGTGTCCGAGAGAGATTCCGCCGACCCCGGAACCGGGTCAACCTGCGGAACAACCCGATCAACCACAATCAGTAAGTTGCCAGCCACCCGCTGGTATGGTATGCATCACTTGGGATCCGATAAAATGTGAATGCCATGGATTTGAATAAAACGCCAATCCTAACTGGCGAGGCTAGATCTTCCAGGTCACTCTACCAGATGTTTTATCCAAATCGCATGAAAACCTGATTGCCAAGCAATGCATGATGGATGAGTTTGTCGAGTTCATTGGGAAATCCATCCATCCCCACCAAGATTGGTGAGGATGGATGGATAGAGTTTTGGTTATATTGTGCAGGATAGTGCAAATCGTCATAATGGATATCAGGATAAGGAGATGCGGTATGGACAGATATCCGCCGTTCGAGTTCATCCTGATCAATTGTGAGTTCTCACTGGCGATGACGGCTTGTCCGACGATGATTTCGAAGAATGCCCCCCACTTTTTAAAAGAGTCTTTTGGCTTCTCCAGATGCAAAATCTGGCAATTTCCGGCGAGTTTATACCTTGTTTTAGCTCGGATTTTTCAATCCAGACCAGCAATTCGGGCAGTTTCTTTTCTTCCCGACAAGGCTCCTAGTCGGCAAATCCCCTGATGTGCAATCCTCTGGCTTTTTAGATAGAGAACTTCCATCTTTTTGGGACTTTGGAATTCGAGTGATGGTAGCGTTAATATTGAAGTGCGTCAATTTCTTTGGGCGTGAATTCGATTTTTATCATTGCATATATCGCAATGATTGGAAACTTCATAGCCGGATATATTAGAGTTCAGTCAAAATAATGGTTGAAAATTACCTTGTTAGGGGTTATAGTTCTGGTAAATTCCGCGCCAATTGCGCATATTTCCGCTTGATAAACTGCCAGGA
>DYNZ01000207.1 GCA_020720805.1 Leptospira biflexa | reverse complement strand
TATAAATAATCCCTGATGTTTTACGGAAAAAAGAAATAGCGGTAAATTTGCCACATGCAATTAATATTACCAATATTTCCATTCGATACCGTGCTCCTTAATTCGAGCGTTGGGGTTTATGAACGTTCTGGAATCGTTCAGTATTTAGTCAATGGGTTGCCAGTTTATTCGCATTCAAAAGAAGACAATGATGCCTTTCGGTTTATAACGAGCAATTTCATTCACCATAGATTGTGCCGCAAAGTTGATATTGAGCGAGTATTTGGAGTGAGTGAAGACAGTGTAAGCCGGGCCTATAAGAAATTTATGACAAAAGGAGAGTCTGGATTTTTTGGGCCGGACGCCCGTCACGGGAGGGCACATAAGATTGTGGGCGAGCGCAGGGAAAGGATTCAGACCAAACTCGACAAAGGGCAGAGCGTGTATAGCATTGCAAAAGAAGAAGGGGTGAGGGAATCGGCCATCCGTTATGGGATAAAACAGGGCTATTTAAAAAAAAGTCTATAACAGAATCCTCTGATGGTGAAGCCACCACACCCAACCAGCGTAACCGGCAAGATCAGGATTCTACCCTTGGCATAGCAACTACGCGTACAGAAGATCGGATAAACTGTTCCCTTGGCGAAGGAACCTGTGCAGAGATTGAATTTGAAGAAGGACAGGCGCTCAGTGGCGGCGGGGTATTGTTTTTATTACCGGCCTTGTTGGCACAGGGCTTATTAAAAACAAAAGATGTTTACACATGGCCTTCAAAATTTTACTACAGTCTGGAGTCTATTGTTCTCACCCTGGCATTCATGGCGTTGTTGCGCATAAAAAACCCGGAACAACTCAAGCAGTGCAAACCCGGCGAAATCGGACGGATTATAGGACTGGACAGGATTCCTGAAGTAAGATGCCTGCGCCGCAAGATAGACCTTCTCACCCGTCAACGCCAGGCCACACACTTGAATAACCTGCTGGTAGATTCCTGGTACAGTGGCGATTCATCGCAGGAGGCTGAGTTTTTGTACATCGATGGGCATGTGCGGATTTATTATGGGGATAAAGCCAAGCTTCCAGCAAAATTTGTTTCCAGGCAAAAACTTTGCCTGAGCGCTACCTCCGAGTATTGGGTAAACGATGCACAAGGCATGCCCGTTATGATGGTAATGGGAGAACTGACCGAAAAACTGCAAACCGTGATCGAACATCAGATCATTCCACAACTTCAACAAACAACCCTCTTGTCCTGTCTTCCCACAGGTGACAATACACCTGTCTGCACGTTTATTTTTGACCGTGAAGCCTATGAGCCTGCTTTCTTCAAAAGGTTATGGGAAATGTACAAAATAGCCATTATCACATATCGCAAAAACGTAAAGGATAAATGGGCAGATGAATGTTTTAAAAGCTTTGTTGTTCCTGTATTACAGCAATCCGTTAACATGCAATTGTGCGAACAGGGAACCGCGCTTGGCGGTTACTGGTTCAGAGAAATCCGGCGTCAGGGCGAAACAGGGCATCAAACATCCATCGTTACCACACACCCCACCCTGGAACTCCACTCCATAGCAGGGCGCATGTTTAGCCGATGGAGCCAGGAAAATTTCTTCCGTTACCTTATTGAAGATTATGATTTTGACAAAATGGTCTCTTATGGAATAGAATCGGTTGATCCGGAAAAAGAAATAGTAAATCCACACTACCGCAAGCTAACCCACCAAATAAAAAAACTGAGAGAAAAAATCCAACGGCTTCAAGCCCGATTATTCCCACTAATAGAACTGGCTATGGATCAACCTCTGGACGATTTGCCTGCCATAACAAATAAACAGATGGAGTATAAACAAAAGATCGACTCTCTCAAAGCCCAGGAAGAAGAACTCATCAAACAACGCTCTGAAATAAAACCACGACTAAAAGTCTGCCAGATGCCCCAACAAGAAAGATATAACAAACTTAAAACCGAAAGCAAACTGCTTATGAATGTGATAAAAATGATTTGCTATCGGGCAGAATCTTCGGTCGCACAATGGATTAGCCCCTATCTGGCAAAGGCGGTTAATGAAAAAAGAATGGTGGTCAAACAAATCATTCAATCCAGTGCCGACCTGACCCCAGACTATCAAAATAAAACCCTCACAGTAACCCTGCATTCACTATCTGCCGCCAGGTACAATCAGGCTGCTGCCGAATTGACCAATTTACTAAACCAGACAGAAACCATATTTCCAGGTACCGATTTGAAAATGATTTTTGAAATTTCCGCTAATTCAAACTGTGTGGGGTAAGGAGTTCTGAATTTAATGATCTTTATTCGAAAAATTCTAGTGAAGAAATATCTTCTGAGACATTAGATCTCAATGAAGTTATGATAAATAATCTGGTATTCTACCCCAACCCCCACCCCGGCATTTTCACTATCGAATGGAATGATGAAACAATTTCAGAATTTACCATCCAGGTTTTCAATATGA
>DYNZ01000206.1 GCA_020720805.1 Leptospira biflexa | reverse complement strand
TGACCGATGATGGCACAATCATCCGGTATCTTAATGGTAAAATTACCGGATACACTCTCATCAACGCCTCCATGCACCTTTCTGTTGTGTAGATGTGCAATGATACAAAGGTAGACCGGGTGTACACAGAGAGGCACGGAGGATTTGCTGGTAACCCTTTTCAACATGACGACAGGATGGAAGAGGATGTGCACGATGCAAACAATCAGGAGGATTGTCGTATGAAACGCTATTTTTCTGCGCTTATAGAGCGGGAAGACGATATGTATGTTGCGTTGTGCCCGGAGCTGGATATTGCCAGTCAGGGAAATTCCATAGAAGAAGCAAAATCGAATCTGGCAGAAGCTGTTGAATTGTTCATGGAAACAGCTGATGAAACTGAAATTGCAGGTAGACTGCATACAGAGACATACTTGACCAACTTTGAGGTAACAGTTGGCCAAGCTTAGAATTCTGTCGGGAAAACAAGTGTGTTCAATCCACTGCTCAGTCTACGACCTCTATGCCTGAATCTGTGAATGCCATTGAAGAGCCGTATGCGGGAAAACCGCACGTACGGTTCCGTGAGGGGTGTGGTCTTACCCAGCTGCAATATCGCAATACGGCAAGACACGCATCTACTCGACTGAAGTCGAGAAGATGTACAGGATGAGAGAAAGAGCGCAAAGCATTGTATGTACTTATGTTGTACAGCCTGTTTAACGTATCAACGATACAGGGGTTTCTGGAATGCCAATGTTAAAAGTACGGAATTTTGGACCAATCGCTGCTGGCTTTGTACAGTCAGACGACGGTTTTTTTGAAATTCCAAAGGTGACGCTACTGTGTGGCCCGCAGGGTTCCGGTAAAAGTTCCATAGCCAAGCTCGTGTCAGTATTCTCATGGCTTGAAAAAGCACTGATGAGGGGAGATTTTTCTGCCCGTGAATTGGTGCTCTCTAATCGTTTTGTAAAGAAGTACTGTGCGTATCAAAACATTCAAAATTACTTTACACCAACGACGGATCTTGGTTATAGAGGCGATGCGTATGAATTTTCATATCACGACAAGCGTCTGGAACTCAAGAAAATAGAAGAAGGCAACTACAAGCGCCCGAAGATCATGTACATTCCAGCTGAAAGGAATTTCATGAGCGCTGTCTCCGAGCCGGAAAAGCTCAGGAACTTGCCCAGTACGTTGTACACGTTGCTTGCTGAATATGAAATGGCAAAGCAGCACCTGACACAGAAGGAGACGAAACTGCCCTTGGGAGGAGTTTCCTTTTCCTACGACAAACAGAACAAGATTTCATGGGTTTTGACGGGTACGTACAAGATCCGGTTGCAGGAAGCTTCCAGTGGGTACCAGTCGGTCCTGCCACTTTTTCTGGTTTCACAGTACTTGTCGGATGCTATCGGCCAACCGAACAATCCTTCGCGCAGCAATGTCAGTCTGGAGGAGTCCCGCAAGTTGGCAACAGAACTCGAACGGCTTCTGAAGGATCAGAAACTTGCTCCCGAGATCCGCGAGGCGGTTATATCAAAATTCATCGCTTCGTCTGCCAATAGCCGGTTTGTCAACATAGTCGAAGAGCCGGAACAGAACTTGTATCCTGCAAGCCAGCGAGATGTTTTATTTGACCTTCTGGCTTGTATGAACAAGAACGGGCATAATTCATTGCTGGCTACAACGCATAGCCCGTATATGATCAGCTGGCTGACGCTTGCCATTAAAGCGGGTGAGCTGGCATCCGCAGGTGTTGCTTCAGCGGATATCGAGAAGATAGTACCGCGTGCATCGTGGGTGGCGGCACAGGATGTTGCAGTATACCAGCTGTCTGAAGACGGGTTTGTCGAGCGGCTGGAGTCGTATAAAGGTCTTCCTTCAGATGACAATGTACTGAATGCCGAGATCGCCGCAGGCAATGAACTTTTCGGGAAACTTTTAGATCTGCAGGATGCGCGGTGACTGACTTTTATGAAGTAACGTATCGGCTGGAGCAACCTCGGACCGATTCGACCTTTGGAATTCTGGATGGTGTGGGAGAAAACCCAGCCTTCACAACTATCAACAAAGATAAGACCTGGATAGCCACCGTGCACAATGCAAGCGTAGAGCAAATCCAGTTTGTGGCAGTCGACAAGAATATTCCACTGTATACGGCTGGTGGGGTACAAGCTCAGCGTTGCGATGGAATGATGTTTTACCCTGATAAGCCGGATGCCATGATACTGTTTATGGAACTCAAGGCCGGCAAGACGCGAAATAAGCGACAGTGGATTGCAGAAGCAATAGAGCAGCTTGTCAGCACCATAGATTTTTTCAAGGTATCTGCGAACTGGAAAGCAATTGTCGACCGACGTGCCTATGTCTGCAACGGAGTTCATCCACTCGTTAGAGAGTTTTCAATGGAGCGTACCCAGCGGTTTTATGACAAGACTGAATTCAAGTTGATTGTACATCATGAGGTTGATATTGCTCTGGCTTGAT
>DYNZ01000205.1 GCA_020720805.1 Leptospira biflexa | reverse complement strand
GCGCTACAGCATCCCCAACGTCCACGCCAGAAGAATGTTTCCCAGAAGACGCTCCCACTTCCCCGCCTACGGAGACCTCGCCTATAGCAACTCCTGATATTCCTGCCCAATTAATGACATCCAACCTTCCTGAAACCAGCGCAATGAGCTTCATGAATGGCTGGATTGATGAGTATAATCTTGCCGATTCGTCAGGCATCATCAAAACAGACGCTTTCAAACAGTGGCTTCAGAAAAATGGGATAGACCCGAATTCTCTAACAGAGGATCAGAAAAAAGGGTACGCATTGATGATGTACGATTACTGGTTGTCGTCTAAACCTGAATTCAGTTTATACGCTAATTCCGACCCCAAAACAAAGGCGATTCTCTTTTGGCAGAACTATTACAATGATGAAATCCTGACCCAAGCACAAGCTTATGGAATTGACCCTCTGCTTCTCAAATATCAGATGTTTGTCGAGTCCAACGGTGCGCCTGATCCGGGAAAGCCTTGCGAATCACGTCCTGAAGATTATTGCCGGAACGACAATTATGTAGGGCTTACGCAGTTATCCAGCGACGCAATTCACGATGCTTTATTGACGGGAGATCACGAAGAGATGATTCAGAATATTTACGAAGCGTATCGCCATGCTTTTGGACCAAATTCGATAGAGAAACCTCGAGACATGTCATTCCAAAAATATTACAACGACATTCTCGTAAATATTCCGCAGTTTTCCGATTTTGCCATACGGTTTGTAGACGGACGATGTTTTTCTTCGGATATTGGATGTGTCGAAAATGCGGTTGACGATGATGATGGCTTTGATGCAATTGAATTGGCAGCAGCGTATAACGCTACAAATCGTGAGTACCTTAAAACCGACTTAAAAGAACAATGGAATCTATTCTCTCCGGAAGACCAAAACCGCATCATAATTGCTGCATACAATGGTGGAGAAAAGGGTATCTTGTCAGCGATTCAATCTGCAATTATCAACAGCTCTGCCACTGGCACATCCCCGACCTGGGATGATGTTGTCACTATCATGAAAAACAGCAAGATTCCCTCGAACTGGTGCCAGGTTGTGATTTATCCCGCCAATGCAGATTGTTATGCAATCGGAGGCGGGGCATCCTGTATGCAATATCCCGATACTTATCTCGATACTGATGGAAAAAGATACTGCAAATGAAACATACACGATTTTTATACCTGTTAATCCTGATCGCGGCTTTGACCGCTTGCGCCCCCGCCTTTCCAAAAGTGGATTCATTCTATATTTCCCCTTTTAAACTGACAACAGACTATCCCTATCAATTATTTAACGCATCTTATGCTTTAAGCCCGAATGGGGATACTGTTTTTGTTACTGTAGGTACAGACTATTATCTGGTCGACCTTGCAACCGGCAAAAAGATTGATTTACGAAAACAGTTGGGGATGACTGAAATTGGAATTGCTAATGCCGACAATTTCTCTATTCCAATAACATGGTCGTTCGATGGTAAGTATCTAGGTATTCCTGCAAACCACTATAACCCTGAAATAGTTCCAAAGAGAGAATACGCATTTTACGTGTTCAACCTGCAGGACAACACCTACAAACGGTATGATTTTGGGGCAAGATTCTTTTCGCCTTTTGATTCCAATCAACTACTTACGGAAAACGGGGTGTATAACTCTAAAGACGGAACGACTATCCCCCTTTCCCCGGATTTCGACTTTAGACAGGAAAAAGAATTCAGGGCAGGCGATTATTGGGATCTGTTGTGGAGTAAAAGTTTAGGCGTGCCAGTCGCGCAGATTGGTACTTTACCGCACGACGCAACGGAGAAAGATGATATTGAAGTTGTGGTAGAGTCTTTCGCCCCGAAGCCTCCTTATCTGTCAACCTATACTGTCTCGACTGGGTTTGTCTCCAAACATCCTAATCAATTGTCGGGATTGTTTTTTGACCCGACTGGGGAATACATCCTGATTTCAGAATGGCAGTGTCACGAAAGCCCAACACCATGCACAATAACCCCTTTTCATGCGGACAATGTCTATGACACAGTTTTGACTCTGGTACGTTGGCGCGCCAAAGAACAGAAAGAATTAATTCGGCTGTCTGCCATTGATTCCAAAAATGTAGTTGCGTATGGGGATATGGCTTGGTCGGCAGATGGCAGCACGATTTTCATTTCTCGCAAAGATGGTTTACCAATTGTCATAAAATTAAAATAACCCCATGCTCACCTTCATCACCAAGTATCCCCTCCCAATCTCCCTCCTCATGCTCCTTGCCCTATTCGGTATTGGGCTATTCCTGCCTGCCATACTCCTGCCGTTGGGAATTGCGCTCATCCTGCTGGTCTTTGCCTTCTCCTTTGCCGTGATGAGGGAAAAATACCAAACTCAACATCAAAGGGGCGAAATCACCCAGCCTGAAATGCAAAGCAAAACGAGAAAAGGCTTTGCAGTATTGAGCGCCATCCTGCTGCTCACCATCCTCTTGGGA
>DYNZ01000204.1 GCA_020720805.1 Leptospira biflexa | reverse complement strand
CTAAGCCTGACCCTGTTTCTGTTTCTCCCTCCATGCTTTTTACTTCCAGGGAATACCAAGTGGTGTGTTTTCTGTTTTGGTTTCTTCGCGGCAGTTTGGTTTGTCAAAAAAAACCTTTCCGGTTTGATCGATGCAGTACGGCATGGATTTATCGTAGGAGTTTTCGGGGATTTCCGTGAGTATCCCTTCACGTAACAAAGCGTCCGTGTTTTCAGGAGGGCGTCCGAACCGTGCATGGTAAACGGCTACAGCTTTTTCAACAATGAGCACCCGTTGCAGATCGTTAAGTCGCATTTCAAAGGCTTTTCGTTGCGTTTCGTTGGGCTCATCTTGAAGAAGGGCTGTGAGATAGGCTATGCCGACTTCGGTTTTTCCGGCTTTTTGCAGAAGTTTGGCGGAGAGGGTGGCCAGTGTAATACTCCCCTTGCCGCCTGGGCGCGAATAAGCCTCTTGCAGATAGTGACTTGCCTGGAGATTGTCGTCCAGAAAAAAGAAGTAATCAAAACCAATAAAAAAGGGCAATTCCCAGTCCCATGTTCTGGCATCCATGCCTTTTTTCAAAAAATCAATCGCCTGCTGCGGCCGTTGCACCGCCCATGTAAAAAAAGGCTGTATAAGGCGGTAGTTGTCGCTGAAATATGGGTCGAGTTTTTGGGATGTTTCCAGGAGTTCGTAAATGACATCCCATGCCTCAGGGGGAATGTCGCGCATTTTGAGGTCCCGCTGGAGCAAATAATGCCCGATACCGCTGGATGCCTCAAGGGTCATGAAGTCGGCCATAAGTCCTTTGAATTCCCCAGCGGATAAGCGGGCCAGGACAGGCGGCATGATTGGCTTTATGTGTTGAATATGCGAGGAACGGGCATCTTGCATCCGCACATGCTCAAGGCGAGAATAGCTCAACACATGTGCAGCAGCCACCAGAAGAAAACAGGCGAGCAATCCAATTCGGCGAATCAAGACAATTCCCTTCGGTTAAAGAAAAAAATTGTGCAGGACAGCAGAAGGGTTGTATAGCACAGCCAATACATAAAGGTCATGGCAAGAGTGCTTCCCGCAACCGGTAAGCCATGCGCGGCTATGGTCTTGAGATCAAAGGCGGCAAGGTTGGGGAACACCCATTTGACCCATTGCATCATGAATGCAGAACTGCCTGGAGATTGCACCTGCTTGGCGGCAAGGGCCAGTTGCACAGATTCAATGCTTGTTCCAATCAGGTACGCACTGCCGCTGAAAATAAGGGCCAGATAGAACGATGAACTGAAGCTCATGAAAAAGAAAACTATCGCCGTGATCAGGATCAGTTCCAGAAACAAAAACACCTGCGCATAGGCAAGCGTTGTCCATGAAAATGTCAACCGGATATTGGTATGCGGAACGGAGTTTACAACACCCAGCGCGACATACAGGAGGCAGGAGAGGAAGAGAAAAGAGACCAGCAGTAACAGGCACACCCCGCAAAATTTACCCAGAACATAGTGGGCCCGTGAGGTTGGTGTCGCCAGCACCATGTAAATGGTTTTTTTGTCCAAATCCTTGCCGAGAATGTTGATCGCCAGGAAAAAGATAATTAGCAGCCCGGAAGCGGACATAGTTGAAAGACCAACATCAATGGCGACTTTCCCCAGGTCATACGAGAAAAGGGAGGGAATCAGCATGGTGGCCATTGCCATCATCAGGGCAAGCAGGCCGATGCCGTGAAGCATGCGATGCCGTAAGCCCTCCTTGAGGGTAAGAATGGCAAGTGGGATTATGGTGTTCATTGGCAGCTGCTATTGTCTTTGGTTATCATAGAGACAAAGGCGTTTTCCAAAGTTGTTGCGCCATTGCCGGTGCATGCGGCCAGACTGTCGTGAAACAGCAGCCTGCCCTGATTCAGGATGGCCACCGAATCACAGAGCCGCTCAATGTCGTTGAGGATGTGCGAGCTGAAAAAGATGGTTTTCCCCTCTTGCTTTAACTCCATCAACAGGGTGATGATCATGTGACGGCCCATGGGATCAAGACCGCTCAATGGTTCGTCGAGGATGAGCAGGTCAGGATCATGCAACAGGGCGGCGGCGAATCCGGCGCGTTGCTGCATCCCTTTTGAGTAGGTACGCAGACGTTTGTTCGCGGCATCGGACAGGAGAAGACGCTCCAGCAGCATCCCCCCCCGCTCACGAATGTGACGGGTGTCCATTCCTGCGGTTTTGCCAAGAAACAGCAGCAACTCCCAGGCTGTTAAATGATCATAAAAATAAGGATGCTCTGGAAGAAAACCGACTTTCTTGCGGCTGAGGGTGTGGCGGTTGGTCTGGCCCAGAAGAGTAATCACACCCGAATCCGGACGGATAAAATCCATGACCATCTTGATAGTAGTGGATTTACCTGCGCCGTTCGGCCCCAAAAAACCAAGCACGGTTTTTGCTGGCACATGTAAACTCAGATCAGAAACCGCTATTTTCTTTTTGAGCGGCGCAGATTTGAAAAATTTACAAACAGCTTCAAG
>DYNZ01000203.1 GCA_020720805.1 Leptospira biflexa | reverse complement strand
GGCGTGCCACCAGGATGGTTATGCGTGAGCGTTGCCCCTTTCATGTCCATCCCTGTAGGTAGTATCACCTGTGATTTTTTGCCTTGTGTTATGGTTTTAACTTCCTTACCATTCTTCCATATACTGGCAACTTCGTAGTCCAAATGCGCAATATGCCGTTCTACAAAATCTATATCTATTTGTGTTTCTTCAGGGTATCCAAATATCCTGCCAAAAGTATTTTTCTCACTTTCACTTGGCTTCGCTTCCTGTTCTTGCCTTTCCGCAACCTGGGGTCCCGGTGCAGGTTCGGAATAGCAGCGGTCGCGAAAATCCATCCCTGCATGCACAGGACGCCCGTCAACAATGGGAGGGTTATCCCAAAGGTGATAAGTACCTTCCATGCGGGCATGGCTGGAACGAACGCGGCCATCGCGCTGGGTTCTCCAGACGTAACCCGGAAATCCAGCAGCCTTGGCTCTCTGCTGGTTCGTTGCAGCGAAAAATTTTCCTGTTTGGTCTTGCGCCCAGAACTTTGCACGATTGGCGCTCGTGTTGGTAAGATGCTGTATTGCTTTCGTTGTGCTCTCAAGTGAGTTGGAGGATAGAACAGAATCTTTAATGATCTTTGCAAGGTCGTCAACATACGATTTTTTCAAATTCCCAATCATGTTAATATGAGTTGCAACAGTTTTGTCAATGAATGCATCGTTAACGGTTCCGGACACCATATTCACGCCGGCGACGGCGCGCTTGGTGACGCCACCGGAAGAAATTGTATCATCCGGAAAATACTTCTGGTAAGACCGCTCAACCAGTGCACGAGCACTGACATCTACCAGGCGCACATTCGACTCGATCTGTTTATTAAAAGCGGCGGACGGAACTGTTTGGCCATATTCATCTTTCAGGTTTGAGAGGAACCCGTTCAAACCCTCAAAAGCATCGGAACGATACTGAAAATAAATAGAGTCCTGTACAGCAACCGCAAAAGATCGCTTTAAATAGCGATAAACATTTTTAAGAACTGAATCAGTGATTTTTTTGTATTCGGCCAGATGGATCTCTACAGCGGTTTTTTCTAAATTAAGCGGGTACATGTACTTTCCTTTCAGATATCTTGACAGCATCCTCTCAGTCGCGACAGAACCGGTTTATTTTGGTTCAATTCACATTAGACGGGTTTCCGGTAGCTGCGCCAGAAAAACCCTGGAAATCGCCTGTAATCGAGGATTCTGTTTTTTGTGCTTCATCCGGAAATTTGGGTGTTGGAAACGATTTGTTAAGGTCATATTCCTGACCACGATGTTCTGCAAACGTTTCGAGATCCGGGCGCAACTCCTTTCGCACTTCATCAGGAGAGAGTGCTCCTAATTGCACGTATATCTGAGCTATCTGGGCAGAATACAAATCCACCTGTGCGTCCTTTACTTTATCAGGTATTGTCAGAGGCTTAAACGTAATCTCATAGTCCAGATCTCCGACGCGCCCTCCGAGCTCACGATAGATTTCTCCTTCCTCCTCGCGAATAACAAGATCGACAAATCGATTAAGAATCGGTCGCAGCTTGTTTTCCTGGTCTGCAGAAACACTTTCATAGTATCCCTGCACGTCCTGATCTGCACGTACAAGCCCTTGTGATTGTCCCTCCAGGCGCGTGCGCGGAATCCCTGTTTTAAGTGCAACAGACAGCATTACAAAATCAATTATGTCCTTAAAACCAGCCATCTCATTGACGGAGCTGAGTCGCTTGAACTCTTCGTTCTTTTTGATCAAAATTGCATTCTGTGAAGACCAGACTGTTTTCAACTTAGCGAGAAAGTTTCGCTTGTCGTCGTCTTTAATGGAATCAATTTCATCGCTTTGAAATATTTTTCCCGAAAGTTCAATGAGCAACTGGGATACACTCCACAATCCATTCCCATGTGCCTTCACGATATCTAAAACATTGCTCAAAAGGGAAATCCCGGAAACCTCTTCGTCAAAGTATGTTTTTTCTAAAAAGATTATTCTGCTTTCGTCAACCGAAACACCAGAAACGATTATTCGTTTTTTATTGTACAAGGCTGTGAGTGGATTGCGGGATATTCTCGTAAATGAATAGTGATCCGGTGTAATCAGATTCACTGACAGAATTTTCTTTATTCTCTGTGGCAGCGGCTTATTGAGTTCTGCCGCCCACTGTGGGTCATCGGCTTTTATTACAGGGTACAGAAACGATGGCGTGTCATACAGATTATCTGCCTGCATCAGCGAAAATATTTTTTGCTTCAATCCAAGTTCTTCCAGACGATTCATAATCATCCGGGAAATTTTCGTATGTTCCGTGTCTGCACTCGTTTCGATATCAATCCATGCGCGGGTAGCATCGTGAGGTTTAGCATCTATAATTCTCTGCAAAAAGCCAGATGCCAGATACCAGTTTCGCGCCTCGGACGGAGAAATCCGTTCCGGAGATGCAGACACGTTTCGCAGTCTGTCCGAGGCGGTACCCATGCCCGTTGCAAAATCAATCATCGCATCAATTCGTGCTTGTATGCTCATAAGCC
>DYNZ01000202.1 GCA_020720805.1 Leptospira biflexa | reverse complement strand
GTCGTAACGATTCCTGCCCCTGCGGCAGCGGCAGGAAATTCAAAAAATGCTGCGGGGGCTGAAAGGGGAAATGGGCCGGAGGGTGAGGGCTTGAATGCGGATTGGAATTAGTTCTACAATGTCACATTGCCTTAAATGGCAGCCAGTTAACCACCCCTGACCCCTCCTTATCAAGGAGGGGAATAAAGTCTCCCCCCTGATTTAGGGGGGATTAAGGGGGGTTAATGGGCTGCCGGATATGACGGTGTAACAATGTGACAAAGTAGAATTAGTAAAATATGGCAAGCCAGATCGTCTCTTCATCCGGCGTCGTCCATGCAACACGGTGTTTTCTGTGCGCTGCAATGTTGATGCAATCTCCGGCCCCAAGTTCGACGCTTTTGTCCTCAAATTCGATGCGGGCCTTTCCCTTGAGAACTAAAACCCACTCATCCTGGTCCTGATCGTACCAGAATCCATCTTCTGACCTGTGACCTTTTGATATGATTCGCTCGATCCTGACGTGTGGCGTCTGGACGATTGTCTGAAAAATTTCCTTTGGAATTTCACCGGGAAGATTGTCAAACAAATTGAATTTACTTTCAAAAGTCATGGTTATGTCGGAGTGTCGTGCCTATTTTCGGCATACTTGCCCACGTTTTTTATGGGGTTAAACCAGTAGAAACTTGTATTCCTCTCTTTTTTGGTAATAACTGCGTTGTATTGCTTAATCGTGGCACAAATAGAGTGAAACGTTAAGCTAACCTGACGAAGCTGCCACGACAGCGCCGCCGACGTTCTCGCGGTCAGGTTAAGCGCCTGGTTCGCCATTCTGTTGATTTATAGTTGACGGACATCAAAACCAAAGTAACGCAATATTTTTGTCGTCCTTCCATTAATGACCGGTAGTTCTTCTTTGTTCTGCCAGCCTATAAGCTCCTGAACGTTTGATTGTCCGAAAACATGCAGTTTGTATTTGTGATTGAATATTAGGTTGGCCATTCTCTCAACTATTTCAGTATTGTCGAATACCAAGAAAGCCAAACTTTCTTTGACCTTTTTGATGTCATTTTTGCCAAGAAATTCTTGTTTTAATGTATCAAGCCCCCCGGGATAAAACCGCAGGCGATCATGGAAAGAATGAAGGGTGCAAAGAGCTTGGAGTATTTCATCTGCATTTGCCTCTGTAATAGTGCTCTCAGATGCAAAAATGGCTTTTAATCTTGGATAGGTTTCATTAACTATAGTCTCCTCAAAATAAGGCCATGGCGTTATATGCCACTCTTTTACCAGTTCTTTAATTTTGCTTTTTTGAGGCTCACCCGAAGTAATGGGGGTGTTCTTCCAACTTTCTTTTTGTGCGTGCTTATCCCTTACAAAACTAATGAACGAGTCGATTTCTATC
This sequence comes from Leptospira biflexa, assembly GCA_020720805.1. Classification (GTDB taxonomy): domain Bacteria; phylum Spirochaetota; class DYNZ01; order DYNZ01; family DYNZ01; genus DYNZ01. The sequence continues at coordinate 1,155 of DYNZ01000202.1, read as the reverse complement.
CGCAAAGGAATTTCTGATTCTGTTTTTTTCCTTTTCCCGACGTTTTCGTAGACTTGGCGAATGGTATTGAATGCGTTAACTGACTCCTGATATGTCTTTCGATAATCCTCTATAAATATGTTTTCTTTCGATTGTTTGGTTTTGTCCCTTCGAATATTAGTGCCAACAACTTTCCCGATTTTTTTATGAACTTCTGTCTCAAGCTTTAAGGCGTCGGAAGACAAAGACTTAAAACTGTCGTAGATTTTTTTGTAATCTTCTACGGTTTGCTGCGTAAGGACTTTTGATTCTTCCCAATATTCCGAGAACAGATCAACCAACTCAGCGAAAATATTGTCCTCTGCGTCAATGTGAATCATGATTTCTTGGTTCGTAGTCATTGCTGAACGCGTCAAGTTTGCCGAGCCAAGCAATGCACCTGCCGAGCCAAAAATAAAGAGTTTGGGATGGAACGATCTGTCTGAAAAAAAACGAGGCTCAATATTTGAGATTTTAAGAAGTGACTCCAGAGCTTTCGGAGAGGTAGGAAATCCAAGCCTCACGACTATTCTTACTTTACAGCCCTGTTTGCTCAAATTTTCAAGAGCACTCGTATCTGTGAGGAATGCAACAGCAATATTGATATTATTTGCTTTTGTGATCAGGGAATTGACCGCATTTTGAATGAAATCGCTACGCGAATTTCTATTGCTATAAAGACGCAGATTCATGTGCTTGATTTATGTTTTTTGATGGCGAACAAACAATTACCAGATTTCCTGATAATTCCATTCTCGAAAAATGGGACTGTGAATTACCGGGGTTGTTGGATGTCTTCCGAGCCTGATACCCAGCGAAATTGTGGGGTGTCAGGCAATCTCATTGACAAACCGTTGAAATTTTTTTCGGTGGGTGTTGGTTCCTGTTTGTAGCGTGAGACTTTTCCATTCTCCATTCTCTTCACCTGTGGTGATGCGTTCTAATCCTGCCGGGAAAACAGAGAGGCCTTGAGGAATTCCCGGTTGAGCCGGGCGATATTGGTGATCGACATCCGTTTCGGACAGGCGGCCTCGCACTCCCGTTCGTTGCCGCAGTTGCCGAATCCCAGTTCATCCATCCTTTGCACCATGGCCAGGGCCCGTTTGGCCCGTTCAGGCTGTCCTTGCGGCAACAGGG
>DYNZ01000201.1 GCA_020720805.1 Leptospira biflexa | reverse complement strand
TCCTGCCCGGTGATTGGTTGACATATATTGAATTGTGGCATAGGGTCTTATCAGTTTATAATATATGGGGGACTCAAAGTGATCAGCAACTTGAATTACCTAAGCAAAACTCTAACTATAAAGGAAAACAAAATAACTGATTTGCTTGCAGCTGTCATGTCAAAGAAATATGTAAGAGATATTTTACTAAACGAAATCGGTATTGATAATAATGTAATAGAAACTATATCTTTTAAGGATATTTCTACTCAAGCAAGAGTTAAAGGGAGGAAAAAGCCAGATCTGGCTATTGTTAATAAAGATGTTTATTTATTATTAGAAAACAAGATTTATTTAAATACTGATCTACAAGATTCGCAAATTCATGAATATATCGACGCTGTTAAAGAATCAGAGGCAGCGAATAAATATTTAATATATTTAATTCCGAAAAGCTATAAACATTTAAATGTTTTAGAAAATACCAAGAATCAGTATGAGAAAATTATAAAAATTGTCTATTGGAGTGATATAGTAGATTCAATTATAAAAAATGATCTATTGGATACAGACGAAGCAACAAAGCAGGTCTTTAACTATATTATTTCAGCATTAGGCTTGGGTAAGAGACAAAGAATATTTACAAGGGGGGAACTTATGTATATGAGTGATGTTGATACCATGGAAAATGTCAGGAATTTTCATAGAAAATATTTCCAATACACTAAAGATTGCGCCCTAAAAATCAAAGATCATTATGCTCAATCCTTTCCTCTTCCGACCATAACACCAGAGGATGCAGATGGCCATTACTGTACATGGCTAGGTCCTAACAATGAGGATAAATATTGTATTTTTATTGGATGCTCTTTTATAAAAAATCGGGATGCTAAATATACATATAATATTCAAATTAAAAGTGATTGGATAAAAAAAGAAATAGAAGAAGAATGCGAGACTAGTAGTCGCTGGCGTGTTTTTAAAATAGACCCAAAAATATTTTTTAATGAAAACAATGTTGTCGATGCCTTGTTTGAACGTGTTCGTTTTTTACTTGACAAGTATGTGGATATCCAAGCACCACAGTGATTATAAATAAGTGACAATGGCTGCCTTGAATCCTTCTGAATATCTCATGCCATTACGCCCTCCAAATGACCTAATCCATCTTGACTGTATTTTAGTGTGCAGCGGACGCCTTATATTTTTATAATGCAAGCTCGAGTTTTAGGGCTCCCGAACCAAAGCGGCTGTGAAACTCGGCCACTATCTGCCATAAGTCGGGGGTAAGTTTGCTTTTTACCAGCGCGGCCATGTCGGAGGTGATGTCGGCATACAAGGCTTCGGTGATGCTGCCGGTGATGCAGGCCAGGGTGTCGGTGTCGCCGCCCAGGGCGATGGCTTTGTTGATGGCGTCGAGGGTGCTGTTGCTTTCTAATAATACGGCTACAACTTGCGGCAGGACGCTTTGGCAGGTGTAGTTGAAAACCGGGTTGGCTTTGTAGTCGGCCCAGCTTGCGTTTAGCTTATAGTTGAATTGTTTTGCGAGATAGTCGCGGATGGCTTCTTTGCCGCTGCCGGTTCTGGCCAGATAGATAGCCGCGGCGACGGCCTGAGCGCCTTTTATGCCTTCTTTATGGTTGTGGGTGGGTTGGGCGCTGGCTTTGGCGATTTGCAGGGTTTCTTCGAGCGAGCCACAGGCCCAGCCAACAGCCGAGACGCGCATGGCCGAGCCGTTGCCGAAGCTTCGGTAGGGCCGCGGCCAGAGCGACCTGGCCCAGCGTTTATAGGAATAGCCATAGCCGACATCGGGGTAGCGGCGGGTGTAGTGCAGCAGGGCTTCTTTAAAGCTGCGCCGGTTCAGGATGGCGTCGGCGACGGCGCAGCTTAGTACGCTGTCGTCGGTAAAGACACCGGCCGAGGCAAACAAATCTGAGCCTTCGGTAGGGTGCGAATTAAAACTATGTTCATATTTTGAACCGATAATGTCTCCCAGAAAGGCGCCGAACATTTTTTATCTCCTTTGGATAATATTCTTTTCTCCCATTATAACCCTACTACATCAAACCTCAATCTCCATGCGGCGACCTGGCTGCATAAATTGTCAATAAAAGCTCAGAATCATCTATAAGTTTATACAAAGGCCGTCTGCCGGAAAGGGCTTCGCTCTCGGTAATGATGATGGGCACCCCCTCGCCGCGTTTGTCCATAATATAGGTGCGCTGGCTGCCAAAGGCGTCGTAGTTCATCGGACAACGCGCCAGCAGCGAGCTTATCAATTCATTACGGGACGACTGACGTTCGGAAATGCTTTCGATGGTCATGGTATTCGGGATGGAACCCGGAGAGTACAGTTCCAGCCGGTCATCAAACTGGTGAATACGGATTTTTGATCCGTAGATGGAATAATCACGGTGTGCAACGGCATTGGCCACCGCTTCGAAAACAGCGTTCATGGAATACTGTGGAGTTTCGATTCTGTGGGGTGCCTTGATGGCGTACATCTGCATGTTCCGCCGGACAAACTTGCAGGCATCCCGTACCTGAATGTCCAGGGGGCCAGTTATATCCATGGCATCAAG
>DYNZ01000004.1 GCA_020720805.1 Leptospira biflexa | reverse complement strand
ACTTATACCATACCACGGTTCAAAAAGCAAGATGGGATAAATTCGCGCTTACGGTCCATCCAAAGATAAGGCAGCACAAATGGTTGTCGGATGGGGCTATAAAGCAGTACGCATTCTTCCTATCGAATTTGAGCAGTGGCAAAAAGATAGCAATCCTGTTCAAACCGGCGCAGCCAAACAGGTCATCAACTTCGTACCGAAACCAAAACCGGGTTCTGTGACCATGGAGATGATGGCTACTATCTTGAAAAGCAAACCTGCTGACACGGTGATCATAGATGTCCGCGGTGCAGATGAGTTCGCTGAAGGACACCTGAAAGGCGCTATTAACATTCCCAATGAACAGTTGGCGCATCGCCTCAACGAAATTGACCAGAAAAAAAACGTGATTGTGTATTGCGTCTCAGGTCTGCGCGCTGAAATGGCCTATACCACGTTAATGACTATGAAGTTTCAGGCAAAATATCTCGACGCCAATATAAAAATTGCCAAAGACGGCACTTACAAGTTAAACTAATTTTCAATAGCTTTTCCTGAAGCGAACGAACGATTCCAATCCCTCGGCTTTCCGTGGGCTTTTTTTATGCCGGCTGTTCCAGTTTCATCGACACAAGCTTGGAGATTCCTGCCTTCTCCATTGTTACTCCATAAATTGTTTTTGCCATCGACATCGTTCTTTTATTATGGGTGATGACAATAAATTGGGTTTTAACCTCAAACTGTTTTAACATCCGTATAAATCGATCCACATTGCCCTCATCCAGAGCCGCGTCAATTTCATCCAGAAAGCAAAATGGCGACGGTTTGGTTTCATAAACCGCAAAAAGCAGAGCGATCGCAATTAAAGATTTTTCACCACCGGAAAGCAGCGACAGATGCTTTGGTTTTTTACCAGGAGGCTGAACGGTTATATCTATACCGCTCTCCAGGGGATTTTCTGGATTCGTCAGAAATATATCTGCGTCTCCGCCTTCAAATAATTTCTTTACTATTATGATAAAACTGGTGCGGACGTCCTCAAATGTCTTCTGAAATAGCGAAACCGATTCGCGATCTATATCTTGAAGCAGATTCAGAATATCGGTACGCGCCCCTTCCATGTCGTCTAACTGGGTGCGATAAAATGAGTCTCTTGTTTCAAGATCCGCTAACTCCTCAAGAGCAAGATGATTGATTGTACCCAGGCTGTCGATATCGCGCTTAACCTCTATTACCTTCTTCTCAATATCCGCATCGGCAACAACGATCTCTTCGGCCTTTTCAGCTGCCTCCTGAAAATCCAATTCGTACTGATTATAAAGATACTCCTTCACCTGTTCATCTTTGATTTTTACCTCAAGTAAAGATTTTTCAAAATCAAGGATTTTGGGCTGTATCTGCTTGAGTTCTTCACTTTCCCGATGGATCTGGCGCCGAAATTTTTCCATATCGACACTAAGCTCTTCACGCTTTTCAGCTAACTCGCGAATAGTTTCTTTGAGTCTTCCCTCCTGCCCGGCAAATTCAAGCAGTTGCTGTTCAAATTCTTTGCTCTCCCTGGTCCACTCTTCTGTTTGTGACCTGATATGATTCATCTCTTCATGATACTGATGAATCTGATTCTGAATATCCGCAAGCTGACGTAAATACTCCTGCCTCTGTTTGTGCAACCATTGCAGCTCATTTTTATCCTTGCTAATATCGATTTGCAACTGGTTGATTTCGGCCTGCAACAACTTCTGCTCGTCGAACAACGCAGAAAGCTCTTGCTCCAGCTCCTGATTCTGTACCAGTAAAAAATCTTTCCGATCCTTATTCCTCGAAAGAGAAAATTGAATCTCCTCTTTTTGTGAATGAATACCGCCTTTCTCAAAAAAAATGGAGCGAAAGCCATCCTCAAAGGATTCAAACCGGATTATTTTTTCGCGCAAAGCAGAAATATTAAAATGAGACAGTATCTGCCTTGCATCGGCAAAAATGTTTTCCCCGGGATTGGCTGCCAAAGATAGCAAACCAAATAACTGTTCTGTATCTCGTTGCAACTGATCCAGTTCGGAGTAAATTTCATTTTTTATGGATTGACGATGTCCTTCTTCAGCTACAAGCTCAGTTTTACGCTGTTCCAGCGCTACAACCAGTCTGCCAATGACAGCTTTCAGATCAGATTCCATCTGGTGGGACTCTTTATCCAGTTGAACGATCTCCTGCCTGTTGCTCTGCAGTTGACTACGCGCGCTTTGCATCCTCTCTTCTTTTGCATGCAATAAGGCTTTACGATTCCGGTTATGCTCTTCGTGACTGGAGAGTTTATCCTGCAAAAAAACGGTATCCTCCTCGATACTGCGAACCTTCTCCTGAATCTGATTCAAATTTTCCTGACGTTCCTGGATGCGCTTTTCGACTTCCAAAATTTTACGGTGAGAATCCTGTAGCAGGCGTCGATTGCGCTGAAGCCTGTCCTCTATATGTTGCAGGGAGTGCTGATAACCGATTAGCTTTTTATCCTGCTCAAACAGCTCTAACTGGATGGCGTTTCTTTTGTAATCTTTCTCCTCAATTAAGGCATTAACGGCAGAAACCTTAGCTGACAGCTCCTCGCGCTGCCTGGTTAGTTCCGCCAGGCGCGTATCTATTTTTGAAGACTTTTCCCATAGAGAACGCGCGCGCAATACGTATAATTTTATTTCATAAAGAGAAAGCGACTGCTTGAGCTCCTGGTATTTCCTGGTCTTTTCCGATTGCCTTTTTTTGATATCGCGCTCGCGAGAGATTTCCCCCAGGAGATCATGGATTCGCTTGATATTCTGACTGGTCTCCTCCAGCTTTTTTATTGTCTCTCTCTTCTGGTGCTTGTAACGAGAAATCCCCGCAGCCTCTTCAAAGATATAACGTCGGTCTTCAGGCTTTGTCGAGACAATCTGTTCAATCTTTCCCTGCTCCATAACAGAGTAGGCATGTTTTCCCACACCTGTATCTAAAAAAAGCGCTTCAATCTCTTTTAGTCGAACCTGACGGTCATTGATAAGGTATTCACTTTCGCCGTCGCGGTACAATCTCCTTGTGATCGAAATCTCGATACCAGATATAGGCAATATCCCCTCTTGATTCTCAAAAACTAGCCGCACCTCTGCCAGAGAGGTCGCCTTAAGCTCATCCGTACCGGAAAAAATAACATCCTCCATTTTTTCTCCGCGAATGGAGCGAGCACTCTTCTCACCGAGAACCCATTTGATAGCATCCACAACATTGCTTTTACCACATCCATTAGGACCGACAAGGGCATTAAAACCGCTCTCAAAGGAGATAATGGTTTTCTCCGCAAAGGACTTAAATCCCATCATTTGCAATGATTTTAAACGCATGAAAATACCTTTTTTTCTGTTGCAGTAGAGCAGCTCTCAATTTTACTTACATTATCAGGAGATAAAACATCGGCATTATGAAACAGGCTTCCCCGGAAATCATCGCTACCAAAAAAGGACAGTTTACCTTGGTTTGGGAAGGTAAATTACTGCATTCAAAAATCGATCCAGGTACGGAAGCGAACAAGTGGGTCGAGCACCAACAGTTTGGCTCTGCAGATGTTCTGGTCATCCATGAAGCCGGTTTAGGATATATAATACCGCCGTTATTAGAGAAAATTCATTCTGAGCATTCCAAAACGGAAAAATTAGACCTAAAAGCAATTCTTTTTATAAATGAGAGGCGAAATTTATTCAGTATCGGAGTGGAAAAAGGGGTCTTTTCCCAGGTGCTGGATTGTACCTATCCTGTTTTTCTGTTGGATCCGGATTCAGCGGAGACCATTTGGCGCCAATTGGAGACCATTGGATTGGAAACAAGCAAGGGGTACAAGGTGTTGCGTTCGCCAGTCCCCCCCGCTGGGGAACGGCTATTGCAGATATTCCTAAAACTCTTTTCCAGCAAACTGAGCGATCTCTTAACCAGGGTTGAGTTTGAAAAACAGTGGATCCATAACATGATCCAAAATATCAGCAGCTTGAATAAGGGGAAACCCATTCTCTCTATGCCTTCTGCTCAGCCACACTCTGCTGCCGTTATCGTAGGAGCAGGTCCGACCCTCATCGAGCATATTGACTTATTGAAGCAGTTGCGGGATTCCACTTTTCTAGTCGCTACGGATACCGCTCTCCTGGCTTTGTTAGCGCACGGGATAACGCCAGATGCTGTCTATACCCTGGATAGCCAAAACCATAGTATAAAACATTTTCTTCCTGCTCTGGCACAATGGCCCGAGGAGTGTCAAAAAATCCATCTGATAGCTGATCTTGTCTCGTCACCGGCAATCTCGCGCCACTGGCCAGGACCGATCTGGTTCGCTAATACTGCTAAATATACCTACATTGACAATCAGGAGATCCGAGAGAGCACCCCTTTTTCCTCCTGGATCGAGAATAGGGTTGGCCGTTTAGGCGACACTCAATCCGGAGGTTCCGTTGCCACATCCGCTTTTGACCTAGTACGCCAGCTTGGCTTTGCAACGGTCATCTTTGTGGGTCAAGATCTTGCATACGTAGGAAGAGAGATACATACACGGGGAACTCACCATAACCAAGGCTGGCTGCCCCTGTTGACAAGACTCCAAAACCTGGAGCAGATCAACCAGCTAGTCATTACGAAAAGAAGCATAAAATGGATCCCGACACTGGAGTCCGCGCTAACCCAATCAGGAAAAACTGTCATCTCTGATTATGTATTCGATCTCTACCGCAATTGGTTCAATGATGCCTTTACCAGAACAGGTTTAAACATCCTCTTTCCTGTTTCGCAAGGGGCGCGCTTTGAAGGTGTTCAAATTTTACCAGCCCATAATATTCCCGGCAAAATCCGCCCTGACTTGGGGAAGAAATATCGGGATCAACTCCGAAACAGTTGGCAGACGCAAAACCCTATCCAGACCACGATGATGCGAGATAGCCTCAATTCGTTGCGTGCGGATATTGCGAATCTGTACACCCGTCTCCAGGCCTGCTCTGATGGGGAATGTCTGCGCGCCCTTATGCAAGGGGTGGACGAGCAAGAGATCGCTTTGGAAATATTTTTCAGACCCTTGAATCTATCTCTGTCCAGAGGAAAGCTCCATGGAAATGAGCTAAAAAACAGCCCCCTGATTCACAAAACATTGGAGGAGCTACGGCTGTTTTTAAATCGAATTACCAAACAGTTAGCTCTTCCCTAAAGGGCTATTGCTTCTGATAGACATAGAGTTTTCGAATATTTTTATATTCATCCTGGCGGCTCGGATCATACACACAATAGCGGTTTTTGCCGAGATATTTGGCCTCGTACAGGGCGTTATCAACCTGGGTATGAAGATCATGAAAAACTTTATCTATCTCCTGCTGGTTGATTATCAGACATTTTTGAAGATCAAATTCCCGATATACCAGTCCCGCGCTGACCGTAAAACAGATCTTCTCGCCATTGATAACTGTGGAACACTTTCTCAGAACATCCAGAATTTTTTGAATAAAACGCTCGGCACCCGCTTGACCGGTTGCCGGCAGGATAACATCAAATTCTTCGCCCCCGAAACGGATGACATAATCGGTTGGCCTGGTATTGGCTCTTAACAGATCCGCCCATTGAACCAGGATAATATCTCCCGTTTCATGGCCAAACTGATTATTGATTTTTGAAAAATCATCCAAATCAAAACGAATCAGAGTTAATTGAAATAACGCCTCCTTTTTCCCCTTGTAGATCCGGGAAGCCGTTTTTAAGATCTGCAGAAGGTAATCCTTCTTAAACTTTAACACATTTGTTTTTTCATCAATATTGATCTTTTGTTCCAGGACTTTGTATTTTTCAAGCAAGGCAAAATAGTCCAGTTCAGAATTCCGAATCTCCTCTACGATATCATCCGAAATCGCATCGTAAGAGTAAAGGTGGGTCAATAGCCGGACATTGCGTAACTGAAAATCGTTCAAAGTAGGTTTTTCGTCCATCACCCTTTGCCTCATTCACACTCTTTTCGCTACGCGCAGTCCGGCATCTGTTTTAATTACCGTCAAGCATTCTACCAAGCCCGCCTAAAATCGACCCTTCTCCTTTGCTTGAGCCTCCTGCTGAGGGAGCATGAGCAATGATCCTATCTGCTAATCTGGAGAATGGCAAGGATTGCAGGTAAACGGTTCCTGTTCCTGTCAATGTTGCTAGAAATAGCCCCTCGCCACCGAAAAACATCGATTTTAAATTTCCCGCCCGTTCAATATTGTACTCGATTGAGGGAGAAAATGCTACGATACAACCTGTGTCCACGCGGATCGTCTCATTGTTGAGCTGCTTTTGGACAATGGTGCCCCCACCATGGATAAAGGCCATACCATCGCCGCGCAGGCGCTGCAAAATAAATCCCTCGCCGCCGAAGAGTCCAACACCAAATTTTTTGGTGAAGGCGATACTGATCTCCGTACCGTAGGCTGCGGCCAGGAAGGAGTCCTTCTGGCATAGAATCTCTTCGCCGAGTTCCGCCATGTTAAATGGAATGATTTTACCCGGATAGGGAGCAGCAAAAGCAACCCTGCGCTTCACATTGGCCTGGTTTAAAAAATGGGTTATAAAAATGGACTCGCCAGTCAAGGCACGCTTGCCTGCATCCATAATCTTGCCAAAAAAACCTCTATCTGGTTGAGAACCATCTCCCATTTTTGCTTCGAAGGTGATACCGTCTTCAAGCCAGTTCATCGCTCCAGCTTCAGCTACTACCTTTTCACCCGGATCCAATTCAACCTCTACGACTTGAAGGTCATCACCGAATATCTCATAATCAACTTCATGGCACTTCATCGCATACCTCTTACAATAAAAAAAATAAAAAAAGCCATTTTAAGGACGGTTGCGTTCGAGCATTCTTGGAAAGGGAATGGTCTCCCGAACATGATGAATGCCGCAGATCCAGGCAACCGTTCGCTCAAGACCTAACCCAAACCCTGCCGATGGGGTTGCACCATAGCGCCGAAGATCCAGATACCAGGAAAAATCTTGCATCGGAAGCTTGTGATGCTCTATGGCCGCTACGAGCGTCTCCAGAGACTCTTCCCGAGCGCCGCCCCCAATAATCTCGCCATACCCTTCTGGCGCAAGAATATCCATGGATAATGAGTACCTAGGGTTATCAGGATCCTTTTTCATATAGAAAGCCTTCATCGCGCTGGGAAAATGGTGCACAATGATGGGTCTATCAAACTGTTGCGTTAGGATGGTCTCATCTTCTGCACCAAAATCATCATCCTCAGCAATTGAGCTTCCCAGCTCCCGCAACTTTTTCCAGGCGTCGGCGTAGTGCAATCTTGGAAAGGGCTTTTGCACCTTTTCCAAAGCGCTAATATCCCTCTCCAATATCTGTAGCTCCTTCCGGCATTCAGCAAGAACACGGGTTGTAATTTCAACCAGAAGGTCCTCACTCAATTCCATATCCTCGTCCAGGGTCATGAATGCCGCCTCTGGCTCGACCATCCAAAATTCCATCAAGTGTCGCCTTGTCTTGGATTTCTCGGCGCGGAATGTGGGACCAAAGGTATAGATTTTTCCAAAAGCCTTGGCCATTGCCTCGCCATAGAGCTGTCCACTCTGCGTTAAATAGACCTGCTCTCCGAAATAATCTACGGGAAAAAGTGTAGTTGTTCCTTCACAGGATGAGGGGGTAAAGATCGGAGCATCTGTATTTAGAAATCCCCGGCTCTCAAAAAAATTTCTTATATACGTACTGATGCGTCCCCGAATCGTCAATATAGCATGCTGCCGTGTGCTGCGGATCCAGAGATGGCGGTGATCCATCAAAAACCCGGGCCCATGCTCCTTATTGGTTATGGGGTAATCAACCGATGAACCGATAACGGAAATATTCCGCACTGCCAGCTCGTAGCCAATGGCGCTGCGTTGATCCGCCCGCACCACTCCCTGAATTGCCAGCGAACTCTCCTGGGTAAGAAATCCAATCATCGAAAACAGCTCTGGCGAGAGATCGCTAGCGGCAGCGACGCACTGGATGGTGCCGGAACCGTCGCGAAGCTGTAAAAAGTGAATCTTTCCGGATGACCTTTTGTGGGTAAGCCATCCCCGCAAGGTTACCTCCTGGTTTTCGAAACCTGCTATCTGACGAATTGTTGTATTGTTCATCGCTTGGCCTCCTGTGAGGGTTCAACTGGTAGCCGTTTCAAAAACTGTATCGTTGCTCCAACAGCACTAAAATGAAAAATGAGAGGTATATAGAGAAAAAAGACCGTTGCAGCACCAATTCCGACTGTTAAAAAAAAGTGACGTAAACCATAGCGAATCTTTTGCCCCAAGGAGAAGCCGCGGCGCTCTTGGGAAAAATCGAGGTATTCCATCCCTGTAAAAAAGGAGATGGAGAGGCTATTCACCAAAGCGTGCAAAAAAGCACCAATCACCGGCAACAAAAAGAGGATTCCACTAAATAGCATTACCATCAGCATCAATATCAATTTCCGCAGCTCCTGGTGAAACACCCGTGCCATGGAGCCCAAAAAGGAGTACTCCACTTTTTGGAAAGCGGAACCAAGGATCTTTTTTTCGGTCATCTCTGTAAGCATTTCATTAAAAGGGGCGGCGATAATGGCAGCGGTGGTCAGATACAAGAGAGTGATAAAAAAAAGGAGTATGATCATAAGACCAGCCTTGATAAACCCGAGCGCAAGCTTGGCCCATAGGCTATCCTGCCAGGAGCGAGAGTGGATCCAGCTATCAAGCAAACCACGGCCAAAATCATAACCGAAATAGAAAAATAGAAACAGAAGGAAAAGATTAATGAAAAATGGCACGATTGCGATAGCTGCCATTTTTTTATTCTTCCAAATAAAGATAGCCCCCTCCCAGGGGGCCAAAAATCCCTGCAAAATTTTCATGCACCCAACTTATCCTTAAACTTTTTTCGAATTTAATCGATTCAAAAAAAAAAGAAGCTAAACAAACAATCTCAGATCCAGAAGCTTGGTGTCTTTTCTCATCCAACGAGCGGTTACGACAAATAAAAAATCAATATCTGTAAAAAATGTAAAAAATCTCTTTGTCGATCTCTTAAAGGGATGCGATAAAAAATATACATTTTTTTTCTCGTTCTAAAAAAATCTTATAGCACTTCGTTTTCTACTGCGAAGAAATTGCTCAGGATGCTATCTAAGACAGAATAAGATCGGTATACCGGAACAAAAACCAACTGAAAACCTATTTATTTTAGGTAATGATTAGGAATGGTCCGCCATGCAACTGCTTCATACAACTTTTTTATATCCGCGATACTCTGACATGGATGGATTCGCCCATGTGAACAACGCTGCCTACCTTCATTATATCGAGGAAGGACGGGTCGATTTTTTTCATACCCATCAGGGGCAATTTCCGTCGCTTCAGAACGGAACCCATTTGCTGGTTTTGACTTCAGTTGAGTGCAGTTTTTCCGCCTCTGCCGTGTATGGAAATCCTTTGGAGGTGCATACATGGCTACTTGAGGTAGGCGGTGTCAAAGGAAAATTATTCCAGCAGGTGCAGGATCGCCAAAACCACACCCTGTTCTTCAGCGCAATTGTGGAGTTTGCTGTCGTCAGCCGCAGCGGCAAACCGCTAAAAATGGCAGATTTTTTCCGAAATTTACCTGAATTTACCCCAGCCAGGGAGCCCTTATCTGCGAACGCGAATTCTAGACATGGGTCTAATTTGATGCACCTGCACTCTCTGTACAAAAAGAGCTGGAAATCCGCTATCGAGCAGAGAAAGATTTTCCACCATGACCCAGCCTTTCAGCAAACTTCCCTTTTGACCCGTTTTAACGAACTGGATGCCTATCGCCATATCAACAACGCTATCTATTTTACCTATTTTGAGGAGGCGCGTTGGCGTCTGCTGGAAAATCTCCAGGTCAATTTGCAAAACCTTTGGGATGGCTCAGAGGCAGCTGTTCTGGCTGGTCAATTTGTTAGTTACCGCAAAGATCTACCGGCAGTAGAGCCTGTAACGATTTATACCGCATTTGTCGAATTCAGACAGGCCTCAGCCTATGTTGTCCACGTACTTGAAAATAGCGTGCGCGAGCTTTGCGCTGTAGCTTTGGCGGACATTGTCTCCGTAAATCTCAAAAGCGGCAGACCCCAGCGATGGCCTGAAAAAACCAGAAAATGCGCACCAGATTTTTTAATGAGTCACGTAGAAACATAAAAGATATTTCCTCCAGAATTTTAAAAATTCTGGAGGAAAATAGAGAAAAGGAGACTGATTATTCGAAGAGAAGGAATGTAATAACGGAAATAATTCCTTAAAAATTTTTTAAATGAAAAATCTTCTATTTTTCTCCGAGATTTCCCAGGAATCCTTATTACAACCTGCATAAAAAATCAACTAATTTTTTTCCTCCGAAACCTGATTTGCCATAAGATTTGGGTAAAATTGCTCCACTTGTTGGAGTTTTTGCAGATGTGTGCACTCGGGCAGACTTTGCAAAATAATTTTACCATAGGCCTGGTGGTACAATCGAGAATCCAGCAATGCAATAATACCTCTGTCATTTACAGTTCGAATCAGCCGACCAAAACCCTGCTTGAGGCGGATGACCGCGTTCCCCAAACTAAGATGCATAAAGGGATTTAACCCCCGTTTCTGATAGATTTCGTATTTTGCCTCTTGAATTGGGTCATCGGGTGTGTCAAAAGGAATTTTTGTCAACACCACCAGCCGCAATCGATCCCCCGCAATATCAACACCCTGCCAGAAGGAGTTTGTTCCAAACAAAATTGGCCGATCACTTTCCAAAAATGTCTGCAATACCTGTGCTGCTGATTGCCCTTCTTGAACCAGCAGAGTAAACCCCTCATCGCCCAAATGCTTCATTCTCTCATAAGTCTCCTGCAAACTTTTATAGGATGTAAAAAGTAAAAAGGCATAGCCTCCGGTTATACGAACCAACCTCTCGCTAATAAAGCCAATATTTTCAATAAATTTATCATTGTCGCTTCGCGGATCGGTAATATGAGAAGATGTATAGAAAATGACCTGCTTTTTATAATCAAATGGCGAAGGAAACACCCGCGCATCCATTTTATCCTTATGGATGCCGAGACGATTCAGATAATGAAAAAAATCACCGTTCACAGAGAGGGTAGCTGACACAAAAAAGACTGCCTTATGCAAACGAGATAAAATTTGATTCATAAAGTCTGAAAGCTCTAAGGGGGCGATCTGTATCGCTGTATGCAATCCTGGAAGCTGATCTGTTTTAAGTGCAAATTTCCATGAAACAAATTTTTTACTATTTTCATCCCATGCTTCCAAAATACGCAGCATAGTTTCCATGGATTCGCTGTTTTTAATAAATGCCTCGATTAAAACCATCTCCTGGTCACTATCGCTCAGACCTTGTTCTTTGGCAATAGCGATCACCAATTGACGAAGCTGCTCCAAAGGACGTCGTACCAACTCTGCATCCGCTAGTGGTTTGAATAACCGCTCAAAACGCGCGTTTTCCCGAAGTTGGAGTGATCCAAAAAAACGGGTTGCCTCAGCGTATATTTTCTCTACAAGTTTGCGAATTTCAGCTTCGCGATTTCTGGTTCCGGAGAGCCTCCCTTTACCGTTGTCCCAAACATACGAAATAATCTGGGTCAAACCTTCCATACTCACAGTAGAACTAAGATGATCTGTCATGATTTTATCAAGATTATGAGCTTCATCAAAGACAAAAAAATCAAGACTCTGCAATAAAGAGTTTTGATTTCTTAAAAAGGAGGAGTACAGAGAGTGGTTCATTATGATGAGATCACTCTGGTACCAGCTTATCCGCGCTGCCTGGTAAAAGCAACTTTCGTAATAGGGGCAATTTTGATTGGGGCTAGTATCGGGATCTCTCTGGATCTCTTTCCATAAACGGTTAGGCACGGAAAATGGGATGCGATGGCGCAGACCGCTGTCTGTACTCCGGCTCCAGCGAATGATATTGTCGAGCAGGTCGCTATCGTCCGGATAGAGCGTACCGCGCTTTACATATTCAGCCAGTCTGCGCTTGCAGAGAAAATTGCCTTGTCCATAGGCAACGGAGTATTGTATGGAGAAACCAAGTTTTTTGAGTATTTTTATCTCTTTTTCTAGGATTTGATTTTGAAGTGTTTTTGTCTCTGTGCTGATCCCTGCCTTTTTCCCTGAGTCCCGTATGGCAACTGCCAAAGGAATAAGATAGGCCAGTGTTTTACCAACGCCAGTTCCGGCCTCTAAAAGCAGATGCCTTTGCTCAGCAGTCGCTTTTTGAATAGCTTCCGCCATATCAATCTGACCAGGACGAGGCTCAAAGCCAGGAAGTATTTTCGCAAGAGGTCCGGTATTTGAAAAAATTTTTTTGATTTCGTCTTCCGGCTGTAGCTTCTCCTCGTCTGGTACTTCGTTTTCGCTCAAGATTGAAGCTCCCGCAACCTGGCGATAACCTTCTGTGCATGGTCTTTGACAGAAACTTTATCCCATCGCTCGCGCGTAATTCCTGCGGGATCTATCAGATAGGTGGTTCTGACAACGCCTAGATACTCCTTACCATAATTTTTTTTTGTCTGCCAGACGCCGTACTGCTCCAAAACCGTGTGCTGTATGTCACAAAGCAGTAGAAAAGAAAGACCATGTTTATCGATAAATTTCTTATGACTCTGGGGCGAATCTGGACTAACCCCAATAATTGCTGCGTTCGCATTGGAAAAATCAGGGAGAGACTGGTTAAAATCGCAGGCCTGTGTCGTGCATCCGGGAGTATTGTCCTTCGGATAAAAATAGAGGATTATCCATTGCCCTTTCTTCTCTTTCAGGCAATGCAATTTATCTTCAAAATCAGGTAAGCAGAAATCAATGGCCTTCTGGCCGATGGGCAGCAGTTCAGATTTTTGCATGGAACCATCCTTTTAACTGTTCTTCTCGCGAATTTTTTCGAGGCTCTGCTCAAATTCATTAGAAAAAACATAATGCTGGATCTCCTCTCTGTCAAGATCACGCACCTGTTCCAGTTGATTTACCAGCAATTTTTTAAAGGATTTCCTGGTTCTGGAAAATGCTTCGGAATTTAACCGAAATAGCGCATCCAGCTGCTTGAGGCTCATGCTTATTAAATGATCCTGATCGCGGCAGACGCCATCCACAATTCCCATCCGAAAGGCTTCTTCTGGTTTATATGCAGTTGCATAAATAATATTTTTTTGCAAAGGGCTTTGATATAGCAGTTGAATGCCAAGTATATAGACGGCTGGCAAAGGAATCCCGAGAAGCAGCTCCGAGAAACCAAATTTGTAATTGCCCTGCTTCATATAACGATAATCTGCACCGCTGGCTATGACTGCGCCACCTGCCATGGCATATCCGTTGATAGCTGCTATCCAGGGTTTTTCAATGGTTTGAAAATCGATAAATGCCTGGATCATGGCATCTATGGTTTGATATCTCTCATGAGGAGTCTGGGATAACAGAACATTGCCGTCCAGACCATTGCAGAAAAATTTTTCATGATCCGATGTCAATATCATGGCGTCATGCTGGATAGTGGCATGGCGCAAAGCAGCTAATAGTTCAGCAAGAAGATCTTTGTTCAAGGTTCCGTTCGGCGGTAAAAGATCCATCCGCAAAATGGCGATTTTTTTCTGTTTTCTCTGAATCGTTTCAGATTGAATATGCGGAAAATCCATAAATTCAGGCTATCATAAGTATGGTTTTATCGGCTGTGTATTCAAATTTTTGCCCACAATGCGGACAAGAATACTTGCCAGCCTGGCGCACTTTGGAAAGCTTAGCGCACTCAGGACAAGTGATCACCTGTACCTCTTCAGGTTTTTCCTGAAAGATTTCTGTGACAATTTCCCGCATCTCAGCATCCGTGGAGAGCTTCTCTTTTATTTCTTTCGGTACATTTACCTCATCATGAAAATCGGGAAAGGGAATCTCGTCCGATACAATATCCTGAAAATCAACCATCTCTTCGTTATCTCCGGAGTCGGACACCTTCTCTGGACTATCCGTAACCTTTGATCTGGCAATACCTAAAGGTACCTGCCTGGATTGCGGCGCGTTTTTTTCAGGTATTTCGATCTCCTCCTCTGATGATATTTTCAATTCTGGCAGAACCTCTTCGGTTCTATCCGGTTGAAAAACGATTTCTGGTCTATGCTCCTGAATTGGCTCGACTACCTCTTCGATAGATAAAGCCTGGGCAAACTCACCCAATTGTCGCAGGGCAACCTCTCTTGTATGAGCAATATAGATACTTTTCTGAAGATTCAAAAAATCCATTAGATTCTGAATTTCCGGGGAAAGTTTATAAAAAATCAATTTCCCCTCATTTTCGTCAAATTTTTCGGATAGCGAGATCAGAGCGCCGATCCCGGCGTCACTGATATATTTTAAGTCCTGGCAATCCAGTATGATAAAAAACTTCTCATCCTCAAGCATTTTAGACAGGGTTTTTTCAAAATCAATGCTTGTTTCAGCATCAATATAACCTTCCAGGCGTATATTCGTGGCTTTCATGGAATGCTGCATCTGCGACATAGGTTCCCTTAATTCTTGATCGTGATAGCATCTGGAATCGCGTCTTGGTTCTGATGCGCGTCCAAAAATAATTTTTCTTTCTTTATGACAACGGAAATAGGTTCCTTAGTTCCGGTTAGATTTCTTGTAGCTATTTTTTCAAGCTTTTCTTTTTTATCCACCAAGACGTTCATATCAGGATGGCGAATATCTGAAAGGTCGGCTAACTCTTTTGCTACCCGGTTATATTTCTCTTCGGGGGATAACGCCTCCTGCATTCCTGCTTGATGCTCAGATAAACCCTGGGCTCTACTTGGATTCATAAAACCTTTATCAGCAAGCGCTGACGATGTTTCTCCGGCAGATGAGACTGAACTATTTTCCTCAGCCAGCTTTTTTGCGCCTGCCTCAAGCAATCTGCTTCTCTGCGAAGTGGGAAGAGCTTCCTGCTTTGGAATATTTGGGGAAGCTATTCGGCCGCTATCTCTATCGGCAAGAATTTGCGCTGTAAGCACCTGATAATCGTCGCGTCCCTGGGTCACCATCAAGATAACGACCACCAGCAAACTCAGAAAAAAAATGACTGCCGAACCTATTGCGAAATTTTTTAATGAATCCTGAAAGTAATCTTCGATAAAACTATATACAGGCAGCAGACTAACTAGATAATGAGCTGTTCCTACTACCTTGTTATCTTTTCCGTAAACTGGGGAAGTGGCATCCAGAATGGGAGAAACCAGAGCTGGATTAATGAAGCGGGCTAAAAAGATTGTCACATTCGAGAGCAAAAAGGCACTTTTCGTGTCGCGTACAAGCTTATATTTATCAAGTAATTTTTCGGAAAAAAGCAGATCATACTTAAAAGGATAATCGGCAGGAATCGCGCGCACCGATCCGGTACCTCTCGTTAAAATGGTTGCTCGATGAAAAAAACCTGTATTGTAATCCTGACTGATTCCCGGTTTCTCCTTATTCCCCATAAGTCGGTCAATATTGTTGGTGCTGACAATCTTACCATTATCGGCCAGAAAAAAAAGTTCCAAACCATTCTCCGCCATAGGAAATTGTAAAACAGGTTCGCCCATTGCTATAATTCGTTTGTTATAGTTTGTAACCCAGTAGCGCTCGGACTGGGGATTGGTTGCAACGAGGGGGTCAGCTAAGCCCATCTGAGTAGCGAGAGAAACCGCATGCTTTTCCGCATCAGCCTGGATTCCTGAATAGAGATGTTTATGACCATTTACAAGTCCCCGATGGATCACAAGAAAACTGATAGCTGAAAATGTAATAAAGATCAGCAAAAAACTGAAAAATCCGCCTAAAAATAGGCCCACTTTCCTTGATTTCATGGTCATTCTCCGTTTCGTCTGTTCATAAAATCGGCAAAAAGCAAGATATACTAAAGGCATTTTGGTTTTCGATTGTCGCAAGGCAATGCCAAGCAGTCAGGATATCCTGCAACTGTCAATGCGATGTGCACGGATGCACGAGTGTCGCGGGTGACAGGAAGTCACAGGAGCGACCGACGTCCACGGATGGAGAAGAGTTGACCCAAGGTCGATACGGACGCGGCTATATGGCATTGTCCAACTGATCAAAACTTGTGCTGTGGTTCGACAGGCTCACCATACAAGTTTATCGAAGCATCGATACTTATTGGTATAATATCGAAGTAAATCTCGTGCGTATTGGTACATCCCCCGAAAAACAAAGTGCTTCGAGTATAACATTTCGATCAAAGATTCAATTTTCCCCAAGATACTTAAAAAGTAACTGTACAATTCGGGATTCGACAATTTTTTGGTAAAAAAGGCTTATGAATCCAATTTTTCAAAAAATCCTCCTCTTTCAGGTGTTGATCCTATTGCCATTTGCGGCAGGGCAAATTGCACGCCATTTCACAAACGAAATTCAACAAAATCGCTGGACAGGGTTCAGTTTTCGCATCAGTGTTTTTCTCTTTGATACAATGATTGGATTTCTCATTTTTTGGATCGCTGAACTAAAAATCGATGATATCTTTCTACCTCTGGGTGGTTTAACCCTTGTCCTTCTTGGGCTTGTGGTTGGCCATTTTTACGCCAAAATTGTTCTACGCCCAGTTGACCTACGGTACCAGGCTACCTTCGCCTTGGGAGTTAGCTTAGGAAATCATGGTTATACCATGGGTGGTGCCACAGCTTTCTTACTTTTTGGCCTGGAAGGCATGATACAGGCCATGGTGTATGTACTCTATTTTTTTCCAACTGTTTTTACTGTTTTTTTTGCCTATGGTGAATATACCACGAAACTTACTCAAAACAGAAGATCTACATCGAGCGTCATCTCGATTCGTGAGCTGGTATGGAGCAAAAAAAATCTACCGCTAATGGCCATTTTCACCGGACTCCTGCTAAATCTTTTTGATGTGCCCGCTCCCCCTTATACAGACACCATTATTTTATCGCTAGTCGGTTTCAATATGATTCTGGTTTATGCCTCCTTCGGTTTCAGTATGCGGTTTTCATCTGCGATTTTTCGTAACCCTTATTTGTACCATCTTTCCCTACTCAAATTTATTCTATTGCCCGCATTCATGATTCTCCTGTACTGGCTGCTGCGCCATTTTTGGGTGATCTCCCCCCTAAATTCGGCGATATGGATTCTCCAGGCGTTTATGCCAGCTGCGGTCTATTCTGTCATTCTATCTCGAATTTTTTCCCTCCATCATGAACACGCGCATGACTACTTTATTGGTACCACCTTGGTCTATATTATCCTCATTTTACCTATTCTTTACACAACTTTAAGCTTGCTTTTTTAAGCCAACCTAGAAATGCAGAAGGATCGCTATACCAAAAAGTATCGATGCTTCGATATACTCGAAACATTTTGGTTCTCGGGTTTTATACTGGCTAAAGGGTGCGTCGACATCGCTGGCATTGCCTTGCGATATCCGAAAACCAAAATGCCTTTAGTATAAACTTGTATGGTGAGCCTGCTATGCATTGAGCTTGTCGAGATGTCGAAGCACAGCACAAGATTTACTTCGACAAGCTCAGTACAAGTGACCGGTTGGGTATTGCCATAACCGCGTCATTTTGGTACAAAGTCCATTGCAAACAGTATAACCGCGATGGCAAAGCGCCAATGGTTAACAATCGATTGTCATTCATATATTTTTCATCTTGACAAGGAGAAGGATGGAGATCGGAACAAAGTTGATTCCTTAATTGTATTTTCCACCCCCACAAGGTTAAGAGTGGTAACGGGTATCAGAACTTTTTTTATTTTGGATTGGAAGTAAGATGGGAAAAAACAGCTTTCTATTTCAGGATTCGTTATTTCAAACGGGCCTATTTATTGGATCAAAGCCTTATCAGAAGGATAGCCTGCTTCTGCTCGGTTTGCCAACCGATAGTAGTACCTGCTTTCGTCCCGGAGCGCGCTTCGGTCCGGATGACATCCGCAAATATTCGGATAACCTGGAAACCTTTTCCATGTACCAGAACGCAGACCTGGAAGATACTACCTTTACGGATCTAGGCAACCTGCTCCTGCCTCGCACGAACGGTAAAGCCGCCTTTCATGTGATGCGGACTGCGGCAAAAGAGATCTATCAGAAAAACCATCGGGCGCTTTTTTTTGGTGGCGATCATTCCATTACCTATCCCTTGCTGGCAGGCATCACCGAATTGCATCCGGATATCTGTATTGTGCATCTTGACGCGCACGCAGACCTGCGTACACAATATGAAGGGGAAAAATATTCACATGCCTGTTCGATGGGAAATTCGCTTACACTGTTCCAGAATCAGGAGAAAAGACTCTTCCAACTTGGCATCCGTTCCGCTGCCGCGGAAGAGTATAGCGTGATGCAAAAACTTTCCTGCCTTTATGATTTAAATTCTCTGGATGAGATCCGGGAAGGGATAGCAGACCGCCCTGTTTATCTGAGTATTGATCTGGATATCTTTGATCCAGGTATCTTTCCGGGAACAGGAACACCGGAAACAGGCGGATGGTTTTTTCAGGATTTTATCAAATTCATCCCTTTTCTCAAGTCGCTACAACTTATCGGAGCAGATATCGTGGAACTGGCGCCAATCTATGACACGTCTGGAGCCTCCTCCGCGCTCGCCTGCAAAGTAGTCAGAGAAATTCTGCTCATCATGAAACAGGATTAGTAGCGCGCAAACAGGTTGATCTTACTTGCAAGCGATTAACCGAGCGGCCTGACGGTAATGTGGTGCAAAAAAAGTTTTCCGTTTCTGTTTACAAGAACTCGGAGACGTTGACCAGGCTCCAAAGATTCAATATGTTCAAAAAAATCTTTTTGACTCCGCACCGTCCGGCTTTGAACTTCTAAAATGATATCTTTCACCTTCAAGCCAGCGCTTGCAGCCGGAGATTTGGGCTGCACAAAAAGAACTGCTATCCCTTTTTGGCCAGGTAACTCCTGAACTTCCAATCCTAAGTATTCAAGAGCCTTAAAACGTAGCCGTCGGCTCTCCTCCGAGTCTGGCTTTCTGCCAACGGTGACCGTTAGCTGAAAATCCTGACGGCCGCGCACAATGCCCAGGGTCACTGTCTGGCCAACCTCGGCTGTGGCGATGAGGTTGCGCAGATGGAAAAAAGACTGAATTGCTTTACCGTTATAGGTGGTTATCAAATCGCCGCTTTTTAACCCCGCACGCGCGGCCGGACTCATTGGTAAAACGGAGATCACCTCAACCTGATCCTGATACAGGTTTTGTGTCAATCGGCGGTTGTGGATATAAAACCCCATCCACCCCCGAATAACCTTACCGTACTGGAGTAGAGACTTTGAAATTTTTTTTACCATATTTATCGGTATCGCAAAGGAGACTCCCTGATATCCCCCATTACTGGTTTTAATTGCTGTATTGATGCCAACTAATTCGCCTTGCAAATTTACCAGAGCACCTCCCGAATTTCCCGGATTAATTGCCGCATCTGTTTGGATAAAATCTTCGTACTCAGTAAAGCCGACATTGACCCTGCCCTTTGCGGAGACAATACCCGATGTCACAGTATGGCGCAATCCAAATGGATTGCCGACTGCGATTACCCATTCACCTACACGCAGATCATTGCTGTCACCAAGGTCTATGGAGGGCAATTTTTCTCCCGGCGATGCCTGAATTTTTATAATCGCAATATCTGAGTGGGAATCGGCTAGAAACGCAGAATTCTGGGGTCCGATGGGCGCGTTGATATACTCGCGCCCGCTGCTTAAAGTGACGCGAAACTGATCACCACCGTTAAGAACATGATAGTTTGTGATGATATAGCCGTTTGGACTCACTAGCACACCGCTGCCTTCGCCGATGCGGGCAAACGAGTCATGGCCGTTATTATTCATTTTTTTCCATACAGAAATATTGACCACAGCCGGAATAGTTCTGGCGGTAACCTCAATAAATTTCTTATTGCAGTTTTCCGGGACAGAAAACAGATCCGTGACGGACAACAGCAGGATCATGATGCCCAAAAAAAATTGGTATTTCCTTTGATTTTGCAATGAAATCCCAATTCTCAATCGAAGAAAAATTTTTTTTTGATTCATCATGATTCCAGATTGTATTCCTTTATTTTTCGATATAGTGTTCGTTCTGAAATACCAAGATTATCGGCACATAGTTTGCGATTGCCATGTACCCAGCGCAAATTTTCCTCAATCAAAGCTTTCTCATAACGCTGCCAGGAAACACCTGGCACGATCTTGAGATCCATATTATCTTTAAACAAATCAAGCTTGGGCAGGCCGGCCTCCCGAATTTCTACAGGCAAATCTTCAAACACGATCTCCTCTCCCTGCTTCAGCACAATCACACCCTCAATGGTATTTCGCAACTCTCTGATATTTCCCGGCCAGGAGTAATTTAATAGAGCCCGCTTTGCTTTCTGTGAAATTTTATTTACATCGCGCTTATGTTTTACATTAAAAAATTTTACATAATAATTAAACAATGGTGGTAAATCCTCTTTACGATCGCGTAATGGGGGTATGTGAATATGAACAACATTCAACCTGTAAAAAAGATCTTTACGAAATTTTCCGTTATGTACCTCGTCCAACAGATTCCGATTGCTGGCAGCGAGAACACGGACATCTATATGTAGCGGCTGCACTGAACCAAGACGAAGCAATTCTCCATATTCAATTACCCTCAATAGTTTGCCCTGCAGAGGCAGTTCTGTTTCGCTAATTTCGTCGAGAAACAGGGTACCTTTATGTGCAGCCTCAAAATACCCCTTTCTGGTCTGGTAGGCACCCGTGAATGCTCCTTTATCGTATCCAAAAAATTCTGATTCCGCTAAACTTGGTGATATGGCCGCGCAATTAATTTTCAAAAACTTTTCGTTTTTTCTATGGGAATATTTATGGATAATTTCCGCCACCAACTCCTTACCCGTTCCGGATTCACCCGTAATCAATACATTCGCCTCTGTCGGCGCAACCAGCAACGCCTTATCGAAAACTTCGCGAATGGCCTTACTCTCCAATATAACCCTGGTAAATGAGTCCTTGTTGTCAGCCTGCAGGGCTACCAGATCAAAATCTGCTGGCTCCTCGCTTGGTTTATCAAGCAACCGGAAGGAGTCGCGCAACTCGGCCATAATGTAGGGATCAACCTGAAAGCTCTTGGTAGCGCCGATCTCAAACATTCTCTCCGGAACCCGGATAAAATCATCCCACAGGGTCAACATTCTCTCTTCTGTCACTGCCGATTCCGTATGGATCAAAACAAATCGAAGCTTACCCTGAAATTTTTGCTTTAAAGAATTGTATCTCGAGATGGAGTTTTTCCAAGCAAGATCTCGATGCCATAAAGGTATCAGAACGAGACCAACACCGCGCTCCTGATGTATCATCATCACCTCATCTGGGCCGGTAGCCTGATACACAGAGAGGGATGTTTTACCAAGATAATACAGTAAAATGGTATCTCGATTGTTCGCGCTATTTACATAGATAACCTGCATTTATGGAATCCTGGAGCTCCTAATCATCGCGAACATCACTGCCTGCACCGGACTGTTCATCCATAACATGTACTTGAAAAAACCAGAGCCGACCAAAACCCAATCCCCCTGACAGGGTTCGATCCTGAATGGGATCCTGAAGAGTCAGGAGATAGATCTGGGGAGCCTTAAAATCCCAGGGAAAAATCTGCAGAGAATCGGGCAGCAGGGAATATCCCTGGACATCGCTCAGATTTTTTACCCAGGTGGCGGCAAGAGTCATCTGCATTTTTTTTTGGCGAGCCTGACGAAGCGCGGCCACGATCTCCGTGCGCGACTCAGGTATGGAAATCCATTTTGTCAATGTCCCATCCTTCAGCAAAAATTTTCTGGTAATGCCGGGAATCGCAAGACCAGGTAAATGGTAGTTCATCCATCCACTGACCTGCTGCCAGGGAAGAATTGCTATATTGTGCAATACCGAAAAATTTGGATTTGGTCGTACTTGTCCAAACCGTTTACTAATATATTGAAAGAGAACATTCGGGCTAGCAACACTGCTGTATCCAAGATATTTCCAGACGGAAGAATCCTGTTCTAACTGTCCTGACTGTAGCTGCCACCTACGTATGAACTCAGTAAATTCAGGAAAAAGGGTAGCCGTAAAACGGGAGTTTTGCCCTGAATATCGAAACCAGTGCCCTCCCCAGCCGCCAACCTGAAAACGTTCCGAGGCGCTATACCCTTCCATAAAGGTTGCAACAAACTGATAGGAACCACCGCTATTCTCCGAAAGCGCCCGAAAATAGCTCTCATCAGCTTTACCTGCGCCGGGCAAAAGCCCGCTGAAAAAGAGAATTCTTTCCTGCTGTAGCCTAGCACTGGTAGCGCCGAGACTGGTAAAACCTGGTAGCAGACCACCATTCGTCCAGCAATAGGCCGCTTTTAATGAAGATGACCAGGAAACTTTTTTAAAAAGGTAGGCAATACTCTCCGAAAAGCTCCCCCCCTGGCTCACAGGAATCGAACGCATAGAATCTAGAAATCGTCTCCATTCCTTTTTACTGGAGGTAAAGTCTAAAAATCGGGACGCCGGCCTTCCCTGGGAGCTGACAGGTATAACGGCAAACCGAAGACGGCTACCAGGAAAAGTTGTCTGATACCGATTCCAGAAAATCTCCATGGACTCGCGCATACGCCCAATTTCGTAGGCCATTGCCCCTTTATATTCCAGAATCCAGACGAAATCGAGGTTTCTTTGATCCATCGCCTGAAAGGAGTAGGAACTTCGCTTTTTCGTGAGAAAGGGTTGCAGGGAGCTGTATATTGTCTGCACAAAATGACGCAATCGAACCAGGGGTTTCTGTTGGATCTGCCCTACCGATATTCTCTTTTTAACCAGAACATCGGTTTTTCCATTTCTTGTATTTTTCAGGACAAGCAAACTACCGCTGGTTTGGGTGGTGTCGTGGATCAAATTACCGAATACCAGAAAATCTGCGGATAGAATTTCCATGAATTGAACCGCGTCGCCCTCTGTCCAGTGGTCATCAATTCGAAGCCCCAAACGCTGCATAGCAGCATCCAGATCTTCGGGGCTGATCACCTCAACCTGAAAATCATGACGGAAGCCAATCTGCAATGCCAGGGCTACCTCCTGGCCAGCAATGCTCTCCGCGCCAAGGTGCTTCCAGGGTAAAACAGCTATTCGTGCCGCGTAGACAGAGGAAATCCCCTGCAAAGCGAACGCCACTACCAGTAGGGAAAAAACAGCAAAACGGGAATATCTCATACGTAGGATCTATCTTTATGATTAATGAAAAATAGGTCGATATTCGAACTATGAAAGTATGTCGCAACCATCTAATACCCTGGCAAGATAAAAAATACAGGATGTCAAAATGGCCGTTGATCCTGTTCCGACTTCTTGCGCTCGCCCTGCTGATGACGATTGGCAGTCAGGTATATGCAGACAGTTCTTCCATTCTTCCTCGATTTGTCACCAGGGAAGATGGCCAACGCCATCCTTACTACAATCTCACCACCATCAGCAGCAAACTTCCGGTGCAAACAAAATTTTTTCCGGAGCGGCAAGGGGGTATCGTTTTTTTTCAAAGCACAAACCAGAAGAAGATTCCCCTATTTTACCTCCTGCACAGCGGCAGATACAAGGCGAATACTCTCTTACTGCACTCTACCTGGCCGGTTTTACACCAAAAATCTGAGATCTATCTACCTTATGAGATGTTGCAGGAGTTCAGTCGCAGATTTTTCCCGAATCAAGCTGACTGGAGCAGCGGTTACACCCTAACCTGGCGTACCACCAACCAAATCAAACCGGATCAACCCGTTACAGCCACACCACGGAAAGGATCGGATCTCTCCTCATCCCCGCCCCATACAACAGAGTCTTTTATCATAATATTGGACGCAGGCCATGGCGGCAAAGATCCAGGCGCGATTTTCCGCAACCGAAGAAAAAATGCTCTCATACAAGAAAAAGATATCACCCTTGACTACACCCAAGCTCTGGCTCTTCACCTGCGCAAACACTTTCCCGGGGTAAAGGTATTTCTCACACGCAACAAGGATACCTTCATCGATCTCCATGAACGCACCCAGATCGCCAATCAGATCGCATCAAAACACGGTAAAGCGATTTTTATCAGCCTTCATGTCAATTCATCCATAAGCTCCAGAACGAATGGGCTTGAAATCTTCTTTTTATCGCCCAACCCATCCAACGAAACGATCCGCTTTCGTAAACTTGATCGCTACCAAAATATTGGAAACTCAGACCAGGAGATGGGAACAGCCGAATTTTACCTTTTGAATGCCTATATCATCTCCGAAAGCCGTAAATTGGCAGGCATGGTGGCGTCTGGTTTGCGCGACGAAATAGGCGGTTCGGTAAAAATGCGCGGCATCAAACAGGCCGATTTTATCGTGTTGCGGGGTTCCTTAATGCCCGCTGTCCTGGTTGAGCTTGGCTTCCTTTCAAACAGCAAGGACAGGAACAAATTAACCAGTAAAAGGTATCGCAATCAGATCGTTCACGCGCTGGGAGAAGCTCTACTTCGCTATCTCAAAGTTCCTGCCAAATCTGATTCTCGAAAGAAGGCCGATATCTCATAGGCCAGATCTTTTTGGATTGACAATCCAGGCTGAAAAAATGGGACTATCGGTTCAATCTGAATCAGGCTTGTGAAGGAATCTGGATACCATGGACACAACCGCGGAAAACCATCCAAAAAATAAATTGCGTCTCTGGTATGGAACGCAAAAGGAAAAAATCATTCGCCATAAAAGATTATCTATCTTTATCGGCGTACTTTTTTTATTCGATCTGGGCATCTTTACCTATTTCGCGGAGACTTTTCCCCTCGCACTTCTGATTCCATCCTTTCATGAGGATGCCAATCTAAAATCCGTGCGGGTCTTTTTACCTGATGCCAGTCTGCAAAAACTGATCGAAGAAAAAAGAGAGCTCTATCCATACAAGAAAAAAGATCAATTTATTGAAGCTCTCGTTGCCGAACAGATCAACGCCCCTTCAATCCAGACCGGAAAACGTTACCTTTCCGATCCTGTCGAGATTCGACGCGTCTGGATTCATAAAAATATTGCCTATATTGATTTTCATAAATCAATACAAAATATTAAAAATCCAAATCCGGATCTGGAAAAATTTCTTATTTTTGGAATCGTCCGTACCATCCAGGAAAACGACAGCACAATAGCCGGAATCCGATTTCTAATAGATGGCAAGGAAGCCGATTTTCTCTGGGGCGGAGTTGATATCACTAAGTCCATCTCCAGCCGCACCTCACAATAATCGCCATGAACACGGTTATTTCCGAAAGCATACTGACCAGCGCCAATTTACTCTCAGTTAGCTATTTTGACCTTGTCGATCTTTACCCAGCTCAAAAAAAAAGTCTGGATGCGCTTCTTGTAAAATTAGCCGTGATAGCCTCCTGGGTTGATTACAATCTTTCTCCGGAAGATATCTTTTTCTTAAAAGATTTTTTTCTCAAATACATCCATTTTCCAGAAAATTATTATACCCCAATCTTAAAAAGTTGCAGGGAGGAGGTGCAAAAGGAAGATCTAACGTTACCTTTAGCAGGACTGGCCGATCCTTTGCGCATTTATGCTTATCGCTTCTGGCTCACGGTAATCAAAGCGGATAAAAACCTAACGGAAAATTTCGACTATCTTGTGGATAAAACGATGACCTCAGTAAAAAATCAGCTATTTCCGCACTCACAACGACAACCAGAACCTTCATCAACCAGCGCGGCCGCAAATGCACCCCAGACAGCAACAATCCAACAAGACGAATTGCAGGAGATCCTGAATCAATTAGATGCTCTCATAGGGCTGGAAAATATAAAAAAAGATATCAAAAGTTTAATAAATTTCTTGGCCATTCAAAAAAAGCGCTCTGCAGAAAACCTTCCCTATAGCTCTGTTTCCTATCATTCTGTATTTGTAGGAAATCCGGGGACAGGTAAAACGACTGTCGCCCGAATCCTGGGAAAAGCCTTCAAAGCAATGGGGTTTATCCAGAGTGGACACACCGTGGAAACGGACAGATCCGGTTTAGTTGGCCAATATATTGGACATACCGCGCTAAAAACGGACAGTATCATCCAAAAAGCTCTGGATGGAGTGCTCTTTATCGATGAAGCCTATGCCCTCAATAGATCTGCAGACCAGGGAACCGACTTTGGCAAGGAGGCTATCGATACTTTACTCAAAAGGATGGAGGATTATCGGGATAGACTGGTGGTTATCGTCGCTGGTTATCCTGAAGAGATGGAAAAATTTGTCCATTCTAACCCTGGCCTAGAAAGCCGCTTTGTTAATTTTTTTCAATTTGAAGATTACAATCCAGATGAGTTATTCCAGATCTTTCTACTGTTTTGTAAAAAAGAACATTATGAACTGCGACCTGAAGCGCGAGAAAAAATCATCAATGTGATTCAGAGACAATACCAGACACGCGACAAACATTTTGGAAACGGCCGCAGCGTAAGAAATCTCTTTCAAAAAATTTTACGTCTGCAGGCAAATCGACTTATATCCCGCAAAGAGCTAACTAGAGAAGATCTGCTCTATCTGGAACCCGAAGACGTACCCAATGAAATAGAGCAGTTTTGATTTTTAAATCAAAGAAACTACTCCTTTGTTTTTAACTCATTTTTATGCTGCTCCAGAAAGATCCGGATTTGCTCCGTAAATTCCAATACTTTTTCCCACTGCTCTTTATAAAGGGTTACAGGATAGCGCCCTAATCCATACAGGGAAACCGCTCCCTTTTGGCTCACCTTGAGGGTCAGCCCCCCTTTTTCCCTCATCGCTTTTTCACGACGCAGCATTTCCAGCTCTTCGCGCTCCTGAGCGCTTAATTCTTCTGCCATTTTAACCTCATCCTGTGCAACATTCGAAAGTCTCAGTACATAAACTGTATAAAAGGCACTGGTATTACATTCCTATAAAATTATCCCAATAAAAATGGTATTCCAAGACAAACTGTTAGGAAAAACCAATTTCCATTGTCTATATTTACCTGATTATCAAAGAAGTTTCAATTCTTCTTGACATTCTGATCTTTCTTTTACAATAGATGGAAACTTTAAGATTTTTGCAATAATTTAATAGCAAAAAAGAGAAAAATTTATGATCACAAACAGACAATCATCCCTTTTTCACACTTTTCCCCTGATCAGCCTACTGCTTTCGCTCGTCTTGCTTCTTTCCTGTTCAGGAGAAGATAAAAAAAAAATAGAACAGCAGAAAATTGCGAAGCGGCCTGAAAAGGCTGTCATCATTGTCCTTGATATTTCCACCAGTATGCGCTCGCCAGGATCCAATATTTTTGATGAAGTAAAGAAATCCCTCGAAAAATTTATACACCCATTGCAACCTGGTGATATTGTACAATTTGCAACCTTTGCCGAGGATGTAAAAATTTTCCCGGAAATCATAATCAAATCAGAGGACACCAAAGAGCCTATATTGAAAATTATTTCAAGCTTTGAGGCGAATGGTCAAGCGACTTACACTTCGTATATGCTAGCCAAAATCTATGACCAATATAAAAAGCTAAAAGCATCGTATCCCAATCATTATATTTCTGCGATTGTGCTCTCGGATGGTTATGATAAACCTCCGCAAGGCAGAAAAAGAATTTCTCTCAAGGATTATATCAAAAAAGACAGCAAAGAAACTATTGAAGATTGGTTTGTCCATTATATCGCCCTCGGCGTGCTTGACGAAAGAATCAGTAAAGATATCAAAGCTGCCATCCCCAAGGCAACAGTCCAAAAGATTGATATACAAAAAGATCCAAAGGCTGATAACAAAATAAGCGAAGTCACGGAAAAACTAGATAAAAAAATCGACGAAGATATCGTAGCGGCAGATTCAAGCAATTTCTGGACATATTTCTTGATCTTCGTAGCTATTCTTCTCGTAATTCTTATCATTTTATTGATTCTCTATCTTAATTGGCGGCGAAAAAAATTAATTTTGAAAGGTTATCTGACCTATTGGAACAATGAACGCTACAAAGATGAACCACGTCTTTTATCCATTATGGATCGAAAAAGTCTCAGTATTGGCCTCGGCGAAGAAAACGATCTCTCTATCCCGGAATTTTCATTGAAAACACCGGTTATCATCAATCCTAAGTTTATGCAAGGTAAAGTTGTACCTGTTATAGACCTGAAAAAATTAAATAAAAGAAATTTTAAGATGCATACTGGTAATCGTCCCTACCTGATACAGGGAGATATCTTTTCGGTCGCAAATTACTCTTTTAAGTACACAGAAAATTAAAAACAGGGTTATAGAATAAGCATGCAGAAGAATCTAATCAAACTTATCCTTTGGACAACGACAATAACTCTTTTTTCATCATGCTCTCCATCCGGAAAGCAGTTGCCAAAGGACAGGGTTAAGGAACAGATCTCCCAAAACAGCGCAGAAAATAAGCAGAGTCTTCTTTTTTTCATAAATCCGGCAGGCGAACCATGCCAGGTACAAAATCAGATTCTGGAAAAAAACCAACTAGCTATAGAAGCAAAGGCAAAGCTTATCTATATCAGCACAACGTCTGATAATGATCGACAATATTTTTATCATTATGGCATACGCGCATTACCTATTATGATCCTAGTCGATAAACAGGGACAGATTGTGCACAGGTTTCCTCCAGGAATTATTCCTGCAGAGGCAATTCTTTCTAAATTAAGCCAATAAAATTAGCATGGATATAAGTTTTGTTAAAATTTTTTTAACAATAGGAGCCGGACTTGCCAGCGTAGCATCGCCATGCGTTTTACCGATATTGCCTGTAGTAGTAGCCGGCAGATCCGATGATCACCGTTTGCGACCGCTGCTCCTTGCTATCGGCCTCTCCTTGACGTTTATGATCATGGGCGGTCTAAGTGCTGCATTTGGTTCCTTTTTTTCCGGCCATATTCGCAGTATAGAGATCGGTGGAGCAATCCTGATTTTCTTACTTGGATTATTAACATTATTCAATAAAAATATTTTCAAAGGAATGTATTGGTTCTCAAATTTTCACATTCAGACAAATGGACTCTGGGCAGGATTGATCCTCGGTATGTCACTAGGAATTATATGGATTCCTTGTATAGGGCCTGTACTATCATCGATTTTAGCTATGGTTGCGGCGGAGGCAACGGTCTGGAAAGGGATATTTTTTCTTTTCGTGTACTCTTTAGGCTTTGCAATTCCAATACTTGCCATTGGCTACTTTTCGCATCTGTTTCGAACCAGAATTAAAAACCTACAAAAATATGAATTTCAAATACGTTTGTTTAGCGCATCCATTCTGATTCTATTTGCCTTGTATATACTATTCATTGGCAGTTTGCCTCAATTTTAAGGATCCTGAATAATGAAACTAGAATACCTTACCACGGAACATATTCCCAGAATTCAACCAGATCAGGAACTTTTTAACCGCTATGGCAAGGCATCGGATTATAGTCTCGATTTTTTTAAATATGTCGTTGAAAAATCAAAATTAATTTTTGAAAATAAAAAATATTTCAAAGATTACAACGATGAAGGAATTATTCATGTTCCTGGCCAATATAAAATTCACACCCTTTTTCAGGAAAATCTACGTTTTGGCGATTTATTGGTTTGCCAAAATTTAGACAAAGATAATTTTTTAAAGGGATTTGTAAAACATGTCACGAATAACAATCCCCACAGCCGGGCAGGTGCCTCGATATACGCTGTTCTGGAGGAAATCTTTGCCTATAATCGAGAAAGGCTTGGTGACAAATTAAAGGAATATGCGGAGAAACGGCATGCGCAGAAAACGCTCCGAAAGATTTCTGCTCACAAGTATCAACCGACCGGCAACGAAAGAGAAGTTGAAGAAAATGAAGGAATTCGATTGCTTTCCCTTTACCGAGTGATTGCCGCAGCCAACAATGGTGACAAACTGCTTACGCAAAAACTTTTTCAAAAGCACACCGAAAGATTTCCTGGTGATGATAAAAATTTACTTACAGACAATTTGCGGCAGCTTCAGAATTATAAACAGAAAAAAATAACAGCAGAACAACTCATCGAAGACAGTACTTTTGTATCTCTTGAGGAACTAATGCTCTATGTTTTTCTGGCCTTTATTAACGAAGAAATTAAAATTATCGAGGCATTTTTTCTGAATCCCCACGAAAGCATTTTTATTCATAAATTGATTCTACTGCTTTTTCCATTCATTCAAAACAAAGAATCGGAATTTTTTCTGGAATATAAATTTTTAATAGCCAGTCTTGCTATTTCCTTTCAACATTTTCCCGATGAAAACAGCGAATATAATGATGAAATAAAACGAGTTGTTCCGGAAATGGTAAAAAAATTTAATATCGAGCTAGACCAATCATCTTTGTAAGCCTTTCACTAGCATCGCCCTGAAATGTCTGAATGAATTATTGCTGAATTTAAATAAAAGTTTCTCCATTTAAAGCAATCCTTTCTACAAAAAAGCAACGATGCCATGGTAAGTCCCATGTTTGCATTGTGTAGAGATTTAACATTGCTGCAATACCTATCGCATTTTGATCGTTTAATTTTATTTTGAATTCAGCAAACGGCTTCTGGAAGGATGCCAGAGATCTCTCGATGTTCGTTTCCAGTACTGCTTCAATAATTTTCTTTAATGTTTGAATTGAAGATTGAATCGTTCGATTTCTTTTACCATGCTTCATTCCAGAACTTTTTTTCTCTTTGTGGTATTCTCCTGTCTTTATAAATTGCGAAAAACTTTCATATAGCCATTGCTGATCCGTATTTTCAAAAATTTTTTCTTGCAAATAGATATAATAAGTCACGTTATCAAAAATTAACTTTCCTTCCCAAGGGTAGATCTTCCCTACTCTATTTTGAAGAGGTAATTGACTTTGTATTTTTTGTCGCACCTCATCCGTAGCAAGATCCTGGTTTGAAAAAAACGAGATTAAAAATGGTTCAGCCATGCTGCTGATACCGAGGCTTAGCGCCGGCGGTAATGTTATTTTTTCTCTGGAATGAAATCCTTGACTCAAAGTCAAAGGCAATCCGGCTCTTCTTAACACAGATTTGACAAGTTCCAAATAATCTAAATGAGAGATAAATCGCAATACACCCTGCTTGCTAAATGATATGATCCATTTTTTTTCAATGAGTTGCCTTTCTTCTAAGCCTAATGTGGTTTCTGGATTGTTACGTCTGCTCTTCCCTCCAATTTGTCTTTTTTGGTGTTCTATAATTCCCATTATAATATCCTGATCAGGATCTTTATGATTATTTTCCATACTGATCTTTTTTGATTTCAAATAATCATATTGAAGCTGCTTCTGATGAGCTGCCTCAATATATTGCCATGGCAATGGTTCAGTGATATCAAAACCACGAGATGCAATATAAAGTAAATTCAAACCACTATCTTCAAAGGCTTTTTGCCAAAGTGAGTAATGAAACGTTTCGCTCCAACCATCAAAGCGGCAACCATCTTGATACGCTTTTTCTATGGCACTGCCAACGGATTGATCACCACGCGAAAGCGCCGATTCTAAGATAGACATTTTGGGGTCATGATATTTAACCTGCACCCGTTTGCTGACCTGTGCACGAATCCTTCGAAGAGAAGTTTCAAAATACTCCATAGATTGCATGGCTACCCATTGAAATGGTGTATGCGCCTTAGGCACAAACGGCGAAACTGTAACATGAACTCTTTTACGAGGCGAAACAGCTGACGCAAGTTTTGACATATTATCAAGAACCCTGATGATTTCACCAGCTTCATCAATATTGTGAAAATTTGGCAAACCTAACATAAAATAGATTTTAATAATATCCCATCCTCTTCGGTAAAAAATATAGGACATTTTATATAAATCTTCTTCAACAATATTTTTTCGAATCACATTACGAATATAGGAGGAGCCGCTTTCCAAAGCAAATGTCAATGAACTCTTGCGCACACCTCCTGTAATTTCAATGATGTCAGCACTCTCATTATCTATACGCAGGGATGGTAAACTTATTGAAATTCCGGCAGGATAGGCCTTTTCGGTTAATGAATCAATAAGATCGGCCAATCCAGGAAAATCTCCAATCGATAATGCATTAAGACTAATCTCTTCCCAACCTGCTTCTTTAGTTTTCTGGACGATTGCGTCAGCATCCACATTTCGAAAATTCCGAAGAGGCCTTTTAATAAAGCCTGCCTGGCAAAAACGACAACCCCAACCGCATCCCCTGGCAAGTTCGACTACCATTCGATTTTGTGAAATTTTTATATTCGACAAAATGGGCTTTTCAATCAAATGCATTTGAGGATTCGTGATATACCGTTTTGCAATTCGATTGTTATCAATATTAGGATGCCCAAGGCCGATGATTTCAGAAAGTCTTTGAATTCTTGCTTTTCGCGATAATTTTCTCTTTTTAGAATCTCTAACGATATTGCAAATCTCAAGAATAGCATCTTCTCCTTCACCAATAAAAAAAAGGTCGGCAAATCTCCTGAGCGGTTCAGGATTTGAAGAAGCGGAACCAGCAAAGATAATGATAGGATCCTCTTCGCTACGTTGCTCGACCAACAAAGGCAATCCAGCAAGATCAAGCATGAGCAAAACATTGCTTATCAATAATTCATGATTGAGGTTAAAACCCCAGATGTCCATTAAAGCAACAGGAGTAGCGCTTTCCAAAGTAAAGAGTTTATAATTCTCTGAGCGAAGCAGTTTTTCCATATCCAGCCAGGGCGCAAAAACACGCTCAGCATACGCGAAATCTAACCGATTAACCGCTTCATATAATAAGGCGATTCCTCTATTCGCCATACCAATTTCATAAAGATCTGGATAGGATAGCGCAATACGCACTTCCATTTTTGCCAGATCTTTCTGAACGGACTGGTACTCATCGCCCAGGTATTGCGCAGGATTAGCTACCGCCAAAATTTTCGAGAAAAAATGAATAGCCTTATCCCGCGCAGGCGACATAGGATGCGGAAACCAGGAAGGAAACCATTTTCTATCAAATTCCATTCCTTTTTCGTCCAAAGTAATTTTAGCCATAACCAAACCTCTATTTCAGGAACAAAAGAGAGCCAATTGCCAATTGCCAGACCTCTTCCGCTTCCAACTCTTCTGGCCTTTTTTGAAAATCGATAGCAAAAACCTCATGCCAGCGTTGGATAACGTTAACATCGTATGGTTGATGGGGATTCGTTTTTAATATAGACTGAACCGTTTTTCTATTGGCCCAAAAAAGGATTTTTAATATTTTTTCCAGAGCCTTAAAAAACTGATTGGTTGAAATTGCATATCCATTTTTTTGTAGAAAAACATCTATTCGACTTTGATCCCGTTGATATAAAAATGCCCTGCTATCAACACCGGGGACTGGAAAAAAATTATTTTTATCTATTTTTTTTAAAATTGTAACTGAACCATGCGCTAAGACCCAATGGTTTAATCTATTTCCAGGACGCACCAGTTTTTCCACAAACTCATCCTGAAGAACAAAAAAACCGGAGGAAAATAAATTCTGTTCAAGCATCCACAGTAATACATCAGAACTAATATGGTAAGGCAAATTTCCTGCTAATAGATAATGAAACGCCGGTAAATTTTGATTGCTGCGCTCCCGCTGCTCTTTTTTCCAGAAGTCGATAACATCCAAAAACTCCTGAGGGGGCTTTAAAAAATCTCCACATACAATCTGCATCGGAACATCGTGGATCGCAACAGGAATGGTTTGCTGGAGGTATTTACAAAGCATTGTGTCTTTTTCCAACAAAAACACCTCTGGACGGCACCGTCCATACCGCATTGCGATCAGCTGCGTCAACATACCGAATCCTGGTCCAATTTCCAGTATTCTCTGTATAGATGGCTCGCGAATCTCCTGAACCAGATTGCGGAGCAAAGCCTCATTTATGAAAAAATTCTGTCCCAGCTTTTTTAACGGCGCACCGCCATTTTCCTGGAAAAACTGGTTGATTTCGGAAGGTTTTCTTATGATTTGATTCATATTCAATTTGAGCCAATGTTGAGGATCCTATGACACTGCAATTTTACAATTCTATGAGCCGGCAGCTTGAAACATTCTTACCGCAAAATCCAGATCAGGTCAAAATCTATTCCTGTGGTCCAACTGTCTACAATTATGCGCATATTGGCAATTTTCGAACCTTTATCTTTAATGATTTATTGCGTCGATATCTCAAATATAAAGGTTATGGGGTAAACCATGTGTTGAATATCACTGATATTGACGATAAAACAATAACTGGTTCTCAAAAAAAGAATCTCTCCCTTCAAGACTTTACCACCAAATATACCAATATCTTTTTTCAGGATTGCAAATCCTTAAATATCGAACCGGTTGAACACAATCCCAAAGCAACCGATTACATCCCGCATATGGTGAAGTTTATTGAAAAACTGAATGAACAGAATTTCACCTATCAAAGCGATGGATCCACATATTTCAAAATTGCAAAATTTCCCAAATATGGCCGCCTTTCAAGAATCGACACCCAAGGTTTACAAAGCGGCACTCGTTATGATGCTGATGAATATGATAAAGATGACATCCGCGATTTTGTCCTTTGGAAAAGCAGGAAGGAAAATGAGCCATTCTGGGAAACCCCCTTTGGAGCCGGTCGTCCAGGTTGGCATATTGAATGCTCTGCCATGTCCCAGGAGATTCTGGGAGAATCCCTGGATATCCATACCGGTGGTGTTGACCTTATTTTTCCTCACCATGAGAATGAAATCGCACAAAGCGAAGCTTGCGGCAATCATACCTTTGTGCGCTATTGGCTCCATGTTGAACATCTTTTAGTAGAAAATCAAAAAATGAGCAAATCTCTAGGAAACCTCTATACATTAAATGATTTGATTGAACGGGGTTATACGGGAAGAGAAATACGTTATCTACTCATTTCAGCACATTACCGAAAAAAATTGAATTTTACTCTGGATGGATTAATATCAGCGCGCCATGCCCTTAAAAAAATTGATAGTTTAACCCGGCGCCTCTATGAGGTACCTGTAGAGCGCCCCCTTCTGTCCACAATCACAGTACAGCAACACCTTCAGGATTTTGAAACGGCAATGGATCAAGATCTCAACATATCAGAAGCACTCGCGGTACTCTTCTCCCTGATTCATCTTGCAAACCAGGCATTGGAACAGCCGGTCAATGAAGGGGACATCTCTGTTAGCGCGCTTATCTCTCACCTAAAGTCCCTAGATGCTGTTTTTGGGTTTATTTTTCCAACACAGGAGGAAAACTCCGACAATAGGAACGAAACCATTCACAATCTTGTGCAGGAAAGACAGAAAGCAAGAGCAGATAAAAATTTTAAGAGGGCTGACGAAATTCGCGACATACTAAAGCAGGATGGCATTATCATTGAGGATACACCTCAGGGTACAAGATGGTACCGCGAGTAAAACGGGGATGACACCTTCGTGGACACAAATAGCCACGAAGGTGTTCGGCCCAATTCAAAGTTCCGTAAATCCTTTACCTGAAGGAGCTGTTACTTTGGTATTACCTGCGCTATGGTTGCGGGGTTCATCCTGGCTTATATCCGTTTCATCTTTTTGATTTGAAAAGGTGCGCTCTTCGGGCAGCGGCACATTTCTCTGCGAGCTTTTCATTCTGCTTAGAATTTCATTTTCGCACTGTTCCTTCCACTCTTTTGCCAGATTAAAATATGAGCTTCCAGGATAGTAACGGATAATATCATTGAAATATTTTGCAGCAATTTCAAATTTTTTCAACTCAAAATAGCTTTCTCCCAATTTGAATAAAGCGTCATCTTTTTTGTCATGCTTATCCAAAACGGCTACACGCTTAAAATACTCTATTGCAGGATAAAATTTTCCTAATCCAAAATAGGCCTCTGCTATCCAGTAAAGCGATTGCGATGCTTCTTGACTTGCCGGAAATTTATCCAAAACAATGCGAAAATATCTGACTGCCTGCCAATAACTCTTTCTCTCCAGACTTTCTCTACCGCGTTGGTACGCCTGATTACGAAAATGAAAGCTGACCTCTTTAGATTCATCCGAACCCTCAAAGCCATATTTGAGAAAACCCTGATAGATACCAAATGCCTGGTCGTGATCACCAAGCGCTTTTAATACCTGTGCTTTTCCGAGAGTCGCATTGCGATTGTGGCCATACTCCTTTTCTGCAATGGAGTAGGCGTTAAGGGCTTTTTTCAACTGACCCTCTTTATAATATAGCATTCCTAACTCAGTGTAAATCTGACTCCGAAACCTCATATCTGTACTTCGACTCAATAGCTGGTACAACTGAGAAACAGCTTCATCGGAATAATTCCTTAAAATTTGAATGTGGGCAATTCGTTTGCTAATAAGATCCTGTTCACTCCTGTTCAATCCCCGCGCATTGCTTTTTAGAAAATTATACTTCTCAAGAGCGCTTTCATTTAATCCCAGTTTTTCATAAGCCAAACCGATGTGCATCAACGCCCTGCTGGCAACAGGCAACTCCTGGTATTTTGCATAAATCGATGTAAGAATCTTTAGCGCATCATTGGTAGCCTCAGGAGTCTTGCGCTCTGCAATGAGAATCGCTTCGCGCAACATCGTTTCAGCCTGACGCTTTGGCGACCAATAGTGATCATAGAATATTAATGAAAAAATTCCTAATACAACCATTAG
Source organism: Leptospira biflexa (assembly GCA_020720805.1). GTDB lineage: Bacteria > Spirochaetota > DYNZ01 > DYNZ01 > DYNZ01 > DYNZ01. The sequence goes on along the minus strand of DYNZ01000004.1, from coordinate 76,249 downwards.
GATACCTGATATTAGCGTTGCCATTTTCATTTTGGGTTTCCTTTTTATCTCAGTTTCTTATAAATAGCCTGTTGCCAGAAAAGCGCCTCTTTTTGGTATAATTCCTGAACATCCCTGTCCAGGAAATAAGGCAAAGCTTGCCTGTATCGTTCCATCTTGTACAATGATCGACCCTGATATAACAAGGCTTTACTTTTCACAATACGATTTGCATTGTTTATAAAAATCTCCAGTTTACGGTAACTCTGGGAATACTGTCCTTGGTAGTAATAATCATTTAGAATATTATTTAACTCCACCATATCAAGCTGCCCGGCTGGCGTAAACATCCTCTTTTTTTTGGGGTCTCTCTTTTGCAAGGAACCATTCGCATTGTGGTTGGATTTTTCCAAAAAGGGAATCACTCCTTGCGCATAAACATTATACCCAGTCCGATATTCCAGCGGTGTCACCCTGGATTTTCCTGGCCCAATCAATAAGACATAATAATAAACCTTACGTTCAATGGGTGTTTCGTCTATAAAAGCTTCTAATCCACTGCTCATTAAAAATTCATGAACAATCACACCATGATTTCTCACAGTCTCGAAATCGATTGGCGGCTCATCAGTACGAATGATATAGATCCATTGCTTTTGATATCTTTCGGGGATTTGCTTTTGATAGCGCCACAGGATTTGCACTCCCCTTGCATCAGGCTTAGCACTCAATGAGGAGAATATCTGGGTATAGGACGCAATAGAACCTGACGGCTTTTTCGTCCGATCCTGTGGATCCTGGCTGATTACGGGAGCTTGTTGTTTGCTGCTCTTTGAGACAAGAAGATAATTTCGCTTCGCGTCAATCTTTGTAAACCAGGTCAGCGGTTTCCCGGTCCCAAGAATCAAGGCATAGTAATAGGGTTTGCTGCAATCCAATGGCATATCTGTATATTTTTGAAATGCTCCATTCATCTCAACAACCAGCATATCTGCTTGCAAGTCCGCTTCCGATGAGATGGTTTTCATGGAGCGGTAAATACGCACCTCCCATTGCTTCGGAGAGAGCATCTCCTTTGGATAACGCCACGATAGCTGCGCCTGACATTGATTTTGCTCATCGGTTTTAACCATTTTTGCATCAAAATTCAGCAGCAGCATTTCCGGCAAAGAGTCAGTGCGCAGCGCTCTGGTAGAATAATTTTGATCAGCAATTAGCAATACAGGTTGATCCTGTTTTGTTTGCATTTTATCGCTTTCGCTGCGCGCAACCAAAGCGTAATAATTTGGCTTCCCAGTATAAAGGGTGTAATCTAAAAATTTCTGCAATTCTGCTGGAATCTCAACAAGCAACTCGGCCTTTTTCAGCTTTTCCTGAGAATCAATTGGCTCTTGAGCACGATAAATCAACAAATTAACTTCAGAAGACCCACGCCAGATCCAGCTCAAAGAGCCCACATTTTTTGTGGCCGGATTGACAAATTCTACCAGCAGTTTTTCAATTATGGCAATATTATTCTTCTGTACCGCCTCTTCGCCGCTTAGCGCAACAGGATCCTGAGTAAAATTCTGACCCGGGAAAAAATCAACTTTTTTCTGAATCAATCTCTCTTTTTCAACAACCGCATAAAAATAGAGCCCTTTCGGCAATCCTTGGTCATCTATTTTTACTTCATCCGCAGGAAATGTACCGATAACTTCCGATTTTTCAAGTTTCGCAAGAGAGTCGATGGGCTCGGTGTGACGAAAAAGTGTGTAATGCCTTTTGCCAACCGGATATTTAAATTCCCAGGAGATGCGCACTGAGGTTCCACTGGTCGAAGCAGCGCGGATATTCCGGGCTAAATCCTCAGGAAAATTATCCCCTTGAAACAGAGAAGGGGTATAATCCCCTGAATCAAGCGGATCGAGGTTACGATCTTGCTTTGAACTATCCTTCATTTCACCTGATTTTTTCTGATCCAGCTCTAAAAACCCTGCGGACACGGGTGTCGCAATGATCCATACCAACAGAATTAACAGAAACTGCCCCATTCCGGTGAAAAGTGATTGATTCCTTACTTTCATCAGCAACCTATTCGTTAAAAAATACACCTTCTCATTTTAGATTATCGGGAATGGGTTCATTAAAGATTAACCAGGACGCACAAGAATTCGCATGGGGCTATAACGTTTCCGCTAAAAAAAGGATGCAAAACTGAATATCGCCATACCTTAATAGTACAAACCTAAAGTGTCTTTGGGCAATCTCTATCCACAATGTTTCAGGTAAAACATAATGCCAGTTGCCATTCTCGATTTTTATGTTGACGAACCTACTTGTCTCGGGGTTCCACCCTTTCTCTCCCCTTATAGCCGTTATATCGCTGGAGCGCTGCGCGCTGGCGGCCTCGACTGGGAGGAAATTGATTATATTCATATCGATTCCTTGCGAGATAATGGTTTTTCTCTAAGCAAAGAGTACGATGCCCTTTTTATTTTCGGAGGCTCAACAGTCCCCGGCAAATACCTGGCAACGCGCATAGGAACCATCGCCGAACTTCTGCAGTTATTCCAAAATATCCGCTATCAAAAAAGCCCTATTTTTCTTGGTGGTCCCTTTTCCCTGGCAAGAATCTGGCAACAAGAGACAATCAACCACCAAAATATCCATATTTGCCCAGGAGACCTGGAGAAAATTGCCTACAATTGGACGAAGACTAGAGAGATTCCCGACGCTTTGGAATTGCGAGCCCGACGTAGCAACCATGAAGTCAGCCATTGGAGTTTGCTCGGCGCCCAGATCAGCCGTCAAGCGCGGTTTTATCCCCATATCATCGCTGAAATCGAAACCTATCGCGGCTGTCCTCGCAACCAATTCTGTTCATTCTGCACAGAAAAACTATACGGCTCTGTTCATTTCCGCGAAATTGCAGACATTCACCGCGAGGTTTCCGCTCTGATAGAGGTTGGCATCTTCTTTTTTCGTTTGGGTCGACAGGCGGATATTCTGGCCTACCAGAGCAGATTGGAGATATTTCAATCCAGTTTCCCAAAACCAGAACCCAAAGCGGTAATTGACCTCTATCGTGCTATAAGTTCCACGCCTGGTATCCAGCTACTGCACCTTGACAATGTAAACCCCGGTACGATTGCCCACTTTCCTATGGAATCCAGAGAAATCCTTACTGCCATTGCATCCATGAATTCACCTGGCGACACAGCAGCTCTTGGCATCGAAAGTGTTGATCCTGAGGTAATTGCGGCAAATCGCCTGAAAGTGGATAGCGTACAAGCAATGGAGGTGGTCCATCTTATCAATCAGTGCGGCGGTCACCGACGCGAAGGGCTACCTGCTTTGCTTCCTGGAATCAATCTAATCCATGGATTAAAAGCCGAACGGGAGGGTACATTTGAGATGAACTATCGCTTTTTGAAACAAGTGTTAGAAGAAGGCGTTTTATTAAGGCGAATCAACATTCGACAAGTCGTGACTCACCAGGATACAGAGTTGGCAGAGGCTGGCATGGCCAGTAAAATAAATACTCGGTTGAGGAATAGATTTCTTTACTTTAAACAGAAGATTCGAGAAGAGATCGATACACCAATGTTGAAACTTGTCTTTCCTGCGGGCACAATTCTAAGAAATGTTCTGATCGAAAAACTGGAAAATGGCTACACGCTGGGGCGCCCCCTGTCTAGCTATCCCATCACCTGTAAAATATTTGCTGATCTTGAAATCTATCAAAAATATGATCTCTGTATCATAGACCACGAGCAAAGGTCCCTGGTAGGAATACCCATCCCAATCTATATCAACTCTATCTCCTCGGGGTCGATAAGCAGATTACCTGGAATCGGTAAAAAAAGAAAAGAGCGCTGGCTATTTCTCCGACCATTTCTGCGTCTGGAAGACTTTTTACAGGGGGTAGAACCTGGCAAAGAGAGCAACGCCTGGATCACCCATGCCGTTTTCTAAGTTAATTGCGGCGATCCTGATCGTGGTTGATCTTGTTAAGAACATAAAGAGCAAGAAAACCACCTAAAAACGCTCCTGGGATATGCACATAGGTTCTGGTGGTTAAAAAATCCAGAATCTCTTTCATGAAGTGAAGTGTAAAAATTAGATCAAAGATAATGGCGCCCAAAATAGCTACAACCATTCCTCCAGCAAATTTACCAAAAATGTCCTTACGTCGAAAATAGTAAAAATACCACGACACTGCAGCTGCAATCGCGACGAGAACTGCATATTTGATTATGAATTTAAAGAATGCTTCCATCTGTACAACTTTCTATGGTGTTGCTAAAAGCGACTGAATTGGCTGATAACTCTTTCTATGGTAAGGTGATATTCCCCATTGTTTCAAAGCATTTTTATGATGAGCTGTACCATACCCCTTATTTTGAGCCCAGCCATATTGAGGAAATGCTGATCCCCGTATCTCCATGTAGCGGTCACGGGCTACCTTAGCAAGAATCGAAGCTTCGGAAATAACAGGAACAAGCGAATCTCCCTTAATGATGGATAAGACAGGTATGGAATGGGAAATGTTCCAGCGACCATCCAAACAAACCATTAAATCGCCCTGCATTATTTTCGGAACCTTATCGAGAAGGTACATAACCGCGCTAATGGTGCTCTGAGTTAATCCATAGAGGTCGATTTCCTCCGACCGGCACCAGGCAAATCTGGTAAGTGCGGCTTTACTCTTAATCATCCTGGCTAATGCCGGTCGCACTCCTAGATGAACCTTCTTGGAATCTGTAATCCGTTTATCCAGTGATACAAAGGCCTCTGGAACAGCTCTTATAACCATTGCCAAAGTCATGGGACCTGCCCAGGCACCCCTGCCAACCTCATCAATTCCAGCCACCCACCTCTTGTTGCCAAGTGCGGCAAAATCTATGACCTGATCAAGGCTTCTCAGGGGATTACTGTCTGTTATGGGATTAGACCTCTGCTTCAGTTGAGGCAGCTTCTGTGTTTTTGGCTTTGGCGGCCAAAATGTTCCATGCCCCTTTTTTCTCACGAATACGCCCCGCTTTACCAATTTTATCACGGAGAAAATACAATTTAGCGCGGCGAACCCGGCCTCTTCTCACAATCTCCAAACGAGCGATCCTGGGTGTGAATAATGGGAACACCCGCTCAACACCCACCTCATAAGAAACTCGTCTTACTGTAAAAGTCTTACTATTTCCCTTGTTATTGCGAGCGATGACCACGCCTTCAAATACCTGAATTCGCTCCTTATTTCCTTCCACGATTTTTTGGTGAACCTTGATGGTATCCCCCACCTTAAAATCTGGAATTTCATACTCATTTTTTGTAATGATATCCTTTTCAATTTCCATAATCGGACTCATGGTATTTTCCCTTTCAGTTAGTAGAATTCGTATCTTTATTATGTCCCTTAAAGGTGGGTAGTTGAAGTTATTGATGTATAGTTAAGAATAAGTGCCTTTGTGCAAAAAAGTTTTGCCGGCCTAGATTAGCAAGCAGTTTTTCTACAAGGTCAGGAATTTCGAGGGAAAAAGGCTGGAATCTCTTTTCCCAGGTATTCTCCTATCTCTTTTCCGTAAAAAAAATTCACAAACCAAATTGCCCAAACTAGGAGCGTTAAAAAGAACAGTGTTTTAACCCATTTTTCAGCAGCCAACTCATTTACCATATAGAATACAGCCACCATGACAATCATCCAGATTGCACTCCAGAGTTCAAAAAAGGTTTTGCCAAGCGAGACAGTAAATTTCATAAGAAATTGAACGTAATCACTTTCAATCTCCTGCCAAACCTTCAAAAAAACAGGATACTGAAAATAGAGATGGGCAGCAAATGCAGCAACCGCAGCCAGCTTCCAGATTAACTCTATACCGCGCCGCAATAGCCAGAAAAGAACTGCCAAAAACCAGAGGATATAGATAAAAACAACGATTTCCGAGGATAGCATAGATTTACTCACTTTGTCCAATTACGGGATTGCTCTTTTCAGCTCGGATCCAGAGCCGGCAGAGCTGGATTGCCTCTACCATACTGCCAGCATCAGCGCTACCGGTTCCGGCAAGCTCGTAGGCAGTTCCGTGATCTGGCGAAGTACGCCGCAGGGGCAAGTTCAGGGTAACGTTCACCCCTTTTCCAAAACTCAACATTTTGAAAGGGATCAATCCCTGATCGTGGTAGGCCGAAATGATAAGATTATATTTTTCAAGATTTTTTTTTGAAAAAAAGCTATCAGCCGCGAATGGTCCTTCCACAGCCAATCCCCTTTTATTCATCTCTTGGATCAGCGGGATAGAAAAAGTATGATCAATCGTTCCAATTGCTCCCTTATCCCCGACATGGGGATCAATTCCCAAAAACGCGATGAGCGGCTCTTTTTTATGGATCATGCGTAAAAATGCTGCTGCCGCCTGGACAGCCTCATAACTATGATCAGGGGACAAAATTTTTTCTATATCTCGAACCGGATGGTGTGTCGTTAACAGAATGACATTAATGACATGACTATGCATAAGCATATAGGGACGTACCGGCTCCCGATCAGAGATGAGACGAATAAACTCTTCCGTGTGCCCTACAAAAGGAATTCCCGCTCCATTAATCGCACCCTTATTAACCGGACCTGTGACAATGCCATCCAGGAAACCCTTTTGATCCAATTCTACCGCAGTACGGAAGTAGGAATAGGATGCCCTGGCATTTTCGTCCGTACTTTTTCCTATGGTTTTGTGCTCTAAAGAGTTGCCTAGATCCAGAAAGATACCCCTGCCGCTCCGCAATAAAACCTCAAGAGCCCCTGCCATTTTTCCTAAATCAAATTTTTTTAGGATTTTGAAAAGATCATGATTGTTGGATAGAAAGGACTCAAAAAAAAGTGAGTCACCCAGAATTACAGGAATAAAATCCCAGGGAAGGCTCCCCTTTTTACCTGTTCTCCCACTATTTTTTAAATTTTCAAGAGCCTTGGCAACCACCTCTGGGCCGATACCTCCAGGATCGCCAGCAGTGATTCCGATAACAGGAATCCCGGAGCTCTTTCTTGGATGGGGTTGCATAGATTCGTTCATTAACTCTTTTTCTGTTTTTTCGGATCATGATATTCAGAAAAAAGGGAGACCTGAGGAATAAAATCATCACCAAACTCAGATTCAATCATCTCCTTTGCTGAACTATCCTGGCTTGGAGTTATGGTAACCTGCCCTTCGAGGATTACCCCATTCTGGATTATCAATTCCGGAGTCTTAATATTTCCCAGAATGCGGGCTGTCGGCAAAAGCATAACTCGGCTGCTGGCTTCTACATTGCCTATGATCATTCCCTCGACAATCACGGAAACAGCGCGAATATTCGTTTTGATCTTTCCGGTTGCGCCAACATATAACTGCTCAGCCTGCAACGTTTTTCCCTCGAACCGTCCATTCACCCGGAGAGATCCGTTGATATGGAATCTTCCCATGAAGAAGGAGTCCTCTCCGATAGAGCTATTTACCATTTCTGAAGATGTTCTACTTAATGCCATATCTTTACCTTTATTGATTCACTCTTATCATGAATTATGTTTTTCCTGAAATACGTTTATAGATCCGGAACCCGGATCGATTCTGCGGACTCCTTTGTAAACTCATAAATCATACGCACTGCCTCAGCAACACTTTTCCCTTTAAAATAAGGTTTTCCATCATGACGGTCATAGGTGACCATTTCGTCGGAATTGAGTACGATATTGCTCCCCTCATCAAGATTCAAGACAATTTTTTCAAGAAACTGACTGATAGAACGAAAGAAATCATGAAATTCAAGCAATATTTGCCTCTCCTGTTTGATACGCATCGTTCTTAATCTTGCTAGATATTCACGAGACTGGGTCCGATGCGCCTCTTCAATATTTTCCAGGATCAATTTTAAGTTGCGTTTGAACTCTTCCAGCTTGGTAAAATAGGAGTCCCGCTCCGATGCCGTTGAGTAATCCAGCTTTATATGCCTGTCGCTAAGAAGGCTCCAGTAGTTGACCTCAAACTCTTTAACAATGGATGAGATTAGATTTATCTCATGGTACTCACAATGAGGGGAGGCACGCTCAATTCTTATTTTAGACAGAAATCTGCTTTTTGTTAAAACCTGGCTTGAATCGGACGATTTAGAGAGAATTGTCTCCGATAAATCGTTCCCTGTCAACTCCTTATATCGATTACTAAATGATTCAAGGTTCCTCTGGATACGGCTTATCTGAGCAGGACTCTTTACTGTGTTTAAAATTAATGCCAGCTCGTGAGCCACCTCTTCGATACGCGCAATCTCTTCTTTGTGTAAATCAGTGCCCATAGACCATTAAAATAAGAAAAATAGTTGAATTCCTGTTTGGATCGTTGTATTCTGCAATGAAAGTGTTTTTTCCACTTTCATTGCTATGTATCCGAACTAGTCTGGATACATAAAAACCATATTTACAGAAAAAGGCAATAAAAAACAAATTTTTTTCGGTATGATTCTCTCATTCTTTTAAGATTATACGATAAAAATTTGTAAATGTTTTAGATTTACATGGCCCAGAAAGAGCTCTTCGCTCTTTCTGGCATAATTGTCATAAATAAATTGGTCTCCCAAAGCCTGCAGCGCTAAAGTGCTATATAAATAGTTAATTTGGGTAGCATGACCATAAGGGAAACCGGTTTATTCTTGTTAATAGCAAACACTACAACATGAAAACCTATTTATAACCAAATTTTTGATCTCACCATGCCCTATTTTTAAAAAATAGAAAGTAAACTGCCTCATGAATCAAACTACCTTACAATCAACCTTTTTTATGGTGCTTTTAACGCTTTTGCTCTTCCTTTCATCCGCAAGTTGTTCAGGGCGAGGTGAAATCAAAGCTATCGATTTTCAAGAGTGGCAGAAAATCTATTTAAACCCGAAAATCAGATCCTGGGTAAAGCAGGAGCAGTGGATACCGGTTGCCGCAGCCCTAAAAAGACAGTCATCCAAACATTACGCCTTATCCTTTCTGGAAGGTTACGCCTTATGGAAACAAAACCAAAAGAAGGAAGCACTGTTCGCTTTTCTGAAATCTGCATCCGCCCAAAAGGGAGACTCTACACCAAAGCGTATCGCAAATCAGGAAATTGTAACATACATGAGAACAACTACACTTTCTCCCCTGGCACCTTACGCCGCTATCTATATCAGCGATATTCTTCAGGATTTTGGCTTGTACAACGGCAGCATGGCTGTAATCAATCTTTTTTCTGATGTGGAAAACCCGTTTCTATCAAATGAATTTCAGCGTCTAACTGGCGAAAAATTAATTTTTGAAAAACAATACGAAAAAGCATCGGCGATATTTCATCATCTGGCAGAACGTTTTACCGTGAATCGCCTAAAACTTGCCACAATTTATAACAAGCAAGGACAATCTCAAAAAGCAGTCGATCAATACCGAATAATACTACAGGGCGAAAACCCATTCTGGATGAAAAAGATTGCGTCCCGTGAAATTGCGAAAAATTCCAAAGAATTTCGCCAGGAGCCATCCATTCTTTGCCAAGCTGCCATTATTTTGTTTCAATCAGGATTAAAAAATGAAGCGAAACAAATTCTTGATAGTATTGCTATTCGAGACCAGGATATACTATTTTTGCAAGCCCGTTTAGAGCAGAGAAATTTTTTTATCGACACAACTTGGCCAGCTGTATTGGCAGAAAAAATTTGGGAGAAAAATCAGCAAGAAGCCGGAACAATATTTATCAATAGTCAACGAAGATTATTGCAGAAAAAAAAATATAGACTTTTCTATTCACAAGCAAACGATATACTCACCCTATTCAATAAACACTCTTACAAGGGTGAATTTTTCACAAAATTGCAGTTACTGGTCACATTAGCTTCACGCGGACCGATTAACTCAAATTCAATCCTCCATGAGAGTTTTCAAATATTTCTGAAAGATAGAAGCAGCCGTCCATATATTGATAACGTCTATTGGCACCATATTTTTCATTTTATAAAAAACCAGGATTGGATCAAAGCCGCCTCCTTTAGCAAGGAGTTATGGAAAAATATTCCTCCTCATCAGCTAACAGAACGACTTTTATTCTGGTCAGCAATCTCGCTTGGAGCCAACCGTTTCGAAAATCTTAGCTACTATCTTTACCCTTTACTACAGCGAGATCATTACAGTTACTATTCACTATTGGCTGCAATCTACCTTCAGAACAACAATAGAAAAAAATTTACAAGCTTGCTAAAAGATAAAACCAACCCTATTCTGCAAAAAAGCAACCTTACCTTATCTGATAGTACCGTTCGCTATTTGGAAAAACTCAACATCCTCCTTGCAAGTAAACCTCTATTCCACTATCTGAATGATGATGTTAACAGGGCTATTGCAATGCCAGGGTTACAGCAGGAGATCATTTCCTACCCATTCTCATACAAACAACATTGCCCCCAAAATGATATTCTTTTGCCCGATTTGTCTAAAATCTTTGAGGGAAAAAACTCTCCCTCGATTGATGCTGGAATCTTTGCAAAAATTGGATTATACCAAATAGCCGATGATATCCTAGAAAGAAATCTCTCCAAAGAACAGCATCATCTTTTGCTCATGAGCCTGAGTAGCCATCTTTCCGATGCCGATCAGAGCTTATTGCAAGCACTAAAAATTTTCAAAACCCATGGAAATTATCGAATATGTTCAGGAACATTGAAAAAAATTCTTAAGCAGAGCGCCTTTGCCAAGCCATATAAAAATATCGTAGAATCTGCTTCATCCAGATTTCATGTGGATCCAGAGTTAATTTGGGCGATCATGAAAGCAGAATCAGCCTTTATCGAACGTATCTCGTCCTCTGCGGGGGCAATAGGTTTGATGCAATTAATGCCCCTAACAGGGCAACCGATCGCAAAAAGACTCGGCTTTGATCCCCCCAACCTGAATGATCCAGAAATTTCCATCCTCTCCGCAACTAATTATATCAGACAGCAAAACCGCCGGTTTGGAGGAAATCTTCTCTGGCTTAGCAGTGCCTATAATGCTGGACCAGGTACTGCAATAATTTGGGAACGACGTTACAGTTCGGAAAACGTCATGTTACTAGGGGAAACAATACCATTTCTGGAAACCAGAGAGTATTATAAAAAAATATTTGCCAATTATGTTAATTACATGATAGACTAATTTAAGTCATGATTCTGAAATAAATTTTAAGAGTAGGAAATATACGTTATTTTTCATCTCTGCCAAGTTAAGGAATCCCTGATTAAATCAGTCTATTTATTTCCCATGAAGATAGCGCAGCATCTGGTCAAGGCTCTCAACAAAAAGTAAATCTCCCTGAAAATTTGCTGCATTTTCTTTATCATGAGCAGAAATAATACCCTTGTGCCATCCGACCTGATTCATAATTTCCAAGCGATCAGTAGCATTTTTCACGGGACGCACCATACCACCGAGTGTTACTTCACCAAGAAAAAAAGTTTTTTCAGGAAGCGGTTTTTGCATCAATGAGGAGTATATTGCAGCAAGAAGTGCCAAATCCATTGCCGTATCATATTGCATAAAACCACTACCCATTTTCACGAAAACATCATGATTTCGTAAATTGATTCCAGAGTATTTATCTAAGACGGCAACCAATAGATGTAACTTATTCTGATCAATTCCTTCTGAGGCCCTACGCGGTGATTGAAAGGCAATCTCATTTACCAAAGTTTGAATTTCGATGAGCACCATTAAAGATCCCTGGCGAGTTGGTACAATGGTGCTTCCGCTGGTTTTTTCCAGATAGTGCATTTTCACAAAAAAATCCTGAAGATTATCTACCTCAAACAATCCAGTCTCTTCCATTTTATATAATGCAATTTCATTGATATTTCCAAATCGATTTTTATAGGAGCGAATCATTCGCAAATTATCAGATCGTTCCCCATCAAAATATAACACGTTATCCACTAAATGCTCGAGGATTTTGGGACCGGCAATACTACCCTCCTTTGTAATATGGGCAACGATAATGACTACTATGCCACTTCTGTTGGCAAAATCACAAAGATATGCGGCTGATTCTCTTACCTGCAAAATACTGCCTGGCGAAGTTTGTATGGCGGAAAGAAAAGCGGTTTGTATGGAATCAATAAAGAGAAAATCAATATTCTGGTCAACGCAGACCTGGGTACCAAATTCAACATCTGCCCTTGATATAAATAGTATATTTTCTGGTATCTCCCCAGAGCCAATACGTTGCGCGCGCATAGCGACCTGATTATCGCTCTCTTCCCCGCTCATATACAATACTTTTTTGCCTTGGAGTGCTAAATTCATTCCTATCTGTAAAAGCAATGTTGATTTGCCAGCACCAGGTTCTCCGCCCATGAGAATTGTTGACCCAAAAACAAAGCCGCCGCCCAAAACACGATCCAGTTCTGCAAATCCACTACTGACCCTCTGCTTCTCTTCATAAGAAATTTGGTATAACTGTTGCACCAGAGGGGTTCCCCTTTCAGATCGATCTACATCCGAATTTTTGGGCAATCTTTCTGTAAGGGTATTCCAAGCTTCACAATTAGGACATCGCCCCAACCATTTAATGCTCTCATAGCCACAATTCATGCACTTGAAAACACTCTTTATCTTTGCCATTTTTGCTCCAAACATTTCCAAGATATTATGCTTGATTTTTCTTCCCGTTGTTTCTTGATCTCTTCTTGATGCCTTGCCAAATTTTTATGAAACAATCGAGGAAAGATCAAAGTATCGATGCCCGAGCAAAAAAACAACCAATTCCCTATATATGGCCAGCACCCGGTCAAAGAGTATATCCGTGCTTTACGAAGTATCCAGCACAAAGATTCGGTTCTCTTTAACAAAGTTCTCGCCTCCTTTCATTTTTTACGTTCTAAAGGGAGTGAAAGCACAGCGGATCGAATGCCCGTAGAAGCGCAAGAATTAATAAAAGAATTTTCCCTTGAGATAGATATTCAGCATGCCTCTTACCTGAATAAAATTACAGAGCCACACAGCAACCAAGGAGTTATCCTTTTTACCGATTACCCAGTGCTCCATTCTCTTTCGGAGAAAAAATTTTGGGATTTATTCACCAGCGATGCCAGGATTCTGATTTTAGACCATATCACAGATATTCAAAACTTTTCAGCTATATGCCGTAATGCTGCAGCGCTGGGGGTAGATTTTATCGTCCAGGGGCAGGACGGCAGTTGCAGTATAACTCCGGCTGTGCACCGCATTAGCGCAGGCGCATTTTCATGGATTCAACTTGTTACTGTATCTAACCTGCATCCTTTTTTGCAAAAAATATCTGAAAGCGAAATTCCGGTTTTATTAACCGTAACAGATTTCGACGCAGAAAATATTTTCAGATGGCAACCCACTTCACTAAGAGCAAGAGGTTACGCACTGGTTATGGGCAATGAAGAAAAGGGTATCAGAAAATCATTTCGTAAATTGAAGGTGCGCAAAATCCGCTTACCCATGGATTATAAGATCCAAAGTCTAAATGTCGCACATGCTACCACCTCCTTTCTATCTCTTTTGCACTATTTTATAGAGGCTTCCGGTAATGTTGATTAACCTGATCACGATGGATATTTTCCTGCCTGAATGCCATTCCCTCAAAGAAAAAAGAAAGCGGGTTAAATCCATCATAGCCTCCTCTCAGGAAAAATTTCACATCTCGATTCGAGAAGATGGGTTTCAGGACAAATGGCAACGCACGCAGATCATAGCCGCATCTCTTGTTCACAATCAAGACGAAGCAAATAAACTCGTTTCCTATTTTGAAGATTACGCTGAAAGTGCCGGCGGATTTGAAATCCTCTCACTGCAATCCATTTTTTGGGATACACGAGAGTTACAGATGGATGAAAACCTATGATCGAAACTGCAATTATCGGATGCGGACGGATAGCCTGGAAACTGGAACAAGATCCTAAACGTCAAAAACCCTGCACGCATGCAGGGGCTCTGCAAATGATCCCAGATTTCCGGATAACATCAGCTTGTGATATCAATGCTACCAATTTGGAGGAATTCGCCCGCCAATTTCCCCTTAAAGAGGCTCAACTATATCCTGACGTCAAAAAACTCTTAAAGAACAACCATCCTGACCTGCTCATCATTGCGACTTGGACTGAGAGTCATTATAAAATTTTATCCACTGCCATTACTGCGAAAATTCCTGTGATTGTCTGTGAAAAACCTGTTACCATGACTCTGGCCCAAACAAAAAAAATAATAAGCCAGCTACATACCTCTCCTTCAAGAATTCTGGTCAACCATGAGCGGAGATACAGCCCACGCTACCGTAGTCTGTTTCGCATGATTGAAGGAAAAAAAATTGGTACCATTCGATCGATCAATGGATATGTGTACAGCAATAGCGGAAAGAATAGTGCGAAAACCTTGGAGCGAAGTAACAAGCATGGAGGCATTCTTTTACATGACGGTACGCACCTGATTGACCTTGTTACTCGTATTCTGCCACGCATTACCCAGGTAAGAGCCTGGGGAGAATTCCATGAAACACCTATCTCGGGAACAGAAAAATGGATCACGGCCAATCTTATGGACGAAAATGGTGTATCTGTACACCTTGAATTTTCTGGAATCATGGATTATTTTCATTTTGAATTGGATATCTGGGGATCGCATGGCCGATTTACGATCGGTAATGGATATGAAAAGCTATATCTGGCACAGGACTCTCCTTACTACCAGGGATTTCACAGCTTAATGCAGGATCAAAATTACAGAACAAATCACAATCTTGCTCCTTTTTTGGCTCTATATCAAGAGGTTCAAGCTTTTTTTCATTCTGGTAAAGGGAAAAAATTTATTTTTCAGTCTGAATTAAAACATGCCTATCCGGGAATGGTTCTGATGGATGCAATTTACAAATCAGCATCCCAAAAAGGAAGGACAATTCAGCTATGAACCATGAGATGATATCCATACCTTTTCCGGAAAATCTCCGAAAACGAGGTTTTTTTGTATTGGAAGGCATTGACGGAAGCGGCAAAAGCACACAGTTTCAAAAATTATGCGCTTGGTTTCAATCCAAAAAGCTTCTGCATACATGCCTGATAGAACCAAAATTGGATGGCACAGGAAAAATTCTCCGTGAAAAATTCATGGATGATAAACAATTGACAGCAGAAGAAGAGTTGAATATGATCCTTTTAGATAGATCAGAGGATGTAGTTCAAAATATCAATCCGGCAATTGAGGCAGGAAAGATTATTTTAATGGATCGGTATATTTACTCCAATGCAGTTTATCAAGGAGTACGCCTGGGAGCAGCCTATGTATTAAATGAAAATATTAAAAGGCAGTTTCCGTTTCCAGAAAAAACTTTTCTCTTCGATCTGCCAGAGGAACAAGCATTGGAACGAATCTCTCAGAGGGGACATGCTATAACCTATTTTGAAAAGATATCATTTTTAACAGATGCACGAAAAATCTATCTAAACCTTATTAAATGGGATAAGAATATTGAAATAATCAACGCAAACGCACCACAACATATGATATTTGAACAATTACAAGAAAAAATGACAGCATTACTGAAAACGCAATAACAGAAAATGGAGAGAGCAACATGAAGCCATGGTTGCCAGAGAATACTGACGATGAAAAAATCTATGTCATACCCACGTACAAAGACTGGTTTGGACATTTCTTTCATTTAATTTTAAAATGGACCAAAAAAAAAGGATTTCGTTGGTTTCTCTGGGCCTTGATCCTTCTGCACTTTTTTGCAATACCCTTACCGCTGGTATTCCTGCTAGCCCCCCTTGTCTTTGTCCAATTACAAAAAACAGGAAAAATGTTGATTTTTCTATCGGTGCTAATGGTCACAAGCGGAGCCATATTCAGTCTCATTGGCTTTCTGGATTTGCGATTGCCTCTTATTTTTTCCGGTTACACTGCAAACGCAACAAATAGCCTTAGCTATTTCCTATCTTACAATACCCCCTCAGTTTTCATAGCTTTCCTTCTGCTACCACTACCGGAACCGTTGCTGTTCTACACATTAGGTCAACTCTGGCATTTTACACCAGACTTTATCCAATCAGTGCAGGTCGAATCAGCTCTCTTTGCTTTTTTAGGAGGATTCATCGTTGCAAAGATACTGATCTTTTTCCTAATCCTCCAGCTGCTTCACAGACTGGCACAAAGACTAAAAAGATTCTTTGAGCAGAATTTCTCCTGGTTAACTGCGGCAGGCATCCTCTATTTTGGATGGGTATGGTATTATTTCGGGAATCTCTATTTGAGATAAGGATTTCGATCGGTTTATCGAAAGTTCACAAATTGCAACTCTATTTCCAGGTCAGCAGATTTGAGCATTTGAATAACAGTTTGAAGGTCATCTTTTGATTTCCCCGTCACCCGCAACTGTTCGCCTTGAATCTGACTATTTACTTTTATTTTTGAATCTTTGATCATATTATTGATGATTTTAGCCGCCTCCTTATCGATTCCCTGTTTGATGTCCACTGTTTGCCTGACAGTACCCTTTGCAGCTGGCTCAATTTTTCCATACGAAAGAGCTTTCAGGCTAATCTGACGTTTGATCAATTTACTCTGTAATACATCGATAACCGCTCTTAGTCTCATCTCATCATCAGACAATAAAATCAACTGCTCCTCTTTTAATTCGATCTGAGAAACGGAGCCTTTAAAATCATAACGCTGTGAAATTTCTTTATTCGCCTGATTGATTGCATTGTCAAGCTCCTGTAAATCCACTTTAGAAACAACATCAAAGGAAAAAGAAGTTACAGACATAAATCTAGTTCATCCTTTCATCTTTGAGATAAAATCTTGAGCGGCATGAAGAGATTCGGACAATCCCTCCTTGCGTTTTCCGCCAGCCTGCACAAAATCAGGACGTCCGCCACCTCCGCCTTGAATAAACGGTGATGCGACTTTCATCAATTGATTACAATCCATATTCTGGGTAACCAGCTCTTTACTGCATGCAAAAAGCAGTATTGCTTTGTCACTATTATGAGTTGCCAATAACGCTACTCTATTTACATCTTTATCTCGGAACCGGTCTGCTGTTTGTCGCAAGATTTCCATATCTGTGTTTTCTGGAAAAATAAAAGAGAGGACTTCAAAGTGGTTGATTTTTGTATATTGCTCCAAAATCTCTTTGATATTAAGCGCTTCAGTTGTTGCGCTAGAGTCAGTTTTTCGCTGTTGTTTGGCTTTTTCCTGCAAAATCTGTATTGTCTCAGGAAGTTGAACAGCGCTCACTCCCATAGATTTGACCACTTTCTCTAAAATTCTACTCTGCTCAAGAAGTAAATTAGCGGCCTGGTAACCAGCAGCCGCTTCTATTCGACGAATTCCTGCTCCCGGTGAACTCTCTTTTAAGATCTTAAATATAAGTATATCGGCTGTATTGCGTACATGAGTTCCGCCACAAAGCTCTATACTATCGCCAAATTGAATTACGCGAACCTCCTCGCCATACTTTTCACCAAAAAAAGCCATGGCGCCCATCTCTTTGGCTTTTTCCATATTGGTATGTTGGATCGAAACTGGTAAATAGCTTTGTATCATTCCATTGACAAGCTCTTCAATTTTACTCAGCTCCTCTACGGATAAGGGCTTATGGTGTGTAAAATCAAAGCGAAGCCTATCAGGATGTACTAAACTTCCTGCCTGGCCTACATGATCACCCAGGGTGAGACGAAGCGCTTTCTGCAATGCGTGGGTAGCAGTATGATTTGCCATAACACCACGTCTACGATGACGATCTATTTGTATGAAATATTCTTGGCCTGATTGCAAGGAACCATTTCCTATCAATTGAATCAGATGAAAAAACCTCTCCTCCCTTTTCTGGGTGTCGAGAATGTTTGCAACAGGTTGATGAGTTAAGTCAAAAATAACCCCATGATCACCGACCTGTCCACCTCCCTCACCATAACAGGGAGACTGTTCAAAAACAGCCCATCTTTTTTCTGAATCATTCTGGCCACCGGATACCATTTTTTGTTCGGAAAGAGCGTCCACCTTCTGTTCCAGCACTAGAAGTAACCTGGCGCGTATCTCCTCCGTATCGTATCCGACAAATTTGGTTTTCGCGAAAGAAGAAGAGTTTTGCTGAACATATTTTAGCAGGAGATCGTCTCTCTTGGCATGAGCCCTGGCCCGTTCTCTCTGTTCTTCCAGTGATTTTTGAAATGCTGCCTCATCAACGATAAAACCTCGTTCACGAGCCATGAGGGAGGTCAAATCAAATGGAAATCCATAGGTATCGTACAAACGAAAAGCCTCTTCACCAGGGATCACCTTGGAAGCCTGGATGGTATCCTGAGATACTAGTTGTT
This sequence comes from Leptospira biflexa, assembly GCA_020720805.1. Classification (GTDB taxonomy): domain Bacteria; phylum Spirochaetota; class DYNZ01; order DYNZ01; family DYNZ01; genus DYNZ01. The sequence continues at coordinate 57,928 of DYNZ01000004.1, read as the reverse complement.
CAAAACGCTGAATCCCCTGTTCCAGAGTCTGTAAAAAATTACTCTCCTCTGATTTGAGAACTTCCTGGATATACTTCTCTTTCTCTTTTAATTCGGGAAAAATATCCCCCATTGTCTCGACAACAACCTTAGATAGCTGGCCGAGAAAGGGCTTAAGAAAACCTATATTCCGGCCATACCTCGAAGCACGCCGTAAAATACGGCGAATGACATATCCACGTCCTTCATTGGAAGGAACAACCCCATCGGCGATGGCAAAGCTCAAAGTACGGATATGATCCGCGATGACACGGAAGGGGACAGGATTCTCTTTATAGGAGGCAGTACAAAGAGCCTCCGTCGCTTTAATAATAGGCTGGAAAATATCTGTATCGTAATTTGAGGTTTTTTGCTGCATGATGGCGGTAATGCGCTCAAATCCCATACCTGTATCCACATGCTTGCTTTTCAACTCCTCCAGGGAGCCATCTGGCTTACGGTTGAATTGAATAAAAACAAGGTTCCAGATTTCAATAAACCGTCCACAATCTCCATTCACCCTGCACTCATGACCAGGTACATGCTGTTTATCGCACGCCTCCTCGCCAAGATCCATGTGGATTTCCGAACAAGGACCACAGGGACCGGTGTCGCCCATTTCCCAAAAATTTTCTTTTTCGCCAAATCGAAGAACCTGATCCGGACAGATAAAGGTATGCTGCTTCCACAGCTCTTCTGCCTCATCATCATCCCGAAATACTGTTGCATACAATTTGTCCTGGGGCAACTTCCAGACGTCAGTTAAAAGTTCCCAAGCCCAGACGATGGCTTCCTTCTTGTAATAATCACCAAAAGACCAGTTACCGAGCATTTCAAAAAAGGTATGGTGGTAGGTATCAAATCCTACCTCCTCCAGGTCATTGTGCTTACCGCTAACCCGAATACATTTTTGAGAATTTGCAGCACGCGTGTAGGTTCGATCACCTGTACCCAGGAAGAGATCCTTAAATTGATTCATTCCAGCATTGGTAAACATGATCGTAGGATCATCAGCAGGCACTACGGGCGCTGATGGAACATACGTATGCTGCTTCGAAACAAAATAATCGATAAAAGATTTTCTGATTTCTGATGAATTCATACCACCCCAGATAAATATAGTGAAGCGGATTAACGTTTTGAAAACTGAAAACTTCTACGAGCTTTTTTACGCCCGTATTTTTTTCGCTCAACTTTTCTTGAATCACGAGTTAGAAATCCTGCCTTTTTTAACTCCGGTCTCCATTTTTCATTGATATCATTCAATGCACGGGAGATGCCAAGCCGCAGGGCTCCTGCCTGGCCAGACCAACCGCCGCCATCAACATTCGCTTGAATATTATAACGGTTAATCTCGGTTACCAATTCCAATGGTTGACGAATAATCAAACCTAGGGTTTTCCGACGAAAATAATCATCCGCTGGCATACCATTTACAGTAAACTCACCTGTACCTTTTTCTACGATAACGCGAGCAACGGAACTTTTTCTTCTACCTATGTAGATCTTTTTTACTTCACTCATGATTCAATAACCTACTGTTCTTTCGAATTTACATCTAATGCAATTTTTACAGGATTCTGCGCTATATGCGGATGCTCAGCTCCCTGGTAAACCTTCAAATTCTGAAAAAGCTTCTTGCCCAATTTTGTTTTTGGAAGCATCCCCCTTACCGCGTGCTCAATGATCTTTTCTGGACTCTCCGAGGATACTTGCGAGAAGCTTCTCTCCTTCAACCCCCCTGGAAAAAGAGAGTGCCAGCGATAGACTTTCTTTTCCGCTTTTAAGCCAGTTAGTTTGATTTTTTCAGCATTAATGATAATCACATTATCACCCATGTCCATGGACGGAGTATAGGTAGCTTTGTGTTTTCCACGCAGAATCATGGCTGTCTTCGTGGCCAATCTTCCCAGGATCTGGTCTTCAGCATCCAATATAACCCATTTTTTATCGACTTCTTTCGCTTTAATCGAGAAAGTTTTATTCATATTTTCCATTTCATTAACCTTTATGTTATACCCAAAAGATATCTGTTTTCCCCATGGCTGAGCTTTGCCGAAGAGCACTTTCTTCGCAGTATATCATTCCCATCAGCTGGTATTCTGTAATCAAAATACCTCATATTAAATTGCCAAAATGAATGTTGATTATGTCACAAAGCAATGCATAACCCGGCAATTTGGGATTCCCAAATTGCTAGAGTAGTGCTAAAATTTGAAGGATTGTTCCCTTGTCAATGAAAATTTGAATTTGATTTTCAGGCAGAGATATTTTTTTTCTCTATTTTATCCACCAGGATATCCCGTGGTTTACTTCCCTGGGCGGCACCGATATAACCAAGCTCTTCCATCGCTTCAATCATACGGGCAGCGCGATTGTAGCCAATCCTGAGACGACGCTGCAAATAGGATGCCGATGCCTTTCTCGATTCCAGAATAATGTCCACGGCCTCTTCAAAGAGATCATCATCCTCATCGAAATTCACTGAGGAACCAGTCTCCTCATCCAGCAATTCTAACTGAATAAAACGGGGCTTGGCCATAGGCTGAACCACTTTCACAAGATCCAGCACCTCCTCCTCTGTTACATAGGCTGTTTGCGATCGGAAAGGAAAACTCATATAGGGAGATTGAAAGAGTGAATCCCCTTTACCAAGCAGCTTCTCTGCACCTTTCTGGTCAATAATCGTCCGAGAATCTACCATGGAGGCCACCTGGAATGCAATCCGAGCCGGAAAATTGGCTTTGATGATTCCAGTAATAATATTTACCGATGGACGTTGCGTTGCCAGGATGAGATGGATTCCTACAGCTCGGGATTTCTGTGCGATTCGAGTGACAAAATCCTCCAACTCTTTGCCGCTTACCATCATTAAATCTGCGAACTCATCAATCAAAATAACTAAAAAGGGGAAACGTTTATAATCTTTGTACCCCTGCGAAATATAGGACTCTACCTTGCTGTTGTAGCTGTTCAGATCACGAACATTTAACTTGGATAGCATCGTATATCTGTATTCCATCTCCTGGATCACCCAATAGAGAGCCGCAGTGGCACTCTTGGCATCAGTGATAACCTTATGAAGCAGATGAGGAATTCCATTATAGAGCTGTAACTCAACCAGCTTTGGGTCAATGAGAAGAAAACGGACATGAGAGGGATCATAGCGGTAGATCAGCGAACTTATGATAGAATTGACGCAAACAGATTTACCAGAACCGGTTGCACCAGCGATAAGCAGATGCGGCATTTTCGTTAAATCAAGAAACTCCACTTCACCATTTAATTTTTTTCCAAGAGGGAAAACCAGCGATCCTTTTTTCAATACATCCTCCTTATTCCACAAATCTCCGAGGCGAACAATAGAGCGGTGCTTATTAGGAACTTCAATCCCTATGGCAGACTTTCCAGGAATTGGCGCAATAATGCGCACGCTTTCAGAAGCAAATGCCATAGCGATATCATCCGCAAGGTTTGTAATGCGATTGACCTTTATGCCAGGAGCAATCGCCACCTCGTACATCGTAACAACGGGACCGCGCTTATGTCCAATCACTTTGGCCTCGATAGAAAATTGAGCCAAAGTCTCCTCCAACTTTGCGGCACCAATATTGATTTCTGTTTTATAGATAAATTCATTTTCAGGAACCGATTCCTCAAAAATATCTCTGGGAATCACATACTGAGGAAACTCCCGTGAATCATAATAGAGAAGATCCTTCTCAAAATCCTGATCGAATGTTAGCTGAACTTCCGATCGGCTCTTCTCTGTTTTAGCCAAAGAACGTTCAATTTTTACCGTTGTCCTAGCTTCTGCGATTACTTCATCCTGGATCTCCTCAGGAATCTGGTTTTGCTCGTCACGAGGGGAGATTCCCTGAGCCATCGGGGAATGCCCCAAAACCTGATCTTCATTGATCTCGGTTTGCTCCAGAATCTCCTCTTCATCGATCATCTGATCGATTTCTCCGTCCTCAAAACAATCCTCACATCCATCAAATGGCTCTACATGATCATTGCCAACAGGAGAATCGTGCTGTGAGGATACCAATCCTTTATCTACAAGCATCTCCTCATTGATGTTGACCGAGGAGATTTCCTCATGGTTTTTCAAGGGAGCCAGGTTTGCGACTGCTGCCACCTCCAACGGGGGATAATTGTCCCTGTCCCTTTTTTCCTGATCACTTTTTGTTTTAAAGATAAAAACCTCATTTTCGTCACGAATGCGAATTGGATCAAGAAAACCACGACTTTGGCGGTTCCAGAAACCTTCGCCATCTTTTAAGGAAGCATTTCGCTCAGTAACTTCGCCGGCAAAAATAACCGCGACTTTGCTTCCTCTTTTTTTCCCGGACAGAGCAAGGACCTGTTCTTTTACCTCGTAAAAACGGGGACGATCCTCCTTCTCGGCAATCGTAAACCAAGGTATATTGCCCAAAAGTCTCTTCTCCTGAATTTTATGCTGGATAGAATTCTGGGGATAAGAGGTTTTTCCTGGGGTACGACGGGGAATACTCTCCCTCTCTTTTGCTAGAAAAGATTTTATTGGATCATCATTTGACTCAATGACAAAATGAGAGACCCAGGAGATTCGGAAATGGAGGAGAACCGCTAAGGAAAGCAGAATCAGCAATAACAATAAGGCAGGATTTTCACCGAAAGAATTCCGCACGAAATCGTACATTTGATGTCCCCAATACCCCCCCCAAATCGCATCCTTGGGAGATAAAAAGGAAAAAAACGCAGAAAAACCGACAACAACCAAGGATGCTGTTGTATAAAAAAGAGAGTGAGAGAGGAAATGACCCCTATATTGCCGACCTATCTTCCGATCCCAAAACTGCATAAAGAGCTTTCCAGAAAATAGAACCAGGGCTACATAGATCGCGTTACCAAGAAAAAATTTTGGCAGAGATGGTATTGGCAGATCTCTCCAATGGTAGATTAGACTAACCGTATCATTGTTGGCGGCAGAAACAAACAACCAAATCAGCAAGGGTATGGAAATCAGATAGTACACAGTTCGTCAAGCCTCCGTTTATGTCTCTTCCCTATTTATACTCGGAGAAATCGACGGATTCCCTTAGCGAAATGTTTGAGGCAGGAAAAAAGTCCAAGCAGCGCAGAGGTAACTGGTTAATATTCTAGGCGAATGATTTCAACCTCTATCATGGGCTCACGTCCCGTTAATGTGAACAGAATTTTTTTCAAGGTACTCTTAATCCTATGCTCAAGTCCCTTCTTGCGGCTGCCCAATCGCCACTTATCAACAATTTTTTCGATATTAAGTTCCATCTCCTGGTAAACAGCTTGAGCTGTTTTCGAAAAAATAAAGCCTCGCATGACAAAGCGGGGCGCCTCGGCCAGAAAAAAATCCTGACTCAGAACAATGACAATAAAAACGATCCCATTTTCCGAAAGAGTGATTCGATCTTTTAATACGGAAGAACCGATATCGCCAATTGTTTTCCCGTCCACATAAATATCGTTAGCAGGAATATTTCCACGCTTTTGGTAACCATTTTGATCCAGAATGATAATTTCGCCATTTTGAGCAATAATAATATTCTCAGGCTGAATATCAGTCGCAATTGCCAGATCAGCATGCGCAACCAAATGCCGGTACTCACCATGCACGGGCATAAAAAATTTGGGGCGAGTAATATTAATAATAGTCTTTAGCTCTTCCTGGCTCGCATGACCGCTGACATGAATACCATTACCGGAGTTGATTTCAACCGCAGCCCCCAACATCATTAATTTGTTGATATTGTCAGCGACCGCTCTTTCATTCCCGGGAATAATGGAAGCAGATATAATTATCGTATCTCCAACCACTGCCTTGATATGAGCATGTTTTTTATTCGCTATTCTGGTTAATGCCGATAGCGGCTCCCCCTGGCTGCCTGTCGTGATAATGGCTATTTTATTATCCGGATGAAATTTTAGATCATTTAATGGGATGAGATCATTTTCTTCATACTCAAGATAGCCAAGCTGTCTCGCTAACTCAACATTTTTTAGCATCGATAGGCCGGAAAGAGCAATTTTACGACCATTGGCCCTAGCCACTTGAATGATCTGTTGAATTCTATGGATATTCGAGGCAAAGGAGGCAATGATAACCCTTCCCTTTGCAGCTGCAACGATATCATTGATCTTCTTTCCTGTGATACTTTCTGATCGGGTATATCCAGGACGATTGGCGTTCGTTGAGTCCGATAGTAATAGCAACACCCCCTCTTCGCCATATCGCGCAAAGGTATAAAAATCAAATAAAGCATTATCTATAGGATTAGAATCAATTTTTATATCACCCGTGTGGATAACCGTGCCTACAGGAGTATTGATGGCAAGCGCTAAACAACCAGCAATAGAGTGGTTAACGTTAATGAATTCGACTCGAAACTTTCCAATGGTTACGCGATCTCTAGGTTTGACTTCATGAAAAAGCTGCCGTTCCTGCAATCCATGCTCAATCATTTTATTTCCAATCAAGCCGAGCGTTAATCTGGTAGCATATACTGGCGCAGCAATATCTTTCAATAAATAGACAAGCCCTCCAATATGATCTTCATGACCATGGGTAATTAAAATTGCTTTTAATTTTTTCTCATTCTGCAACACATAAGAAAAATCCGGAAGAATCAGATCGACCCCAGGTAGGTGCGAATCAGGAAATTTTAATCCCACGTCAATAATGACCAAATCCTGCTCGTATTCAAGCAACATCATGTTGCGGCCGATCTCTCCGACACCGCCAATTGGCATTATTTTTATTTTCTGGTCATCCATGTCGTTCGTTTTTGATCCTTCCTTTGCATCAGGTAAAATGACCATTTATTTCCTGCGTTTTTTTGCCAAGGGAGACTAACGCAATTTTCCGGAAATCAACAATGTCGCGATATTCTTGCAACACCTCTTCCATTGAAATTGCGTCCACTTTCTGTTTTACCGCCAAATAATCAATTTGGCGTCCGTACAAAAGAAAATTCTTTGCCAACCGGAACATTCTATATTCGCTGGACTCAAGGGACATTAAAAAATTCAGATTAAAGAAATTTTTTGCAGCAAAAAGATTACCTTTAGTGAAAAATTTTTTTGAAAGCCTTTCCAGTTCTTTCTTCATGGTTGTTAGGGTGACAACTAACCTATCTGGCATAGTTGCGCCATAAATTCCCCAAAAACCTGAGTCCAGAAATGTTGTCCGAGCAGAGGATATTGTATAGCATAAACCTTTTTTCTCCCGTATTGACTGAAACAGCAGGGAAGATTGATTTCCTCCAACCATAATATTCAGCAACTCAAGGGCAAAATTGCGTTGATTCGTTACTTCATAAGCCGGAAATGCAGCGACAAATTGTACCTGTTCCAGATCTTTTTCCAAATGATAAAAACCAGGTTGAAAAACAGGCTTTTTAGGTTTGGTAACCGATCTTGGCTGCTTAACAAGATTTTGATATTTCTCAAATACTTTTTCAATGGCAGCCAGAGCTTTATCAACAGGATCTGAGCCAACCATGGTAAAAAGAATATTGCCGCTATGGTAGTGCTGATTATAAAAATCCATGAGACTTTTAATCGTACACCCCAATACACTCTCTTGATTGCCCAATTCTGTATGTGCAATACTATTTTTTTTATAGACTTCTTCTAAAAAGTAATCCAGAATAAAATCATCCGGAGAATCCTGGTACATTTTGATCTCTTCTAAGATAACACCCTGCTCGCGCTTTAGCTCTTTTTCCGAGAAGAGAGGAAACAGAACGATCTGAATCAGCAGATCAAGTCCCTTTATCAATAAATCAGGTGTGACGGTGACGTAATAAAATGTATTTTCACGGGAAGTAGAGGCGTTCAGGTGACCGCCTAATTCGTCTATTTTCTGGGCAACCTGGCGAGCCCCGAATTTAGGAATAGCCTTAAAGGCCATATGTTCTACTAGGTGGGCATACCCTAGTTGATCATTCTGCTCGTGCCGCGAACCGCTATTGACCCAGATTCCCATGGAAACTGTTGGGATAAAATCTGCCTGTTCATAAAGGATATTTATGGGTATCCCCGCAAGCTTTCCCATAAATATTTTTTTTTCATTAGATTTCACGAAAACTACCACTCAAAAATTGGGGGCTGGCGAAATACACAAGCAAGGTTAATTGACTAAACCTCTTCAAAGAACTGCACCTGGACGAATCCAGGTTTGTTGCGAGCAGAAAAAAAGAAAAATTCATTCCTAAGATCTATTCTTAGGATTCCATAGCATCTCTTCGTGATAGGTCAATTTTTCCGGAACGATCATCAATGGCTAAAACTTTTACCTTAATCATATCACCCTCATTAACGACATCCCGCACGGCACGGACACGTTGTTTGTCGAGCTTGGAAATATGACAAAGACCCTCTTTGCCTGGACCAACCTCCACAAAAGCGCCGTACTCCATGATCCGCTTCACTTTTCCCTCATAAATACGACCTACCTCAAGCTCCTCAATCGTAGCTCGAATCATCTCTAAGGCTCTGGCACTCGACTCCTGGTTACTTGCCGCGACAGTCACAACACCGCTATCCTCAATATTGATCTCCGCCTTACTATCCTCCATGATAGCTCGAATATTTCTCCCTCCAGGTCCAATTAATTCGCCAATTTTTTCCACGGGAATCTGAATCGTACTGATACGCGGAGCATATTTGGAAAGTGAATCTGATGGCTTTGGAATTGCCATAATCATTTTATCAAGTATGAAAAATCTGCCAATTTTGGCCTGCTCTAATGCAGCTTTCATAATGGCAGGAGTTATCCCCTCTACCTTGATATCAAGCTGAAAGGATGTAATTCCATTCTTTGATCCAGCTACTTTGAAATCCATATCTCCTAAGTGATCTTCTGTGCCAGAAATATCGGTTAAAACTGCATATTTGCCATCCTTCCCCAAAACTAGCCCCATAGCCACACCGGCAACGGTCTCCCGTATGGGTACACCGGCCTGAGCAAGAGCCAGGCATCCACTGCAAACAGAGGCCATAGAAGAAGAGCCATTCGATTCCAGGATATCAGAAACCAATCGTATGGTATAAGGAAAATCTTTATTCGATGGAATGATATTTTCCAGAGCCCTTTCAGCCAAATTACCATGACCAATTTCGCGACGCCCTGGCCCAGTATTTTTACGAACTTCCCCTACACTGAAGGATGGGAAATTGTAATGCAGCATGAACCGCTTACTTGATTCCCCTTCAAGATCATCTGTCCTTTGAGAATCCCCTTGGGTACCCAAGGTTACCACGCCTAAACTCTGGGTCTGACCTCGGGTAAATAGGGCTGATCCATGGGCTCGAGGCAATAAACCCAAGCGAATATCGATATTACGAACATCTGTCAATCCCCTGCCATCTGTTCGCTTACCATGAACCAGAATCTCCTCGCGCACAATCTCTTTTTCCAAATTGTGAAATATCTCTTTAATCGCTGCCTCCTTTTCTGATCCATCTGATTCTTTCATCAGATCAGTTAAAGCAGCCTGGAGAACTCCATCAATGGTATCATTTCGTGCCTGCTTTTCAGAAATAAAACAGGCTGCGTGAAGTTGGGCGCGAAATCGGTTGTGAATTTCCTGAACTAAATTCTGGTCAGGTTGAATCTCAGTGTATTTATATTTCGGTTTACCGATTTCAGCTGCCATTTTACTTTGCAGCTGGCAAATTTTACGAATTCTTTCATGTGCGAATTCAACCGCAGCGATCATATCCTCTTCAGATACAAATTTACTCACCCCTTCAATCATCAAAACAGCTACATCTGTTCCCGCTACCACGAGATCAAGATCGCTCTCTTCTAACTTTTTCCAGGACGGATTGAGTACAAATTCGTTGTTGATTCGTCCCACGCGAACACTTGCAACTGGTCCATGAAAGGGTATATCCGATATAGCAAGACAGGCTGATGAAGCAATAATAGAGAGAACATCGGCTGGAATATTTGGATCAGCAGATAACAATTGAGTCATGATCTGTACTTCGTTTAAAAAGAACTCAGGAAAAAGTGGACGTAGTGGACGATCAATTAGGCGAGAGACCAATATCTCTTTCTCGCGTGGCTTCCCTTCCCGCTTAATAAACCCTCCGGGTATTTTACCTGCAGCATAGAATTTCTCTTTATACTCAACCGTTAATGGAAAAAAATTCTGCCCCTCTTTGACTTCGGTGGACATTACCGCTGTGGCCAGAATTACGGTATCTCCAGAACGCACTACCACAGCCCCATTTGACTGTTTTGCCAGCCAGCCGGTCTCTATTGCGATGGTATTGCCATCTAATTCGATTTCATATCTGGATTCTTTACTTTCTACACTTGACATTCAAATACCGTTTCCTATCTGATTTATTTTCTGATTCCTAATTTTCCTATGATACTGCGATATCGTTCTACATCTTTTTTCTTCACATAATCAAGAAGTCTTCTTCTGCGACCTACCAGTTTCAACAAACCGCGACGCGAATGAAAATCTTTTTTATGAACCTTAAAATGGTCATTTAAATCGTTAATTCTCGCAGTTATCAGTGCAATTTGCACCTCTGGCGAGCCTGTATCTTTGTCATGAAGCTTATTTCCTTCAATGATACCTTTTTTTTCTTCTACCTGGATCAAGGCGCTGCCTCCCCTTTCATTAATGAATCTAAAAAAACAACTCAATATACTTCTAATTTTATATTAGAATCTTCCATTTTGTAAACAACCTGGAAAGGTCGATATTTTGGCAATTACTTTTTTGTAGGATTCGCCTATTCATACGGTTCTGATCGATAGCGGCAGATCTCTGCTCCTTCTCCATATCTTGAAGCCAGGAAAAAGCAACTAGACGCTGATCTGTATCAAACACAAATAGCAAGGGCAGCAACCCTCCACTTTGAATATTTTGCAACCCTTCAATCTGCGGAACCCTCCCTTGAGTTAACAAACTCCGATTGCTATTGTCAATTGTGGCGGTGCAACCAAGCTTACGAAAGTCTGCCGCCCCCAACCTGGCTATCTCCAGGCTCTGGGGATCTGACCCAACATCCTCTGAGCGAACCCCCCTTTTATAATGCCAGGAGCCAATCCGCGTTCGACACAAACGGATGGTCGTTCCACCCATACCAGCCCTTTGTCCAATGTCACGCGCCAGAGATCGCACATAGGTACCGGACGAGCAATGCACCACAAATTGGCTGACAGATTTTGGGTATAGACGCAATCGATATATCTCGATCTCTCTCGACGCGATTTCTGGTATGGAAACAACCACCCCTTTTGCTTGCAATCGGGCGCAATCTGATAACCTGCGGCCATGTACTTTTAAGGCTGAATAGAGCGGTGGAGTCTGGTGAATCTTCCCCTGGAATGCGGGCAAAAGATCCGCGACCTGATTCCTCGATAACTCTCCAGCAAAGGATTCAACTGTTTCACCTTCAGGATCAAGGGTTTCTGTAATCTTCGTAAAATCGACTTCAAAAAAATACCATTTGGGAAATTTAAGAAAGATATCCAACAATTTAGTATATTTTCCTGTTGCGATCACCATCAATCCAGAGGCAAATTTATCAAGAGTGCCGGCGTGACCCATCTTTTTGACATTAAGCCTCTTTTTAAGCGCGGTCAGCTCCTGGTTTGATGTTCTTCCTGCTCTCTTGTTAACAAGAAAGACACCATCTTGAATGAACATAAACCATTCAATCCTTACATTTCATCTTTTGACAAGGGGTTACTCTCAAGCTGGGAAAGCTTTTCGCTCATATTGTCCCCTGCTTCCAAAGCGTCCGATAAGACAAAATGAACTAATGGCGTATTTTTCATGGTTAAATTTCTACCAAGTAGAAACTGAACATATTTCTCTGTAGATCGCAATGCTTTGTAGCTTTGATTTTTTAATTTCTCATCGCCGAAAAATGATACAAAAACCTTAGCTACCGTTAAATCCCGATTCATCTCTACCCTAAGAATCGTAACAAATCCAATGTGTGGATTTTGAATCTCCTTGATGAGATAGGAACTGATCTCTCGTTGAATCAAAGATTGTATTTTTTCTACTCGTCTCGGCGCGGCCATATTAATTCAAAACCTGTTTTACCTCTTTAATCTCGTAGGTCTCGAAGGAGTCTCCTGCTTGAATATCATTGAAACCGGTCAACAAGAAACCAAATTCAAATCCAGCATTGACTTCGTTAACATCCTCCTTAAACCGCTTGAGAGACTTAAATTCTCCATCAAAAAGAATCTCTCCCTCTCGGATTAAGCGCACCTTATGCGAACGGACAATCTTGCCGGAGAGAACATAAGCTCCCGCAATTGTGCCCACTCTCGATATTTTGAAAGTCTCGCGAACCTCTCCTTTTCCGTTAGCCTGTTCCTGGAGTTCTGGATCCAACAATCCCTCCATAGCACCGCGAATATCATCTACAACATTATAAATAATATTGTAGAACTTCATATCCACATTCTCTTTGGACGCTAGATCCGCAGCTTTACTATTTGGCCGAACATGGAATCCTATGATAATTGCATTCGATGTTGCAGCTAAAAGTACATCAGACTCATTGATGGCACCTGTACCCGCATGAATCACCTGCACTGTAACCTGGTCGTTTGAAAGATTCTGCAAAGAATCACGTAGGGCTTCCGCACTACCGCGAACATCCGCTTTGATGATAATCTTAAGCTCCTTGACATCACCTTTGGCAATCATCTGGTTCAAATGCTCTAAGGTTATCTTTTGAACGCGCTTACTCTCTTCATGTCGTTTCAATTCCTGCCGCTTCTGTGCTATCTGCTTGGCATAGCGCTCATTTTCAACGGACTCAAACGGGTCTCCTGCGTCAGGCACACCGTTTAATCCAATTATTTCCACGGGATCAGCGGGTCCGGCTATCTCAATTTTATCTCCAATATCATTAAATATGGCTCGAACCTTACCAAAATAGACCCCAGCCACGAAAGGATCGCCAATGCGCAAGGTTCCATGCTGGATCAACACCGTGGCGACAGGACCACGCCCCTGATCCAGTTTCGCTTCAATGATGGTTCCCTTGGCGTGAATCGAAGAATTTGCCCTCAATTCCAGAACTTCAGCCTGCAATAAAATCATCTCTATTAACGTATCGATATTCGTTTTATTCTTAGCCGAAAGCTCCACATAGATTGTCTGCCCACCCCAATCTTCTGGAGTTAAATCATAGGCGCTCAATTCCTTTTTGATTCGCTCCGGATTTGCAGTTTCAAGATCTATTTTATTGATAGCAACGATAATGGGCACTTTTGCATCGCGGGCATGGTTAATAGCCTCCATTGTTTGAGGCATAACCCCGTCGTCCGCAGCTACAACCAGAACAACGATATCTGTAACCTGGGCTCCTCGTGAGCGCATTAGCGTAAAAGCCTCGTGTCCCGGAGTATCTAAAAATGTAACTCTTTTACCCTGAATTTTCACCTGGTAAGCGCCAATATGCTGTGTAATGCCTCCAGCTTCCCCTTGCACGACATTGGACTCACGGATAGCATCCAGCAGCTTTGTTTTTCCATGATCAACGTGTCCCATGATTGTAATTACGGGTGGTCGTTCCGAATGATCCTCTGGGCGGTCTATACGTGTATGCTCAATGATGGTTTCTTCATAAAGACTGACGATGCGAACATCCATACCATACTCAGTCGCAACCAGGGTTGCGGTGTCAGAATCCAGTACCTGGTTAATTGTAGTCATCATACCAAGTTTCATCAACTTTCCAATGATATCACTGGCTTTGAGATTCATCTTCTTGGCAAGATCACCAACGGTAATGGTCTCCAGGATTTCAATCTGCTTTGGCAGGATAGGTACTTTGGGCTGCTGAGGTTCCCGATGTTTACCTTGAAACACGATCACCTTATCCAGTTTTTCTTCACCCTCTTTCTCTTTCTTGGAACCCCAGTTCTCCTTTTTTTGGTCTCGACGATCCTTGTTTTTCTTTTTCTTGAAATCAGATCCAGTTGACTCCGCTGGCTTTACTACTGTTTCGCTTTTTTCTTTTAATACTGGGCTTGTTGGGGCGCTCTTTTCTGCATTTCTTGCACTATTCTCCCGCTCAACCGCCTTGAGCTTATCCAGCTCGGCTTGGCGAGTCTCTGCCTCACGCCGCTCTTTATGGGCGGCTATACTTTTTTGAATGCTCTCCTGAATTTTCGCTTCATCGGTACTCTTTTTAATACCCAACGAAACCTCATTTTTAACAGGTCCTCTTTTGCTCTGTCCACTATCAAAGGATGATACCAATTTCACGGAACCAGAGCCAGAAGAACCCCCGGCTTCACCGCTATCACGGGTAGAATTCTCGCTAGAATCTGATTTTTTTAGAACAACCTTTAACTTCTTAATAACAATCTTTTTCCGGTTCGAAACTAATGATTGGTTTTCTTCCTCAGAAGGCTGATTCGTATTCTTTTTCTTTAAAAGATCCTTAAGGGGAACATTTTTCTTCTGTTTATCAAAATCATTTTCAATGGACATATAATCTACGCTTTTTGTATTGAATTCATTAAAATAAAAATTGCTTCTCTAATCTTCGTCAACTTCTTCGAGAACAATATTTTCTGCAAGCACGGACTGGATCTGCTCTGCTGTTTTTAACCCGATTCCTTTGATTGCTGTTAAATCTTCCAGAGTCATCTCCAGCAACTCTTCTACTGTTGAAATGTTTGCTTCTTGCAATGCTGCCAACAATCTGTCGGTTAAACCTTCCAACTGATCCAATGGTGTGCCCTCAAACTCCTCTTCAATCTCCTCATGCTCAACAACAACACCATGATCCTCTTTATCCTTGAAGAGTTCATTCGCCCTCTTGCGTGACTCTTCCATACGGATTTCAAGGTATTCCTGATATTGGGTATCATTTTTAATATCGATTGCAATGCCTGTCAATTTTGATGCAAGTTTTGCATTGGAACCTGCTTTACCGATTGCCAGAGATAATTGATCCTCTGCGACTACGGCCAGAGCGTTTTCTTTATCGACAAGAATCACTTCCTTAATTTTTGCCGGCTGTAGAGCTTTAGTCACAAACTGAATGGGATTTTCAGTATATTCCACAATATCAATTTTTTCATTATCTATTTCCCGAACAATAGACTGAATTCTCATACCCTTCATACCTACGCATGCGCCCACTGGATCTATATCATCCCGGGCAGACATAACAGCCACTTTTGTTCGATACCCTGGCTCCCGGACGATTCGCACAATCTCAACAATACCGTCATAAATCTCAGGAATCTCAAGTTCAAATAGTTTTTTTACAAAATTTACATGATTTCTCGATAAAATAACCTGAGGACCCTTAGCGGAATTGCGAACCTCCAAGATGAGAGCCTTTACTCTATCGCCCGGGCGATACTTCTCTTTTGAAAGCCGTTCGCTTGGAGGTAACATACCCTCTGTCTTTCCCAAATCTACAAAGATATTATTCCGATGAATCCGTTGAAAATAACCGTTTATCAAATCCCCTTCTTTATCTTTGTACTCACGATAGATCATATCCTTTTCAAGCTCTTTAAGGCGTTGGATAACCACCTGACGGGCGGTCTGAGCAGCGATACGACCCATTTTGCTTAGATCCTCTTCTATCGGAATTTCATCTCCAAGTTGGGCATCTGGATTTAATTTTTGAGCTTCCGTAATACAAATCTGGGTTTGGTCGTTCTCTATGCTTTTTACGACAAATTTGCGAACCAAAACCTTAATTGTTTCTGATTCTTTATCAAAAATTGCCTCTACATTGGAATTATTTCCATATTTTTTTCTATAGGCTGACAACAGAGCTTGCTGAACAACATCGACCACTTTTTCTCTGTCCAATCCCTTATCTGAAATCAACTGATGCACTGCTTCAAAAACACTATTTACAGACATCTTACCTTTACCGTCCTCATTTCTAATAATTCCGACCATTCCGGAGCAATTTTTATATCCATTTTTCAGGAGTATTTATGTACTTAAAATATATTCCAAGTTTACTCTTTTTAATTCATGATATGCACAAGCAAATATTTTAACCTTTTGGGCAATTTTCTTGAAATGCGCGCCATGAACGACATTTTTTTCTGCAGTAAAGATGTCTCTATTTTCCAGCAATGCCAGGGAGGACTCTTTATCTGCTATTTTTTCCCTAAGCGCCTTTAGCATCTCAGTTAACAGAGAGGCTTCCTTTTTCAATAAGCCCTTCTGCAAAATCTCGACAAATAAAAATCTATTCTCATAATGCACCCCATTGCCACAAAAAGAGAGTTGATTTTTAGGCGCAGAAAAACGATTTTTTAGCAATTCTGGAAATTGATTGATCAAAAAATTTTGTGATTCTATTCCTTCCAAACCAAGAAAAAAACCGCGATAACTCCCTTTTTCAGTTTTCCATTGAATATAATGGTTACGAAACAGGAATAATTCGCCCCAAAATCGAAATTCCCGAAACAGGCCTGGAGAACTAACTTCAAGCTCATAATCCAAGTCCGGAAATCTCTGATCCATCTGCAAATTGATCGCCGATGATAAAATTTCACACTCTTCCAGCGATATTCGCAGTGCAAACTGCTCTTCTATAGCATAACGATGCAAAGGAATTTCCTGATTTTGCAAAAACCATTCCCAGGCTAAACGCTTTTCAACCCGAACCTCAATATGCACCTTTCCTTTTAAAGGAACTATCCGCAAATCATCAAGAACCAGCTGATTTTGACTGCACGCGTTAATGATTAAATTCTCTATTTCCTCTCGATTTTCCAAATAGTAAATTCCTTTTTGCAAAAAAAAGAGAGTGGGACACCACTCTCTTTTCGACATATAATCATAGATCATGACACCATACTATATGTCAATACAATAATTACCTGGAAACATAAAAATGGCATCTGTTGCCATACAAAATACAATAAACCTCTATTCTATGATTTTTCTCAGAGATTGAAACATTTCACTCCTGATTTTCTGAATAGTAGCAATAGCATCTTTCGAAGCTACTAAGTATTTGCTCTGGCCCCTATTGACTCTGATTTCAATAGATCCATCCTGAAAAAAGTTCTTTCCTAATACAAGCGAAATTGGTATTCCCACTAAATCCATATCTTTAAATTTTATGCCTGGCGACAATGGACGATCATCATACAAAACATCAAAACCAGCAGAAAGTAACGTTTCGTAAAAGGAGTCACATCTTGTTATTTCATCAGCTTTCTTTGCAAATGATGTCACTCCAATTTCAAACGGTGCAACGGATATTGGCCAGAGGATTCCATTATCATCGTGATGCTGCTCTATGACCGCTGCCATGGTTCTATTCACACCAATACCATAGCATCCCATCAATGGCTGCACTTCCTTACCTTTCTCATCAAGAACCGTTACTCCCATTGAGCGAGTATATTTTTTTCCTAACTTAAAAATATGTCCAAGTTCTATCCCGGGCTTTTCGATCAACGCATGTCCGCAAACAGGACAAGGATGACCTTCCTGAACCTTATGCAAGTCTATCGATTCCGCTATTTCAAAATCCCGCCCTACAACTACATTCTTATAATGCCGATCTTTATGACCAGCCCCGCAAATGACATTCTCCATTGACAGAACAGAATGGTCAAACAAGACATGGCCTTTAATTTGAATTGGACCAATAAAACCTGGCTCCTGATCCAGCTCTTCCCGTATTTCAGCATCTTGAGCCATTACTAAATCAAGAGCCTTCAAATAATTTTTTAACTTAATTTCATTGATCTCGAGATCACCCCTGATAAAGACAGTTATAATTCTTTGATCCGCGTTATATACAACACTCTTTAAAAAGTCCTTTTCTGTTAATCCAAAAAACTGAACCAATTCAGAAATCGATTTTACCGATGGCGTATCCACTATCTCCCGTGCCGGCCTGTCTCCATTTATTCCACCTGATTTTTCAAACGATCTTCTTCTGGCTTCCTCCTGATTTGCGGTATACTGACAAGAAGGGCAATGAATAATGATCTCCTCACCAATAGATGAAAGTATCATAAACTCTTCAGAGGCTGACCCTCCCATGGCTCCTACATCGGCCTGCACGGGTATCGTTTCGAGACCAACCCGTAAAAATATATTTCTATATGTTTTACGCATCTGCTGGTAATGCTTGTCAAGACCGGCTTCGTCCATAGCAAATGAATAAGCGTCTTTCATTATAAATTCACGACTTCGCATAACGCCAAAACGCGGACGGATTTCATCTCTGAACTTCGTATGCATCTGGTATAGATTTAACGGTAAGTCACGGTAAGAAAATGTGGTTTGACCCACCATATTTGTTATGGATTCTTCATGGGTGGGCCCTAAGGCGTAATCATTTTCGTGCCGGTCTTTTAGACGAACCATCTCCTTTCCCATGACATTCCACCGACCCGACTTCTGCCATAGATGGGCACTGGTTAAGATGGGAAGCATAACACGGTAAGCTCCACTTCGATCCATCTCTTCCTGAATAATATTTTCAATCTTTCGTAATACCTTAAAACCAGCAGGCAAATAACTATAAATTCCCGTTGCCTCCTTGCGTATCAATCCAGCTCGAATCATCAGACGGTGAGACGCAATCTGCGCATCTGCCGGATCCTCCTTAAGAGTAGGAAGTAAATATTCAGACCACCTCATTCCCAGTTCCTTTCTATCCAAACAGGTGAATAATATTTTTAATAAATTCTAGGGATAATATGTCATTGAATATGACATATACACCAAGCGAAATTAAAAAGAATACTCCAAAACCCATTATTTTTTCCTGCAATTTCTGGTTCAGAGGTTTTCCCATTGCGGCCTCAACCAGAAAAAACAGAATATGTCCCCCATCCACAACAGGAATGGGCAATAGGTTCATAATCATGAGTACAACCGAGATTTGAGCCAGAAATAGAAATAACGGCCCCCATCCGTGCTCGGCAACATCACCGGCCATTTTGGCGATTCGGATTGGGCCAGATAAATTCTCTTGAACGGACAATTCTCCTGAAAATAATTTCTTTATTCCTTTCAAATTCAGGATAACAAAATCCCATGCATCTATAAAAGCCATACCGATCGATGCCATGATGCCATATTTGACCATTTCAGAATCAACCTTTGCTATCTGGAACGAGATTCCTGCAAAATTAATTTTTTCAGATGATAAAACCACAGTGTATTGACCTGCTCCCGTTTCAATAGAAACCTTTTTACCGCGATTCGCCTGGATAATTTTCTGCAAATCAGCTTCATTTGCTACGATATTGCCATTAATTTTTATTATTTTTTTGTTAATGGCACTGGCAAGGCTATCTGAATAAATAATCGATTGATTATCCAAAGAAAATCCTGGAACAGAGGACAAAACAGGATTCTGAAAAATTATTTTATTTTTGGATTCAAGAATGAGTTCCCTTGTTAATCTTTTACCAGATCTCTCGATTTCTATCTTCACTTTGCCGATTTGCTTCTGTTGCAAATACCGAATCATCTCTTCTAAGGAGTTATGAACGATTCCGTCTATAGAAACGATAATATCCTTTTCTAAAAATCCGCTATGAAATGCTGGCCCTGACGGAATAATTTTTTGAATTCCAAAATAAAAATAAGGCTGTACTCCAATAATTGGAAAATCTCCTTCATTGGGGATAATCGATTCCACCTTAACTGTTCGCTCCTTACCATCCCTAATGAATGTGACATCCATCATCTTGCTTGAGTTAAAAATAACTGCGGCTTTCATATCTGCATAGGTTGAAATCTTTTTTCCATTGATTTCAACGATTTTATCGCCGTTACGAAGTCCTGCCTTGTAAGCTGGACTTTCAATTTTTTTCATCAAACCGGTTTGTTTGTCGGGGATGGCTGTCTCCCTGGGAACAAAAATCCTAGATGAAGGCTTCTCACTTCCCACAAAATTAAAAAAAGCGAAAATAATCAATCCAAGTACCAAATTCATGAGGGGACCGCCAATTACGGGAATGATTCTTTTCAATGGCCCGACATAAAAAAAATCACCTGGTTTGGCCTGGTCGCGTTGGGTAATATCATCTCCGTAAAATTGAACATATCCCCCCAGCGGTATCGCAGTAATCTGGTAGGTTGTATCACCGATTGTTTTTTTTAAGATTCCCTTGCCATAACCAAAGGAAAAAACCCGGGCGCGAATTCCGACCAATCTGCCAAATAACAAATGACCCAGTTCATGAATGAGAATACTTAAACTGAGGACAAAAATTCCAGCAATAAGATTCATACATACTCTCCTGTAAAAGCCACAGCGCGTTCCCGTGCCATGGAATCAAAATACAAAATATCCTCTAATGTGGAAACATTCTGCCTGGCAATAGACTGTAATGTCCGATCTATGATCTCGCAAATACCAGTAAAGGGAATTTTGCCATTTAAGAAGGTATTCACTGCCACTTCATTGGCAGCATTCAATACAATCACAGCATTGGCTCCTGCTTCGCCTGCCTGATAACATAATTTTAAACCAGGGTATTTACCATGATCCACCGGCATAAAACTCAATTGAAAAAACTTTTGAAAATCTATGGACGCCAGAAAATCTCGACTAATTTCAGGCCAAAAAAGTGCTGACTGAATTGGGAAAAGCATACTTGGCGGCGAAACTTCAGCATAAATGAGTCCATTAAAAAATTCAACCATTGCATGGATAATACTCTCTTTATGAACAACAACTTGAATACCCTGGTACGGTTGATCAAACAAAAAATGTGCTTCTATGACCTCCAAACCTTTATTGATAAGTGTCGCAGAATCAATGGTAATCTTGGGACCCATTGCCCAGGTTGGATGCCGAAGCGCTTGCTCAGGAGTAACAAACTTCAATTCAGAAATCGACAAATCCCGAAAAGAGCCACCTGATGCTGTTAGAATAATATTTTTAATATTCTCTCTGCCATGACCGTGAATCAAATGAAACAAAGCGCTGTGCTCAGAATCAACTGGCAGTAAACGAGAACCATGCATCTGACATAACTTTTTAACTAACTCCCCGCCCATAACCAAGGCTTCCTTATTTGCTAATGCTACATCAATCCCCATAGACAGAGCTTTAATCAATGAAGGCAATCCAGCAGAGCCAACTATGCTGGCAACGAATAGATCCGGCTTTGTTGCATCGACTAAATCAGTCAGGGCTTTCGTTCCTTGTAGAATTTTGCATCTCTTGCCTTTCGATGTATAGAAGTCCTGAAGCGTCGCCGTTTGACATTGCTCTGAAGAGATCGCTATCCATTCTGGTAAAAGGTGTGTTGGCATTGGGGAAAGTAGTGAAACCAATTTTTCAACATTATTATGAATTGAAACGCCGGAAAGTAAAAAATTTTCAGAATGCCTGGCCAGAATATCAATGGTTTGACTTCCCACTGAGCCCGTCGCACCCATAATGATAATCCGTTTTATCAAGATTAATCTCCCACCCGGCTCAAATAATTCAAAAATATTCTGGTCTAAATATTTTTAGATAAACAAATAAGGCTGGAATGTTGACTAATGCCGCATCGACCAAATCTAATATTCCGCCATGTCCAGGAATCACTTTACCGCTATCCTTGATTTGACAGGAGCGTTTGAATGATGATTCTGCTAAATCACCTACCTGACCGCTAATGGCTAGCACACCCCCCAAAATCAATGCTTCGAAATAGGAAAGCAGAGCACCGTCAAAAAATGTTTGAAAAAGATAGGTCACCAGCAGCATACCAAGAATGTTAAAAAAAATACCTCCGGCAAACCCCTCCCAGGTCTTATTAGGACTGGCCGATATGTTCGCTTTATGTTTGCCGAAATTTTTTCCAATAAAAAAGGCGCCAGTATCAGCGATGAATGAGGAGACGGCTGCTAATAAAACAGCCTGATTGCCATAGCTTGCATTCGCTTTTAACATAAAAATTAAAGCGATAGGAATAGCGATGTAAAAAACAGAAAAAAACGTTAGGGATACATTGCTTCCCGAATGCTCAAGGGGACGCAAAAAAATCTGTTGGATAAATGTAAAAAAAATTGCAATCAAAGAAGCCAGAAAAAGATATTCCCATAAAAAATATTTTATTTTAGAAAATGCCAAAAATTTTTCAGGATAGCTAGAATGTAGATAGTAAACATAAAAAAGTGAAATAAAGATAATTCCAAGAAAAGCAGCTATGTTTAATGAAAAAATAATTCCTTTCATTTTATGCATAGTATGCAATTCACGTAAACCAATAACCATCGCAGCTATCAACGTGACAAATAGGGGAATGGAATACCAAACATCAACAAACAACATCACCAAAAACAATGGACCTAAAGTTAGTCCAGTTAAAACGCGTATGATTGTATTATTTTTCGTCTGATGAGGTTCATTTTTTTTGGGTTTCACTATAAACCACCAAACCGTCTTCCTCTATTTTGAAAGGATGCTAGAGCCTCCAAAAGATCAATCTCGTCAAAATCTGGCCAATATTTTTCTGTTATCCAAAATTCAGAATAGGCAGCCTGCCATAATAAGAAATTCGATAGACGCAACTCTCCGCTGGTACGAATTAGAAGATCCAGTTCAGGCAATCCGGCAGTATAAAGATATTTTTCCACCAATTGCTCCGTAATTTTGTCAATGGCAATATGGCCATCATGAAAAACCTCAGGTACCGCATTCTTGAAGGCTCTAACAATTTCTTGACGCCCTCCATAATTGATGCAAAAATTTAAAATAAGACCCGTGTTTTTTTCCGTGGCATTCATCGCCTTTGCTATGGCTCGTTGCGCTTGCAACGGCAACTCATCAAGGTCGCCGCTATGCAATATTTTTATATTCTGTTGCTGGATTTTTTTTAAGGTCCCTTTTATAAAGGATACAAGCAGACGCCATAAAAAAGAAATCTCCTCCTTGGGACGATTCCAATTTTCCTTAGAAAAAGAGTATAGGCTGATGGCTTGAATTGGCCAGGTCAGCACAGCATCCATTAATCGTTCTATCGCTTGAGCGCCAGCTTCATGACCGGCACTTCTGGATAGACCGCGTTGCTGCGCCCAGCGCCCATTTCCATCCATAATGATACCAATATGCTTTGGACAATTTTCTCTAATAATCTGGCTCTTTAATTCAGAAATAAGTTTCTGATTTTTCAATGAATTGCGGTTAGTGTGCATTGAATGGCTGTTATACAGTCATTATATCTTGCTCTTTTTTTTCCATGATGCTATCGATTTCGCCAACATATTTATCTGTCAGCTTCTGGATTTCATCGAGCCCATCTTTAATCTCATCCTCGCTTAGATGCTCACTCTTTTCCAGCTCCTTCATTTTATCATTCCCATGGCGGCGAATATTTCTCACTGCGACTTTTGCATCTTCGCATTTTGTTTTTACCTGCTTCACCATCTCTTTTCTGCGCTCTTCCGTCAGTTCCGGAAGGTTAATCCTGATGATAGAACCATCATTATTCGGATTTAAACCAAGATCACTTTTCTGTATTGCCTTTTCTAAAGCACTAAGAATGCTTTTGTCCCAGGGTTGGATCACAATAGCGCGAGCTTCTGGAATCGATATCGTGCCTAATTGATTGATGGGCATCATTGAGCCATAGGCTTCCACGGATATATTATCCAAAATCGATGCATTAGCGCGGCCGCTTCGAATCGTTGCCAAATCAGATTTAAGACTAACGATCGATTTGGACATCTTCTCTTTCAGATCTTTCATTATTTCATTTTTCATAATCTAATACGCTCACAAATATAATAGAGTAAGATTGTTTGGTCGTAACTATGATTTTTTTGAATCGCAGTGGCTTACCAGGGTTCCAATATTCTCACCCTGCACAAGCCTCATAAGATAGCCTGTAGTAGTCATATTATAGACTAAAATCGGCAAACGATTCTCCATGCATAGAGCAATTGCCGTAGCATCCATAACTTTCAAGCTCTTATTGAGTACATCCTGATAGGTAATTTTATCAAACTTAACCGCGGTAGGATCTACCTTTGGATCTTTATCAAAGATACCCTCGACTTTGGTTGCTTTAATTATAACATCAGCGTTAATCTCAAGAGCCCTCAATGAAGCCGCAGTATCAGTTGTAAAAAAAGGATTGCCCGTTCCAGCAGCAAAAATAACCAATCGCCCCTTTTCTAGATGACGAATAGCCCGACGTCGGATGTAGGGTTCCGCAACAGCCGATATGGTAATGGCGCTCATAACTCTCGTAAATAGACCTAATTTCTCAAGCTGATCCTGAAGAGCAAGGCTATTGATGGCTGTTGCCAGCATACCCATATAGTCGCCGGTAGTCCGGTCAATACCCGTTTTCTGAGCATTCAATCCACGGTATATATTACCACCGCCGATGACAATGGCCAGCTCAACGCCAGCTTGATACACATCATAGATTTCTTTCGCGATATAATACACAACTTCGGGGGATATCCCATAATCAGAATTCCCCATCAGTGCTTCCCCGCTCAGCTTAAGCAGGATGCGCTTATACTTAAGCTGTGGCAACGGGTGTTCCACCTATTCCTGACCCAATACAATTCTAGTGAATTGTTTTAGGACAATTTTTCCGCCTAAAGCTTTCGCCTCACGGTCGACAACCTGGCTTACCTTGATTTTATTTTCCTTGATAAACTCCTGATCGAGCAGGCAAACATCCTCATAAAATTTATTAAGTTTTCCCTCGACGATTTTATCTGCTATATTCTCAGGCTTACCCTCTTCGAGAACCTGCTTTTTATAAATAGCCCGCTCTTTGTCCAATTCTGAAGGATTTACCATTGTCCTATCCAGATAGGCCGGAGCTGTAGCAGCGATATGCATACAGATATCCTTCATAAAGTTCTGAAAATTTTCTTTCTGATATATTTCAGGCTTATCAGATTCGGCCTCAAGTAATACACCAATTTTACCATTGCTGTGTACATAGGATGCCAAATAACTCTGGGCTGCAGCAGTCATTGATGCGTATTTGCGCAAAACAATATTCTCGCCGATTTTACCGATTTTTTCTTTAATAAAATCTTCAACGGAAACTGAGGATGCATTGACAATGCTTGCCTTTTGCAATTTTTCCAAATCCGCTGCACGAGTCGCAACAGCTGTAGAAGCAACGCCGGAAACCAACTCCTGAAAATCATCCGTTTTTGTAACAAAATCAGTTTCGCAATTTATTTCGACCATCGCTGCAAATTTGCCATCAGCGCTGGTTTGAATCGCGACTGAACCTTCTGATGCGGATCGACCTGATTTTTTAGCTGCTGAAGCCAGACCTTTTTCACGAAGCAGATCCATCGCCTTGGATAAATCTCCATTGCTTTCCTGAAGCGCTTTTTTACAATCCACAATTCCAGCTCCACTCTTTTCGCGAAGCTCTTTCAACGATTCCTTTGATACGGCTTGTTCAGACACCTGTCTTCTCCCCTAATCTTTTCCTTAAAAAAATATTATTCCTAACAAAGAAATTGGTTTTCTCCATAGCGTCGCTTCCCATGAGATTTCATAATCTGAAAGCAATATGCACGCTGCACGACATCGCCCATAGAGGCCAATTCTAACCGAGCAAAAACCTTGCAAAGGTTTTGTGTCGAATTTCACGCTAGCGCAAAATTCGACCCTTAGGATTAAAACGCTCAAAAGTGCGGGCAGCACTCTCTGCGCACATTATCTACCAACTTAGCTTTCCACCTTTTCGTTCTCAGGCTGAAAACCAGATTGAGCACCGATGGAACTGGTATGACGCATATCCCGGTTATCGCGATCTTTCGCTCTCTCTTCGCGCCCCGAATCAGCGTTTCTATCTTCAGACTCTTCCGCTTCAATCTCGATATCCTGACCGGTCACCCCAGAGATGACCGCACGCGACATGACCTCCAGAAACAGGACAATCGCTCGAATCGCATCATCATTGCCAGGAACCGGGAAATCTACTTCGGTTGGATCACAATTGGAATCAACTACAGCAAAGATAGGAATTCCTAATTTACGCGCCTCCTGGACAGCGATCGCCTCCCTTTTTGGATCAATGATAAACATTGCATCTGGCAATTTATGCATATCCTTGATTCCGCTTAAAACTCGATTCAATTTTTGTCCTTCTCGCTCTAACTCCAGGCGCTCTTTTTTTGTTTCAACATTGTAGGCCCCTTTTTCCTGCATACTTTCGATATCCCTTAAACGGGTGATCGACTTTTTAACAGTATCAAAATTGGTCAACAAGCCACCTGGCCAACGGTATGCTATATAATACATTCCGCATTTTTGCGCTTCGCGTTCAATTGCCGATTGCGCCTGCTTTTTTGTACCGACGAACAGAACTTTCTTTCCATCAGCGGCAAACTCTTTCATTTTATAATATGCTTGCTCAAGTTTTTGGCGTGTTTTCTGCAGATCGATAATATGAATACCGTTTCTGGTTGTAAAAATATACGACTTCATCTTTGGATTCCAACGACGGGTTTGGTGACCGAAATGAACTCCCGACTCTAACAATGCTTTCATACTTACAATGGACAAAATGTTTCTCCCTTCATTTATCCGATTAATTTCCAGAATTTACTCATTTCGAATCCTGGTTTCAAAATATCTGCTCTCGGAACAGAACAGTTACGTCCTGAATAAGCAAATATCCTGGTAACAACTCAATTGTTCTTCTAATTTTTTAGCAAATTCCAGCCCTTTAGACACGATAGTTCATTTTTTGATAGAACAATGGCAGGAAATGGCCAGTTTGCCTTGATAAAAAGAGGCCTTCTAACTGTCAACAACTCTTACAACTTGAAGGGAGATATCTTTATAAAAATGATTCGGCTGCTTCCATTGACTTCACAGAATTGCAGCTTGCAAATCAAACGGTTTAACCACTTTTCGCAGCTTATCAAAAACCCCGTATATGGTTTATGCGCTTTTTTCCCATTTAATCATCTCGCAATTACCATCAAAGACCACCCCATCAGATATCTTCAATTTTGCCGTTTTGATATTTCCTTTTAATTTACCGCCCGAGAGGATAATCACCTTATCCGTTGCCCGGATATTTCCCTCCACCTCACCTGCGAGAATGACGATCGATGCATCGATATTGGCCTTAATCAACGCACCATCATTAATCACAACCAGCCCAGGTGTTTTGATCTCCCCTTTAAAAATCCCATCAATCTGGATGGAATTTTCAAATTCCATAACACCTTCAAATTCGGTTTTCTCTCCTAAAATGGTTGCGATGCTTCCGCCATGATCCATTAATACTTCTGCCAGATCAGCTCTTAATTTTTTACCCATCGCAATCTCTCCTATTTCGTAGTCATAATAAAAACACCATTCCAATCCGCTGGCGGAGATGTTTTTTCATACTGTTCACATCTATAAACATACAATTTGCTTGGGCCGTCATTCGGAACTACCGTAAGCGCCTGAGAAAAAAAGTCCTTGGCCTTAGACCAATTTCTTTCCTTGTAATGATTCATGCCCTGATTATACAAATCTAACATTTTCTGTTTTTGCTCTGATATCATAGAGTTGCATCCTTTTGTTTAGTACGAACGATTCAGGAAAAACCCAACCAGTTTTTCCAGCATCTCCACTATGTTTTGATTCCGCATACGCAATTTCCGCAGCGCCAAAAGCCCTTGATCTACATAGACCCGTCCTTTTGCAAGCGCCATCTCTAAAGTGTTATGTTCATAAACCAACTGCTGTAGCATGCCGAATTTCTCAAGATCACGCTCCGCGAAAAGCTCAATAAGTTTTTTCTTTATATCCGCACTTTTGTCAAGTAGATAAATGACAGGCAATGTGACCTTTCCATCCAAATAGTCATTTGCTCCATCTTTCCCCGTAACGCTTTTTTGGGAAAAATCCATCAGGTCATCAGCTATCTGGAACCCCATGCCACATGAATAGCCAAACTGATACAGCAAATCTGCATCTTCATCACTCATACCTGCATGGTATGCGCCAACCTGGATGCAGGCACCCAGAAATTTTGCGGTTTTCGCGCTGATGATAGATAGGTAATGCTTTTCCTGGATGGTCTTTATCCCCGAAAATTCGATCTGGGCCAGCTCGCCTTTGACCATTTCTCGCGTGGCATCAATCAGCGTTGGCAGAATCCTAGGGTGTTTTTCCGCTGCCGCAATATCCAAACCCCTCGTAAACAGCCAATCACCGACCAGTACACCTACCTTATTACCGAATGCCGACGAGACGGTTTGTTCGCCGCGCCGAAAGCTTGCCAGATCGATAATATCATCATGAACCAGAGTTGCCGCATGAACCAGCTCTACTCCAGCAGCCAGGTCCAAAGCTGTTGATAACCTTTTTTTATACTCCTTATCTCCTGAGCCTTCAGGGATTAACCCCAAACCAGCTCCGAGCAGCACAAAGGAGGCCCTGATTTTTTTCCCGGGCTTTTTAAAAATCTGGGCGGCGCTTACATTCAAGATGCGCAGATCCGTATGAATAAAATTCTGAATATAGGTATCAACATGATCCAGAAGCGGTAAAATAGGACTGAGGATTTGCTTTAACTCAAATTTTTGTACTATTTGCATACAAACCTAAATTGGTCGATTTTTTTTCCCTTCGATCAATCATCAAAGGAGTTAATCGCCATTTTCTGGTCTTCAAATATCTCAAAAACCTTATTCAGCATAGTTATCTCAAACAACTGCTTTAAATTTTCGTTAATTAGAATTAATTTTATATCTCCGTCGTATTTTTGAAATTTTTTCTTAGTTGCAACAAGCACCCCCAGAGCAGAGCTACAAATATGTAAAACTGCAGTCATGTCCACAATAAGTTTAAACCGTTTAGTATCCAGATACTCCTGAAGATAGCGTTCTAATGTATCAGTCATATCCTGATCAATGCGACCATCCAAAATGAGAATATCAAGGTTGCCCTCTACTCTTGTTTCCATAGTTTTTCCTTAGTAAAGATCAGCTATAAGTTACCTGCTATACCAAAAAGCATCGATGCTTCGATAAACTCAGCACAAGATTTGACCGGTTGGGCAATGCCATAACCGCTTCCTTATCGACCTTGGCATTAACGGTTGCAGGACAAAGTCCAATGCAAACAGTATAAGTATAAAAACGAAAACTAACCAATAACTCCATAATGGCAACCAAAATAAAGGTTTGCACTGAAAGTTTTTAGTGCTGCATAAAAACCAGGGCAATCACATGACTGGCCTGCTTCTCTTTCAATAACCATGAACAGTAATTTATCGTTGCCCCACTGGTACTGAAGTCATCTACTAAAAGAATTCGTTTTCCGACGATATTTTTCCCTTCTTGAATACGGTATGCTTCAGAAACAGTAAAAAAACGGGATACTCGCCCATAGGTACGCAAATGACGTCCTTCCTGTTTTTCCAAAATACTCTCTTTAGGAAAAAAATGCTCCAACCCGGCAAAGAGAAACTCAGTCTGATTTCCACCTCGCATGGCTGCGCTCTTTTTACTTACAGGAATAGTCGTAAAAAAATCCACATCCCATTGAAACCGCGCAACAGCAGATTTCCAAAAAGATGGACTCAACATTTTTACCACATAACGGTTTTTGCGAAATTTCAAATCATGGATCGCCTGTTTCAGGATCGGCCGATGATAAAAAAAGTAATGAAAGGAATCATAGTATATATTTCGCTTGGAACATTGATAACACCCCTGATCAAAACCATTGCCCTGGTCCAAATCAGTTCTAGGCAGGCCGCAACGCAAACAATTTTCCTGCTTCTCCTGCGAATGAAGAATGAGATCCAACTCCGCAGCGCAACTCTGGCAAATACCAAGCGTTCCCCAGGTTTGGCTTTGGTGACAAATGGGACATAATGCGGGAAAAAAAAACTGCAATACGGAAGAAACAGGATAAATCCCGGAGAAACGATTTAGTTTAGGTGAAATATCGCGAAAAATCCGACGATTTTCCCGCTTTTTTGATAATTTCATTGAATTTTTTCCGGTTCACTTGATTTCCTGAAATCAGGAAAACGATGATAATACATAAGATAGCTTTTTCTAAAATTATCAGGCAAAACAAAATTGTAAGCAAGGATTGCAACCATGAAAAAAACTGCTCTCTTCCTGGGCGCTGCATTGGTACTCACCCTCTCCATTTTGGAAACAGGATTTGGCCAGAATACAGAAACAACGAAAAGTTCAACCGGAAAAACCGACGAAAATGTATTATTTAAAGAGGAAAATTTTACCCCTCTCGATCTAAAAGGGGAAGCAGACCGTAAAATTTACCTGGAAATGCCCCTGGAGGACTTTGAATCGGGGGATTATGGTGCAAACCAGGTAAATTTTCGTTTTGAAGGCCACAAACAAGCCTACATCAAAATCCGTTCTGACTATCCAGCCCCGATTAAGGATTCAAAAAAATATCTGGGTATTAAGGTTTTCGGCAAAAAAGAGGATGCTGTGGCCATTTACCCCATAAAACCAATTATAATCGATGAATTTTGCTATGGTTTGAATCTCTGGGCGTACGGAAAAGGGTTTTCAGGCCGCCTATCGATTATTGTAAAAGATAGCGATGATAACACCCATTATCTGACATTCGGTCAATTGAATTTTCGCGGCTGGCGTAAATTATCGATTAAAATTCCCTCACATGTTAAACAACAAGACCATTTTCTCAATCAAAAGAGCAAATTAAGAATTGTCTCCTTTGTTTTCAATCCAGGAAACATTACAACGAATGACCAGTGGAGTTATGTTTATCTAGATGATGTAACAGCGATTGTCAGAACAAAGTATACCGATAGGCAATCCGACAACTGGTAAAATGAAATCACGATGGGGCTATTGCGGACGCAATGCCCCAGCTATTGATCTAAACCCCAAAAGATTTGAGCGCAGCCTCTTCCGTTTCCTCTACATCAAACATATCCATCAATTCTACAACTTCGAAAATCTTTTTGACAGCGCTATTCAATGAACAAAGCTTTAACTGCCGTCCATGCTCTTTCAAAATCCTCATAGTTGCCACAAAAATACGCAATCCACTGGAACTCATATATTCCACATCTGTTAGATTTAAAAGAAAATTCGAACCCTTTTCCTTCTCAATCAGCACATTTAAGTCACTTTCAACATCAGCAGATAGATGAACGTCAAGCCTGCCCTTCAGGTAAACAATAACAACATTTCCCTTTTTTTTTGAATCCAGAGCCACTTTCCGCCTCCAACGATGAACTCATTACTTGGAAATTGTTTTTCAATCGCTCTATTTGTCAATCAAAGAACATTCCCTTGTTTTAATTATTCCTCCACTTTTGCATTTAGCCTGCATCATAATTCCTATTTGCGGTTTGTTTTTACCTTGCGCAAATCCGATAGTTATATAGCGTAGCATACGCTTGGAAGTATTTTAAGATGGACAAACTTGCATGAAATCGAAATTGTTCCTTTTTCATCTTATTTTTGCCATAATCCTAATGACTACTTTTATTCTCATTGGTATGAGCATTCGTAAAAATTCTCTTCAGGCATACGCTGCGCTGTATTCGGAATCACTTCCGCACATTGTTCAGGATAGAATTCGACCAATACTCAAAAAAGAGGGGCTTTGGAAAAATAACGCGATTTCTCCTGATAGACAGGAAGAGTTAAAAAAGGTACTCCTAAAACTCGGAGTTTATGATTTTATCATTTTTGACCAGAAGGGTGACCTTGCAGCCCAATCTGGCCAGATGACTCTTCCTGAAAATTTCAAGAATGATAAAAATGCCCTATTCTGGAAGCAGCTCCAATCTGAGATTGCCGCAAAAGGTTACAGCTCTTTAACTGCCAGCTATTCGAGCCGTATTTATCTCTCGATTTCAGGTGCCAGCCATGACAAGCATTGGATCCTTGGAATCCTTTTTGAAAATCAGAACGCTATCAGCAGTTTCTCACAGGTAGCTCCTTTTTTTTGGCTAAAAATAGCCCTGGGTGCTCTCCTTTTTCTTCTCCTGGCCATCGCTCTCTACTTCATCCTTATACATTACACTGTTTCTCCTGTAAAAATTCTGCTTACCACGCTCCATGACATTAACATGGGCAAGTGGAACACCAGAACCTATTACTATAACAATGATGATTTTGGTATTTTAGCAGAGGAAATTGATCACCTGGCAGATGCCTATGAAAACGCGATGGAAGAGCTGGAAGCGCTGCAAAGTTCGGAAAGAATTGTGGAGTCTAATGATAGAGAGCAGCTACCTGACCCTGTTTTTGCATCGGAGCAAAAAAAAGTAGCCAATCCTGAAGCGATTGGCCAGGCAGAGGAGTTCCATGATCTCGGTGAATTAACCGAGGATGACATTGATCTCGATATTGATGCGGACTCAATTGACCTGGATGCGAATATGCAACCTGCCATCACCACGAAAGAGGCTAATTTTCCCCTGAACGACGATCTGGATATCACCTCAGAGCTCGACAAAGATCTTTCCTCAGAGCCTGAACTGCAGTTGCAGCAGAGTGCGGAGGAATTTGCAACGATCAAAAATAGTGGTATGGAGGCGTATAAAAATAAAAATTTCTCAAAAGCTTTACAGGATCTGGAAAAAGCCATCTCCATTAACCCAGACGATACAGAAAGTCTATTATTTTATAGCGATACCTTGCTCCATTTGGAGAAAAATGAAGCTGCCTTACAGACCTATAAAAAAGTTCTTCTTCATTTTCCTGGCGAACCTGATATCTTTTTTAAACTTGGTTTATTGAACTACCGTTTAGGTAACCTCCACGAGGCAGCAGCCCAGATGGAAAAAGCTATCGACCTCAAAACCAGCTACCACGATGCCTGGTTATATGCCGGAGTCTCGTACGCCAACCAGGGAAATTACCAGGAAGCTTTACGGGTATTAGAAGGGGCTCAGCAACAGGGAATTTATCCTGATGAGATTCAGACTATGATTCAGCAAATTCAGAGTATGCAAAAGGGTTAACGATTCCGTAACCCAATTCGCGCGAAAACTGCTTTTCTACCGACAAATGGCTTTTTATAATTCCGATCTCCAGCTTTTTTTTTGCCCGGGAAAGTGCCACGAATAGCAGACGGCGTTCTTCCTCGATATCCGCATCCCTATGCGGGAAAACATGGTCTTCCAAAGCGGCCACAAGCACATGATCAAATTCCAAACCTTTTGCCTGATGGATCGTCATAGCACTTACCGTCTCCGATTCTGCGGGAAGAAAAAAATTGCACTGCACATTTGTTCTGCATAAAATTGTTTTCTTTTCTTTACTGATTTTGGTTCCCATAACCCAGGCATCCGATATCCATTTTTGCAACTCATTCCTATTCTCAAAAAAATAAAAATGGACCTCAGAACCGGCAGGTAGAACAGACTTCATCTTTTTTTTCACCTTTTCACGATTTAACGCCAAAACTCGATTCGCTGTTTGTATAATTTGAGGAGTTGAGCGATAGTTCATGGTTAAAAAAAATGTTTTGCTGTTTGGAAAAAATTTTTCGAACCTGGTTAACACTGTCATATCCGCATTACGAAATCCATATATAGCCTGCCAATCATCACCAACAGCAAGAAAATCGTGACTTCGCATTAAAAATTTCTGCAAAAATTCGATCTGCTCGGGATTGGTATCTTGGAACTCATCTACTAGAATTGCATCAAATCTATTTGAAAAATCTTTTCTATAACTTTCATTTTCTTGCCATTCTTTCAACAGAAGTGGCAAAAAATCATCGAAACCAATCTGTTTGCGCGTTCGTTTGGTCTCATGAAATTTCTGCGAGAAATCTTCATAAATATTCTTCACAAAAAGAGGCAGTCCGCTTTGCTTTCTAATGTTCGCTAAAAGATCATAAGGGATGTACAATAACTTATTTTGATAGAGAGAAGCGATGCTCATTTTGAGTTCCTCCTCCTCCCCATCCTTTAGCAGAGAGTAATCGGCTATCGTGTTATAACTGCGCAATAACTGAAATGCCAGGGAGTGGAAGGTACCAGCCCAGGGATACTCGGAACCATCAGGCAGCATTCTACGCAGCCGTAATCGCATCTCCCGTGCAGATTTGCGGGTAAATGTGATAAGTAATATCCGGCTGGGTTTCATCCCTTGGGATATGAGGTACAAAACCCGTTGGATGAGGACGGTTGTTTTTCCGGATCCGGCGCAAGCTAGCAGACGTTTCCAGCCAATCGGCGAATAGACGACCTTTTTTTGCTCCTGATTTAATTCCAAGGCTTATTCGATCGCGGATAGCAGAAAAGGAAAACAAAAAAATTCTGATCCGGAGATTTCGATTTTACATTGAGGACATAACGAAAAGGGCTGATACCCGATGATATACTCTCTTTCAATTCCCTCTCTGTCCTTTCCTCTTTTTTTGCGTGGCCGCAATAGTACATCCTGGGAGGAAACGGCACATTGTGGACAGACCAATTCCAGACCACGGCTTTCCCATCCATGGTCGGTGATGGCAATTTTCTCCCCTTGCGGAATCTCGATCTGATTTGAAATGATAGAATCGCCGGTTTTTGCCGGAAACTGCTCCATAAAAAATTTTCCTATCTTTTACGGAGTAATGCGAGTGGGTTCATGGGTCGATTATTTTTCCAAATCTCAAAATGCACATGTGGTCCTGTACTTCGCCCAGTGCTGCCGGATTGCGAAATTACCTGCCCCTGACGAACATACTGTCCTACGCGAACATAGAGTCTGGAATTATGAGCGTACATTGTCTTGTAGTTGTTCGGATGCGATAAAATGACAACCATACCATAAGATCCCATCCAACCAGAAAAGGTAACTTTTCCAGATTTTGCTGCTCTGACGCTTACATAGGGAGCTGATAGGTCAAGACCTTCATGAAAATGGTAACTATTTACAAATGGGTGACGCCGCCAACCATACAGACTGGTAATTCTACCCCCAACAGGCCAGAGAAATCCTGTAAACAGGTTTCTTGGCTTGATATCAGGAAGAAAAATAAGGTTGCCTACAGGAATATTATCAGGGTCATCAAATGCGTTGACGGCAAGAATTTTTGCCAATGCTACACCGTAACGATTCGCGATGTGAGCTAATGTCTCTCCTTTTTTCATCTTGTACAGAATTCCATCGCGGCTGGGAATACTTAGCGTCAAACCAGGCCAGATTTCATCCATATTCATGATTTTTCCGGAACTTCCTCCGATGGTATCCGCAGAAATCCCAAACTTACGAGCCAATGATCCAACACTATCGCCCTTTTTGACAGTATATTGGTAAATTTTTACCTTTTTGTTTTCCTGCTCAGGAATAAAGCGAGTGTCATCGGATAATAAAGTACTTCGTTTTAATTTTTCCGTATCCTCATCGTCGATACTGGTAGCAATATCAGATTTACCTGACAGGGATTTGAGCTTTTCCTGGTCTAAAGTATTGCCCTTATCCTTAGGCTCTGGCCTGGACTCCTCCCCAGGCTTTGAGGCATCCAGAAGTTTACGCGACTCTTCTAAAATGAGTCCGGTGATTGTCTTTTTTTCCTCTGGGTGAAGCTCCTCTGCTGATAATAAGGGGGTAATTTGTGAATCTTTATCATGGGATATCTTAGGAGAATTTTCCGTTTTATGTGGTTTTGCCGTTAGCGTATCTTTACGAAACTGCACAAAAAGAAAAGAGGAAACGATCGAAAGACTAATCAAGGAGGAGAGTGCCAATTTCGCTTTTGGAGTGGTAAAATCAATTTTTCCATATTTAATTTTCTTTGTGCGGGGATTACGATGATAGTATAAAAACTTTCCATAGCCAATGTAGGTTACAGAAAAATTCTTAAAAAATTGTTCCCAAATATTATACTTTTTTTTAATCATGCTAAAAATCCAAGGGTATCTTTTGGAGATGATGCATCTCTTTTATCATCGTCTCCGCAAAGATCAAAAATAAATAAAAAAATTTATAAAATGTCTAAGCCCTTATCGGGCATTCGCCGCATCAAAATCAATAATCTGACCACTACTGTAATCCTGCTCAATGATTCGTTTGATATCATCCTTGAAGCCGGCATTGCCAGTAATTTTTATTTCTCCCTGAGCCATCACCCCCTCCTGAATTTGAATCATCGGAGCAGTGGTATTACCCATGACTTTCCCATTGCGTAGCAATCTGACCTCTTCTGTGGCTTCAATATTGCCAATCAATGTTCCTGAAACGATCACCCTCTTAGCTCGAATATTGGTCTTTACCTTTCCGGTGTCGCCAATGATCATATCTTCATCTGTTTCGATCTCACCTTCAAACTTTCCGTCGACTCGTAAAGATCCGCTGATGTAGAATTTGCCCTCAAAAACAGAGCCTTCCCCAATGACACTATTTGGAATATCACTCTTTGCAGCCATATGCTATCCATTGTTATTCGGAATTTTGCTTCAAATCAATATCTGAAAGCATCGAAGCAAGATTCCATCTTTCCAGATTGGAGTCTTTTGTAAATCAGAAAAGCGAAACTGTGGTAGCCAATTCAGAAAAATGATTACCACAGTTTTACACAGATGATTAAGGTCTTTGCAGAATAAAAGAGCCGGCAACACCTCCACCGGCACATATCGTTCCCAGGCTAAATTCAGAATCATGATCAAAATCAAACTCTAGCAATTGGTTAATCAGCACCCGAATGCCTGTTGCGCCAAGCGGATGACCAAGAGCCAATGTACCACCATTACGGTTGATATCACCTTTTTCATACCGTTCGCGCATATTGATACCTAACTGGTCACTCATCTCATAAACAGAGCCTAACATCGTTGCCGCAAAGGCTTCGTGCATCTCAAAGAAACCAATATCTTTTAATTGGAGCCCCGATTTTTTTAATGCTTCAGCACCAGCGTAGGCCATTCCTATACCCATGTGTGCTGGATCTACCCCATACATAGCGTAAGTTACCACCCGTGCGAGGATGGGTAATCCAAGTGATTTTGCCTTATCTTCTGTTGTAAAAATCATTGCACCTGCACCATCCGATTGTGGGCAGGAGTTGAAGAGTGTGACCGCACCTTTGCTACCGGGTGAATAGGGTTTGTTGATATAAGAACCAAATTTTTCATAAAACGCTTTCATACCGCCCAAAGTGGGATGTTCAAATACAGGTGAGGCTTTTCCAAACCGTTCTGGTTTCTCCACAAATCCGGTTTTACTCATAATGTACTCATCCTGGGAGAACTCTTCGCCGTCGATAGTCATTTTATGAATATATTTATCGTATTTTCCTCCGGTAATCGCCTTGTATGCCTTACTATAACTCTCATAGGCAACTTTATCGAGCTGTTCCTGGTTAAAATTATAGTTTTGGACAGCAATCTCAGCAGTCTCAATCATACTTGCATTGCGAGTCGGATCTGTCAGTCCTTCGATAATGCCATCCACAATTTTTACATCCGGAGATGATTCCAATTCTGTTACATTTTTTACAATCTTATCAGGAGTAGCAAATTTACTATTCTGCCTGGCACCATCAAGATAGAGGGGAAATTTACTCATCGCTTCAGTCCCGATGACAAGTTGTAAATCTCCTTCTCCCAAGATGATCCTGCGTATTGCCTCAGCGGCTGCCTCATACGAAGAAACACAGTTGTTAGCCACTGTTATAGCGGGAATCTGCAAAGGTAAATTCATATCCACGGACATCACCCTTGCGACATTGGGCGCTTTTGAGGATTGCCCTATTTCTGCTGCAACAACACCCTTAATCTCATTTTTGCTGATTTGTAACTGTTTGAGTAAAGCCTCGCCAACCTGACTTCCCAGTTGATAGCTATAGAAACCGGAGAGGCTTTTATTTACCTGTCCAATAGGGGTCCTCAAGGCACCAGCGATAACAATTTCCTTATTCTCGATTTTAAATCCTTTCATATCCCCATCCCTTCTGATTAATTGCTTCTAACTTTCTTTACTTCTTCTGTAAACACAGGAACAAATTCATGGAGATCATGCACAATTCCGTAGGTTGCTACCTGGAATATAGGAGCGTCAGGATCTTTGTTTACAGCGACAATGTACTTACTCGAGCCGCATCCTGCCATGTGCTGGATGGCTCCTGAAATCCCGCAAGCGATATAAAGATTTGGCGACACAACCTTGCCTGTCTGTCCGATCTGATCTGAATGAGGACGCCAACCTGCATCTGTAGCTGCTCTTGATGCACCGATACCAGCTCCAAGGACATCTGCCAGCTCCTCCAGAATCCGGAAATTCTCCATGCTCTTCATTCCCCTGCCGCCAGACACTACGATAGAGGCCTCAGTCGCATCAATCCTCTCGCTTTTTTGGCGTAATCTTTCCAGAACAGACACGCGCTCTGTCACATCCGGGGTGGATAGCTCAGTGACCGTACCCTTGCCAGAGAGCTCAACCAGTTCTAAATTATTGGAACGAATGGTGGCAATCTGGGGATCAGATTTAATCTTTACAAACGCGTAAGCTTTACCAGAGTAGACTGGCCTCTTAAAAAGAAGCCGATCCCCGTCCAGGCGGATTTCAATGGTATCCATGGCTAACCCCGTTTCCAGGCGAGCTGCAAGCATGGCTGCAAGATCTTTCCCCTGCAATGTGGCTCCAAGCAGTACGGCATTATAATTCTTACCATTCAAAAAACCAAGCAGGGTTTGCAGGAATAGTTCTGGTTTATATTCATCAAAAATATTTTTTTCCGAGATAAAGATCTCATTCGCGCCATAGAGAGTTAAAGTCTGAACAAATTCCCTCGCTTTTGTGCCCAGCAGGATAACATCAGCCTTGCCACCTGTCTCCGCAGCGATAGCGGCAGCTTTACTCATCATCTCCAGAGATACTTTGCGAATCTGACCATTTGCCAACTCGCCAATTACAACTATATTCGCCATTTTCTTTTTCCTCCGAATTAAAGGATTTTTGCGTCTGTGTGCAAGGCCTTAACCAGAGAAATTGCCTTTTCTCTTGCATCTTTTCCGTCCACGATGGTTCCAGCAGGACGTTGAGGCGGAGCCACAAATTCTAAAATCTCCAACCGCTGTCCGGTTTTTCCGATCATTGTCGCATCAACGCCAAGATCCTTTACGCTATCATAGACAGTGATCTGTTTTTTCTTTGCTGCCATAATACCCTTCAATGACGGGTATCTTGGTTCATTTAAACCCTGCTGTGTCGTCACTAAAACGGGTAGATTGGTTTCTACTTTTCCTTTTCCGCCTTCAATCTCACATTCAGCTACAGCTTTTGTTCCCTCAATCTCCAGCTTGGTAACAATGCTGATATGGGGGATTTTCAAAAATTCGGCAAGCAGCACACCAGTTTGCGAATTATCCATATCCTGGCCAATGATCCCCGCTAAAATGATATCAGCACTTCCCTCTTTTTCTATCGCTTTAGCCAACAGGCGAGCCGTGGCTAAAGAGTCATTGAACGATACATGATCATCCATGATATGAATTGCTTTATCTACGCCGACTGCGTACGCGCTCCTCAACGCTTCGGCAACCCGGACGGGGCCGGCTGACAGAGCTGTTACTGTACCGCCATGCTTTTGCTTCAAACGCAAAGCCTCCTCCAGTGCGTATTCATCGTAAGGGCTGATAATCCATTTATTTACAGCGCTTTCATCGATGGTACCATTGTTGACTTTGATCGTGGCCTCGGTATCCGGAGTCTGCTTGATGCAAACAAAAATATTCATTCTCTGTTCTCCTTTCTGAGTTCAGCGGAAAAACGAAAAACATGTAGAAAAATATCT
Source organism: Leptospira biflexa (assembly GCA_020720805.1). Lineage (GTDB taxonomy): Bacteria > Spirochaetota > DYNZ01 > DYNZ01 > DYNZ01 > DYNZ01. The sequence goes on along the minus strand of DYNZ01000004.1, from coordinate 18,184 downwards.
ACCTGATAATCATGAGTTCTGTTACTTTATGATTAAAAGATAGAGAATAGTGATTCGTCCGTCAATTAAAAAAAGCCGTGAATGACGGGGATACAGAAAATGCCCGATCTGTCTGATCCAAAAGTAAGGGGGTCACTGAAATAAAATCCTTATCCAGCGCCGAAAAATCCACGTTACCTGGAGCTGGAGTCGATGTGATATCCCCATGTAAAATAATTTCTCTTGGCAGTGCGGAGGCAGCATCATGGCTAAGAACCCTATAATCGTCAACATAGACACGATTTCCTAATGTAGTCCACTGAAACCCTTGAATTCGGTCTGTCGCCGCGGGAATATTCACGTTAAAAAGGTATGGCGAATCAATTTTATTCTCCATTAATATTTTAACAAGCTTGAGAATATAGGACGCCCCTGTTACAAAACTTTCCCTGTGTCGGTCGCGACGGTTCATACTGACTGCGATTCCTGAAATTCCATGGATCATTGCTTGCCTGGCGCCAGCCACTGTCCCTGAAAAAATAACGTCTGTTCCCAAATTTGGACCGTGGTTGATACCGGATATGACAAGATCAAAATCAGGAAACCACTTTCCAGCGATACCAACATTGACACAATCCGCTGGATATCCGCCCAACGCGATACGATGGGAACTATGCCATTGGATCTCCATCGGATCTCGAACTGTAATCGCCTGGCTTGTTCCGCTTCTCTCCTGCGAGGGTGCGATAATGTAAATCTCTGCTATTTGTGAAAGCGACTCCGCAAGAACCTCAAGCCCCAGCGCTCCATAACCATCATCATTGGTAAGCAATATTCGCATGCAATCTCTCTTTGATCATTTATTTTATAAATCCTGGGACAACGTTTCAAAAAAATGTATTTCTATCAAAAAGTCAAACGAAATACAATGGAGCGGACGAAATGAATAACGCAAAGGATCTTTCCCTAATTACGCAAACGGATGAGCAGATTGAACCAAACCCTTTTATTTGCATTCATTCCGCTATTATTCAAGGGCTTCAGGTCATCCCCATCGAAATCCAGATAAGTCTGTTACGGGGGCTGCCGGCCTTTCATATCATAGGCCTACCGGATGTTGCCGTTCGCGAAGCCAAAGAGCGGGTAAAAAGCGCAGTGGAAAAATCTGGATTTCAGTTTCCCGTAAAAAATATTATTGTCAACCTGGCTCCATCCGGTATTAAAAAATTTGGTACTCATATAGATTTACCGATAGCCTTGGCAATCCTTCTGGCCTCCAATCAGATCGTACGTAACGAAGAGAAAATCTTTGCAGCAGGAGAACTATCCCTATCCGGCGCCATCACCCGATTCAGCGGAATGTTCGCGCTCATCAGCTCCATGAAAGTAGCTAAATACCAGATCATCTTTTTCCCCTGTATGAATTCTATAGAATCGGAGATCATCGGAAGCGCAAAATTTCATGAGATCGAACACCTTGCCGATTTCGCACCAGAAGCCCGACTGGAAAAAAAACAGATAAAATTTAAGAAAAAGCCAGAATCCATAGCCGAGGAGATGGATGCAAAAGAGGCCGATTCTGATTTTGGATGTTTCAGTGAGGTTCTGGGCCAGGAGAGCGCGAAAAGAGGTTTACTTATTGCAGCAGCCGGAGAGCATCATAGCCTACTGATTGGACCTCCTGGAAGCGGCAAGACAATGCTGGCCAGGCGATTTCCTGGCATCTGGCCAGAACCACAACCTACCGAGAGAATGGAGATCCTAAGCATCTACTCCCTTATGGATCCTCACCTCTTCCTCCGCCTCTCCCGGAACAACCAGGTTCCCTTTAGAGCCCCCCACCACAGCTCCTCGGAAATAGCCCTGATGGGAGGTGGAACAAACCCTCGCCCCGGCGAGATATCTCTGGCGCACCGAGGTATCCTTTTTCTCGATGAATTCATCGAATTTCAGCTCAATGTGCTGCAAAATCTGCGTGAGGTTATGGAGTTGGGTTCTCACTCCCTCTCCAGAAATGGCGTCATCTACCGCTACCCTGCCTCCTTTACCTTGATAGCAGCTACAAATCCCTGCAAATGCGGATACTGGCTGGATCCGCTACAGACATGTACCTGCTCACTTCACGGATTGCGCTCGTATCATAATAAGTTGAATGGACCGCTCATGGATCGTATGGATCTGGAGATTGAAATTCCGCGACCGGAATGGGTGAAGCAAAAATCACAGGGGTTGACCAGTACTCAGGCGCGGGAGTGGGTTCACGAGGCGCGCCAGCGAGCACGCGCGCGTGGAAAACGGCTTGGCTTCGTGCATGGAATTGCAAATGGCAAATTAAAACCGGGACAGTTGCGAAAAGTAGTAACTATGAAAGCAGGAGTACAAAAATTCTTTCAGGAAATTCTGATGCAAAGTCGCCTCTCCGCGCGCGCGCGAGATAGGATCATTGCTGTTAGTGTAACAATTGCTGATCTATATGGATCGGATGATATCCGTGAAGAGTTCATTCTGGAAGCACTCACATTTAAAAAAGCCAGAGAAAAATATCTTCCTCATGGATAAATTCACTATTTGGTTAGAAAATGCGTAAGATCCGTGGCAATTTTCTGTATCGCATGGTCCAAATAGGATTCATCAGCAACCTTGCTTTTATAATGGCGGATTTTCTCCTCTTGTGACCGTTTCAACTGACGATTTTGTTGAAAATAGTTACTCTCGTGGAGAAACTCACGATCCTCCTTGTGTATCGCGTTATGCATAACGACCCATCCTTGGTTATTTCCATACAAAGGGAGCAATCCATTACTTCCCTTTTACTTTGTACTCGTACTTATCATCGTCGTATCCCTAAAAATCTCAAGTCTATTTTTAACAGAAAGAGAATTAATGCTGCAGAAAAAAGGGATTCCACGACCGGACACAAAAAAGCCGGGAGGCAACCTCCCGGCTTTGGTAGAGTGTTTGAGCGCAAAAACCTTAAAACTCTAACTGCTGGTAAATCCAGTCAAGCTTGGGCTCCACTTTGCTTTTGTAAATATCCAAATACTCATCTACTGACGGAACACGACCCAACAGGGCTGTCATCGCGCCAATAAATGCCGATCCAAGGAAAACCTGAGCCCCTTGCCCCATCCGGTTATCAAAGTTTCTTGTACTGGTAGAGACAACATTGGAATTCGCTGCCACCTGAGCCTGGTTACCCATACACAGAGAGCATCCTGGCACGTGGATATTCGCACCCGCATCCAAAAGGATCTCTGTGGAACCCTCTGTTGCTAACTTCGCATTGCTCTCTCTGTCTGGTGGAACTGTCCACAGTTTCATCGTATGCTGAACTCTTTCACCTTTGAGAATGGCGGCTGCTGCACGAAAATCGGTGATATCGGTCATACAGCTACCGATAAAAACTTCATCAATTTTAGTTCCAGCGGCCTGGCTAAGTGTAACGATTTTATCTGGGTCATTAGGCGCTGCCAGGAGAGGCTCTTTGATATCCTTCAGATTGATCTCAATCACTTCCGCATACTGAGCGCCCGCATCCGCTTTGATAAAGAATGGTTTTTTCAGCCACTCCTCAATCTGAGCGATGACCAACTGGACAGTCGGGGAAGGATGTCTCTTAGCAAAATTATTTTTAAGAAACTTTAGGTTATTCTGAACATACTTGAGAGTACTCTCTTCGGATAACGAAAATGTCGATGCCGCTGCCGATCTTTCCGCGGAGGTATCGGTAAATTTATAGGCTTCATTGACATGCAGCCATTCAAGACCCTCAATCTCCTGAATCCGATCGCTAAAAACGTTGATTTTGGCGTCACCCTTTTCAATATTCAGTTTTCCCTGCTTCATAGCCGCATAAGGGATGGCATTTACCAGATCACGGGTGGTGATACCATATTCAGGTTTGCCACCAACAAATCGACAAAGAACAGACTCTGGCATATCCAAAGGGAAAAAACCCTGACTTGCCGCAAAGGCTACCAGGTCAGAACCCGCAGGAAAACTGATGCCTATAGGAAAACGGGTATGACTATCGCCGCCTGTTCCGACAAAATAGGGCAGAAGAAAACGGTTACCATTGGTGTGAATAACGCCATCCCCAGGTCTCAGGTCAATTCCGCCAAGGGATTGAACAAAACTACCCAGGTTCGTCTGCATACTGGCATCTTTACTGCGTGGACCAGCAGCAGTGTGGCAAAACGATTGGATAAAAGGAGCGGCGTATTTTGCTGTAGCCAGCTCTTGGGTCTCCTGCTGTGTCATGGCACCAGTAGTATCCTGAGAATAAACCATGTGAGATTTTGGCTCCACATAATCACCAGGCAGAACGCCATTCTTGCCGCTTGCCATGCCAACCAGCTTTTGAGCCAAAGTATATTTCTGGCCTGGCCTTTCTGGCAGGGAAAGATCAATATTCAGTGGGCTATCCGCTATCGTAATGCCCGCTTTTTTGCAAGCCTCGCGGGAACGAATGGTTAATTTACGGCCGATGATCAGATTATTCCGTCCGCCTGAACGAGCCTCATCCAGGATCGAAGCTGGATCAACCTTGATTTCTGTTAACAAGGTGCCATTATCATCAGTGACCTTACCGTTTTTAAAATCAACGGTGATAACCATACCTTCCTGGATTTTAGATGTAGAACAACGAATCGGAATAGCGCCGCAACCGCGAACAGTGTTAAAAAATATAGGAGCAATTTTTGAGGCCAGAACAACCCCACCCTTATTTTTATTTGGCACATGCGGTATTGGCTCTCCGATCATCCAGACTAAGGAGTTGGACGCGGATTTTCGGCTACTGCCCGTTCCCACAACATCCCCGACAAAAATAATCGGAAGATTTTTCTCTTTCAGTTTCTGAACTCTTTCAATAAAATTCTTATCATTGGGGCTTGTTGAAAGAATCTTGGTAGCATGCAGAGGAATATCATCCCGTGTGCTTGCCTCCTGCGCCGGCGAGAAGAAATCCGTGTTGATTTCGCCGGTTGTCCGCACTACAACACCCTTAATGCTATCTGCAACAGCAGGAACCTGCTTGTACCAGCTCGCTTCGGCCCAATTTTTCATGAGACCCTTAGCGTGCTGATTTCCAGATGCGGCAGCCGCAACCACACGATCCAGCTCAAGCTCGTTTATCAGAAAAAGGGAAGAAAGAACCTCAGCCGCTTTCGCCGCTGTATCTTTGTTGGCAGCCAGGATGTCGAGCAGATAGGCAACCGCATAACCGCCGATCATTTGAGCCAGCATTGCTATGGCTTTTTCTTTATTAATATAAGGCGATTGTTTCTCTCCTTTGGCAAGGGCTCCTAAAAAATCTGCCTTTACCTTAGATGCCGGGTAGACACCTGGCGGAACCCGATCTTCCAGCAGGGTGACCAGGACTTGAGATGTCTGGTTGCCCAGGTCTGCAAAAATCCCGTTTTCTAGAGATGCTGCCGGCAAACCTTCCGATACAACTGCAACATCCTTTTCTGATAATGGTAAAGGTGGGATACCAAGCGCGGCTCTCTCTTTCCTGTGTTTCAGGTAGCGTTCCGCAAAGGACTTTAATGCTTCGCTCATTCTTTCCTCCAAAAAAAGTGGTAAATGATATTAATATTCCCAATACACTACACATCTGCATGTATGCAGCTCCTGGCAAGGAACAGGACAAACCGTAGATCTGCCCCATTCGGATAGGTCAATATGGGTTTTATTGTGTAAAATCTTTCCAATATTTTTTTCTAAACCGAGGAAGCAAGGAAAAAATAACTCATATTAGGAAAATATAGCATATCACTTCGTTCAGGCTGTTTTCGGGTTGGAATCCGGATAATTTTTACTATCTTTTTTGTAATGAGGCCGTTTCATCTGCCCTGCGTGCATCGAACGCCTCGGACAAAAAATAGTACCCATTTCCACAGAGGTCGCCATGGCAGCGTTTCACAAAGAGCAACTACTCGACAAATTAAAACTTAAAAGCGGAAGAAGTCTTTTTTTCTATAATTTCCAGAAACTTGTTAACCTGGGGTTTGAAAATATTGCGACTCTCCCCTTTAGTATGAAAGTGTTACTCGAATCTTTGATTCGAGAACACGATGAAAGAGAAATTTTCTATACTGATATCCAAAAAGTTATCAATTGGAATCCTGCTGACTTTTTGGAAGAAGAGATTCCTTTCAAACCGGCCCGTGTTATCCTACAGGATTTTACAGGCGTACCTGCCGTGGTGGATCTGGCATCCATGCGTGACGCTATGGTAGCGCTCAAGGGTGATCCCAAAAAAATCAATCCCTTGATTCCCGTTGACCTTGTCATCGACCATTCGGTACAGATTGATTTTTATGGTACATCGGATGCGTTGCAGAAAAACGTTGCCATGGAGTTTTCGCGCAATCAGGAGAGGTATGAATTCCTGAAATGGGGTCAACGCTCCTTTTCTAATTTTCAGGTGGTACCACCCTCCAGCGGCATCATTCACCAGGTTAACCTGGAGTATTTGGCTAAAGGGGTTCAGACAAAAGCCTATGAAGGGAAAGAGATCGCCTTTCCCGACTCTCTGGTAGGAACCGATAGCCACACCACGATGATCAATGGCCTTGGTATTGTTGGCTGGGGTGTGGGCGGAATCGAAGCCGAAGCGGTAATGCTTGGACAACCCATCTATATGCTTATGCCAGAAGTAGTTGGTTTTCGGATCACAGGCAATCTCCCCCATGGCGCCACCGCAACTGATTTGGCTCTTACGGTTACGCAGATTTTACGGGAGAATAAGGTTGTTGGAAAGTTTGTCGAATTCTTTGGAAACGGCCTTAGCAATCTCTCCCTTGCAGATCGGGCAACCATTGCCAATATGGCTCCGGAATATGGCGCTACAATCGGATTTTTTCCTGTGGATCGAGAAACCCTGCGTTACCTAAAAAATACCGGTAGAAGTGAGGAGGAGATCGAACTTGTCGAATCCTACTATCGCTCCCAGGGAATGTTCCGGGATGATACCAGCGCAGACCCAAGATTCCATAAAATCATAGAACTAAAACTTGATTCGGTGCAACCAAGCGTTTCCGGTCCAAAACGGCCTCAGGACAGAATCAACCTGAAAGATGTAAAAGCTGTATTTCAGGACTCACTGCGCGCTCCGATAGAAAAACGGGGTTTTGGTCTAACCGATATAGAGCTAAAACGGACGGGTACGTTCAAGGATCAAACAGAAAACCACCAATTAAAGCATGGAGCGGTTGCCATTGCCAGTATTACCTCATGCACCAATACTAGCAATCCTTCGGTTCTTCTGGCAGCAGGTCTCATAGCGCAAAAAGCCCACGCCCTGGGACTTAAAATTCCCCCCTATGTAAAAACCAGCTTGGCACCTGGCTCCCTGGTTGTGGAACAGTACTTAAAGGAGGCTGGACTGCTGCACCATCTGGAAGCAATTGGTTTCCAGATCGTCGGGTATGGTTGCACCACCTGTATCGGAAATAGCGGACCGCTTCCGGATGCTGTGGTAGCTGCCATTCAAGAGGGTGAACTAGTAGCCACGGCAGTCCTATCCGGAAATCGTAATTTTGAAGGGCGTATCCACGCAAATATCAAGGCCAACTTTCTGGCCTCGCCTCCTCTTGTCATTCTTTATGCCATTGCAGGAACTGTTGATATTGATCTATACCATGACGCCCTGGCCAAAGATGCCAACGGAAAAGATGTGTTCATGAAAGATCTCTGGCCTCAACCGGACGAGATCCAAAAGCGAATGGCGATAGCTGAAAATCCACAAACCTACAAAAAAGTATATGCTGATATTCACCAAAGCAACTCTTTCTGGAATGAAATTCCCATCCTGGAAAGTGAACGATACTCCTGGAATCCAGACAGTACCTATATACAGAATCCTCCCTTCTTCCAAAATCTCAGTTCAGATACCAAACCGATCCAAAAAATTGAAAATGCCCGTGTTTTAGTTAAGGTGGCAGACAGTGTTACCACAGATCATATCAGTCCGGCAGGCAGCTTTAAAGCCGATACCCCAGCTGGTAAATTCTTGATAGCGAATGGGGTCGGAGTAAAAGATTTCAACAGCTATGGATCCAGACGGGGCAACGACAGGGTCATGACGCGCGGAACATTTGCGAACATCCGCCTAAAAAACCAGTTAGCAGCCGAAACCGAAGGGGGGTTTACAACCTTTCTTGACGCAACAAATTTTTCAGGATCTATCACCACAATCTTTGAGGCAAGTGAACAGTATATCAAAAAAGGGATTCCCCTTCTGGTTCTGGCCGGTAAGGATTATGGCATGGGCTCAAGTAGAGATTGGGCGGCTAAAGGAACAAACCTTCTTGGGGTGAAGGCTGTCTTAGCAGAAAGTTTTGAAAGAATCCATCGATCCAATTTAGTGGGGATGGGCGTGCTACCACTGCAATATAAGGATGGAGAATCAGCGGCATCAAACGGAATCACCGGGTTCGAAATCTTTACCATAGAAATTGACGATCAGGTAAAACCTCGTCAATTTCTCACTATAAAAGCCCAAAAGGAAGGTGGTCAAGTCCTGACTTTCGAGGTGTTGTGTCGTATCGATACCCCCATAGAGATCGAGTATTATCGTCATGGTGGCATTTTGCCAATGGTCTTAAGAAAACTTCGATAAGGGGATATGGACAATCAGGAAACCTGAGAGATATTTTCGTAATGGATCCAACGAAGAACCTGGTATTTTTCATGAATCAGGGTCATAAGATCAAAACGCATATCATAATCGGGATTCAAGTTATTTTTTTTCCCCAGATAGGATAAGGCCGCTTTTCTCATGCGGCCAAGTTTTCTTTTTGTAATGGAAAAGGCGGGATCACCAAACTGGTTTAGCTTGGACGCTTGCAGAGATCGAATTTCAAAAAATACCCTCATTTTTTGACCAGGATGATCCGCCACACAATCAATCTCGCCATACACAGTATAGTAATTTCGATCTACTATGGCAAAGCCAAGGCTGGCCAATATGGAGCAAGCCTGCTCTTCCATGATCAATCCTGAACGGCGTCGATTGAGGTTCTCCATGAAAAAACAGTCTAAATTGCCTCTTCCACTGCAAAGGGAATTTCAGATTCATCGACTTCGCGTATTATATAGAGATCGCTATTTTCCAGCAGGTTGACAACCCTTGGCTCGAGACATGGATCGCCAAACTCGTCGATGATGACCTTGATGACAGGACGTAAAGGTTTCTTTTCCAGAGAGTGCAGCACCAGTCCGATCATCTCGTTATTAAGCTTCACCAGACTGCCAATGGGATAGATCGCCATACGGGCTAGGAATTTTTTTAATAAAATAGGATCCAGTTTATTGATCTGCGCGGATAAAAGCTGTTTCATGGTCTCATAGGCTGAAAATTTACCACGATAGGGTCTACTGCGGGTTAGTGCTTCAAAATTATCTGCTATGGTTACGATACGAGCGTATTCATCGATATTGTCGCCCTTCAGACCACGCGGATAACCGCTGCCGTCATACAGCTCCTGATGCATAAGGGCAATGTTGGCGACACTATTTCGTACTTTGGCCTGCTGTGTCAGCATTTTATAGCCATGAACGGGATGAGCATGAATCATTTTACGCTCTTCGTCGGTCAGCTTACCTTCTTTGTTTAAGATACTATCTGGCACCTTGAGCATACCAACATCAAACAGCAGGGAACCTAAACCAAGATCTTGCAATTTCAGCTTGGGATAGTTCAAAGCGTTGCCTAAAACAAGGGAATAAATGCACACATTCAGGAGATGGGGAGAGAGATAATTCTGTTTTTTCCTATCGGGCTGTGGAATATAGATAAATATATTCTTATTATCGGATAAGATCTGAATCAAATTATTAACGATGCTAAGCGCCTCATTGTTTTTAAAAGGGCGATTTGTACGCAGGCTATCAAGCAGGGAATTGATGACATCCACCGCCTCTTCATAAAAATCCACAAATTCATCTTTCTGGGCGTGTAAAGAGGCATAATCCTTTTTTACAGCATCCAGATCAATTTTTAAGCCGGCATTTACGGCTGATTCGGCAGTTGCAATCATTTCACCATCCGTCTCCACGTAAGAGATACCTGACCTCATCAATTTTTCAAGGTCATCCTGCATAATTTCCTGATTTGCAGCCACCAGAATATTCGCGTTATCGATATAAACGGTTTTTGAATAACGCTGTCCAGCAGCTAATTGAGCAACTGCAATTCGCTTCATAACACTCTCATCAAAGATTTTCTTGCAAACAGATTCCCGGACTGCAGAAGCACTCTCTGTTACCCTGGACAATCTCATTTTCGCCGTTGTAGAGTTTGTCCATAAAGAGTACTATACTGTCACCTATCCATAAGTGCAATATTATATAAAAAAGAGATTAGTTTTCGCCATGGCAACTTTCTACTCAGAATAATTGCCGCCTTTTTCCTGCAGCCTCTTTTTTGTCTGCCAGGCAAAGGCTATGATTTCAGCAAAAACAAAAAAAAGCTCCTCCGGAATCTCTCTACCAGGGGGCATCTTCTCCAGTTGCGCCAGTAGAAGCTCATCCTGTATCACAGGAACTTGATAGCGCTCAGCAATTTGCAAGATCTGTCTAGCGCGATGGCCATAACCGGTGCCAAGATACAAGGGGGCACGATTTTGCTCAGGCCTATACCGTATAACAGAGGCTTTTTTCATCAAGTATGACGCATTTCCTAATGATCTCATTTACATATAAGACGATAATTCATACAAAAGAATCATCTTTTTTTTATCAAGCCATAAAATCTGTGTAGCTGTTTTGAGAAGAAAATTCATTCCATTGAGATACTAAACTTTGCCCATCTAAGAGATTAATTTTTATATTTCTAAACCTGCAAATAAAACCAGAAAACTGTTCAGCATACCTCTCGTAATCTCCGTGATCAGCAAACCATAATGTTAGATATCCCGATTGGAACAAAAACCATAAACTACCCTGACCAAAGCGCGGCCATTCCAGTGCCCACTGCTGCGGCGATCCTCCGATAAAATACAACCAGAGTATTGCTTGTTCGCGTTCCCGGTCGTTTTTCCTGTGTTCAGAAAGCAGTAACGGCTCAATACTTAAAATACCGGACATTGCCTCTTTTTTTTGTTTAGATTCACCCTCTATCCCTTTTATCGGAACTATTTCCAACAAGCGGAGGATATCCAGACTCCAAAATGCACCTGCGCTTTTTCGACCAAATTTCCGTTTTTCGTACCGCTTCTGCAATTGCCATAGATAGCGCCACCGATTTAAATCCTCAGAGACCACATCGCTATAGAGATAAAATAGGGGGACATGGCTCGACAGCCCCAGGTAGGGCAGCCAGGCAGCGAGACTTCGGTAATTTTGAAACATTCCGTGCAATCGCTGTTGGAAAAATTGAGCCTGTGGATCTTCGGATTGAATGATTGCCTGCCATTGCTGGCTCGAAAGCGGTTGGCTCTGCCAAAGAGATCGTTGTACATAGGAGCGAAGGGTATCTGCAGCGACCCCCTCTTTCTCTAAAGATCCCAGCCAGCGCAATTCCAACCCATCACCCGATATTTTTTTTACCTGAAAACGATGGTGCACATGGAGAGCCAGATCCAAATTGCCGCCCATCCTGGCATGCAAATGGCCGCCAGCCATTTTCAATTCGATTCTCCCTGACTTTCTATCAAAAGAGAGGGTCTCTCCTTCCAAAAAATCACCAACATGCAACCTTTTACCGGCCGAAAGATTCCTGTGATTCATTGAATTTTTTTTTGCTTGTGAACTTATCGCTTCCAAATTGATTGACTCTTGCTACCGTTTCAAGTTTTCTATGGAATAGATCTCTTGAGAAAACCATTCTCATTTGGGAATATTTTATCTTTTTCATACGTTATTTTATCTATGCTATCACATTTTCATACAAAAAATTTTATTCGCGCCCTTTTTCTCCTGGTTTTCCTGTACGCCGGATTTTATGGCTATGCCTATATTACCCTGCCCCTGCAATCCATAAAAAGCCACCTCCAAAAGGATCTCAACAAGCAAAACCATTTTCGGTTGCAATTAGGCCAAATCGCCCTAAGCTTAACCCTCGATCTTGTTGTCCATGATACGCGCATTTTTCCTAAAAATGTACAATCTGACACGCCCTATTCCATTACCTTACCAGAACTTAGAATTTCCCTTAACCCCCTCTCTCTGTTTCAGAAGGAGATTTTGATTCACAACCTAACCATCCGTGGCGGCGAAATCCATTACATTCTTGATTCCTGGGAGGACAAATACGGAATCGTAAAATCAATACTGGAATTAACAGATATCAATCAACAAAAGCCGCTTGTAACGAATAATTGGCAATTGAAAATTTCTAAAGATTTTTCCATACTTTTTGAAAAAGGTCAAACCCATCTCTACCTTCCGGTATACACAGAAACGATTGTAACGGAAAAAAAAGAGAACTTTGAGACAGGCGAAAAAAAGGTTGTGAAACCGGGAAATATGATGAAATACCTTGTTTTTTCTCTACGAAATATTTCAACAAAATTCAAACAGATCGAAGGAAATCGAATAGCCCTCCAGGGATTAACCCATCTTCACTCTCATCAGCAGAAATTTCCCTACTCTATCCTCAGCCAGGAGCCAATTCATCTCGACAAAAAAACCCTAGTCGGTTCGGCAGGCTTTGAAATTTTATTTTCTGAAAAAAAAATTGTGCATTTGCAGACGCGCTTTCCGCGATTGAATTTAAAAATACTGAAACATAAGACCAGACTATATCAGGATGGCATTGCCAAACGCCCTCTTGTTATCTCCGCAATAACAACAATCTTTCCAAAAGAGATGCAGGATTTTCTAATTGCCACGAAAAGCTACAACTTCAAAAATGGTATTCTCTCGCTTGAATACTCTATGGATAGAATTTTAGATTCAGAAGTAAATAATATCGATCAAAAAAACTACTTTTTTGATGAAAAACTGATCAGGCAAGCCGGTAAAATTACACGACACCCCTTTTATAGTGATACCCTATTGCAGCATGAAAACGTAAAGTCACCTGCCACACCTGCAAAAAACAACACCAGAAAATCAGATCCACCTTCGTACCGGAATCGACTTTCGGCATTTTTATCCGAAATCACCGTGATGCAGGGAGCAAAGCAGGAATTTCCTCTTATCAATTCGCTCTCTTTTCGGATAGATTCCCAATGGCAAAATACACCGCGCCATCATTTAGCGCAAACATCCGTTTCATACGGAAAAGAAAAAATTTTTTTTTACGGCAGAGTCCTGTCAGATCCCCAGAACAATCAGGCATCGCGCAAACAGGCATTATTCATTATACCCGATATATCTTTAGAAAAATTTAAAGGCAAGATACAACTAGAAAAATCTTTCTCTTTTCAAGGAAACGGCAATCTTGTCTTTTTTCAGACAAGCCAAAACCTGCAACAAAAACTATTTGTATACCACAACCTTAAAAACGGACGGTTTGTTTTTCCATCGCAACTCCATCCGAATAAAAATCTATCCATCCAGGTCGATCATCTGTCCGTTAATATTGACGACCAGGAGGCTCATATTAAGGCAGCGGGTCAGTTCAATAGCGATGAATTTCAGATATCCATGGATGGAAAAACGAATCGCAGCTGGCTTGAATACTATCATTTTTGGAACCAGGATTACAACTTTGCCGGCAACTATTGGAACATCAATTTGAAGGGAACAAGCATCTCCTGCGATACGATTCGCTGGTTCTACCTGTATGCGGATCAATTTTTTGAGAGAAAAATTATTAAGTCCAAGGATAGTTTTCGCGAAAAATCTTTTGGCGCAACCGGCATTGGCCGTTATACCGCATCGACCAAAGCGTTGATCGATATTCATTATGACCAATTTAACCTCTGCAATGCTATTTTTCAGCCTCTGGAGATCCAGATTGAACAGATACCACAGAGAATTTTTCTCAAAAAGTTTCGACTGGATGGATTTGGCCTGCAAACCAATATGAACGCTTATATAAATTATAATTTTGAATCGCCATTTTACCAGTTAGAAGTAAAATTTTCCAATCTGGACATCCAGAAACTGGCAGAAAAAATGAGAATCCAGCAATGCCTCCCTGATTTTCTGGAACATTGGCCGAAACAGGGAATACTCTCTATGAGTTATGATTTTGCCTCCTTTGGAAACAAATTACCAGAAATCCTAAAGTCACAACAAAACCGCTTCTTACTCGAAATAAAAAATGGATCTATTGGCTCGCATCCGCTTTTCCAAAAGATTCAAACAGCCACGGGTATTGCCTCCTGGCAAAAAAACCTGCAGAATATTCCTTTCGAAAGCCTACTCTATAAAGAGAGCACAAAGGAGCAACTAAGAAAGATTGATCAATTCTTTTTTGACGCGCAAGGCCTTCGCATTGAAGGATCCGGATACGAACACCCCAAATTAGGAAATTATATTTTTCTGCAAGGGAGTTTCGGTAAACCCTATCTCCCCGATCCAGTGTACCAGGGATTTAAAACATCTGGTTTGTTTCAGAATCTGCGCATCGAAAAAAACTGAGCCGTTGCACGCTGGTTGCGGTCAACACAACCCGAAATCCTCAGCGATTCCAAACATAAGATTTGCATTCTGGATCGCCTGGCCGGCTGCCCCTTTACCCAGATTGTCAATTACAGCAGTCAATACAGCAATACGCCGATTTTCATCCACGGTTACCTGAAGGTGACACTGATTCGTATAACTTACATTCGCTGTCATAGCATTTTCCCCGGGAGCAAGAAGGCGAACAAACGGTTGCCCTGCATAACTTTCTGAAATCATCCGACGCAGCGCGGACTCATCAACAGACTCTCTAAAATATAACCAGATGGTGGAAAGAATCCCCCGAGTCATTGGCAATAGATGCGGCACAAAATGGAGTTCCACATTGTGACCAGTAAAAGCATGCAAGTGTTCCCACATCTCGGGTTCGTGCTGATGATTTAATATTTTATACGCCTTAAAATTTTCATTCACATCCACATAGCCAAAACCGGGAGCGCTCACCCGTCCGCCCGCGCCCGATGTTCCTGATTTTGCGTCAATCATAACAGGAGAGGCCAACAATGGCAAGATTTCGCGTATTCCATACAAGGCCAACAAAACGCCAGTTGGATAACACCCGGGATTTGAGATAAAATTTGATCTGGCTATTTTATCTCCGTTGATCTCTGGAATACCATACACCCTTTTGCGTATCAGCTCGTCGCTAGGATGGTCAAGTTTATAGTATTTCTGAAAATTCTTTTTGTCAGAGAGTCGGTAGGAGCCTGATAGATCCACGACCTTTTTGCCGCGATCCAGTAAAAATGGTACGAGCTCAAGAGAGACCTCGTTTGGTGTAGCCAAAAAAAATAGATCAGCCTGTGCTTCAGCCGCCTCCCCGTGACTGGAAAAGACCACATCGGGAAAAGCCTTCTGCATGGACGGATGGACATCCCCCAGTTTTTTGCCAGTATGGACGTCTGAACTGATCGCGTTTAGCTGAAATAAAGGATGAAACTGGAGATAGCGCAAAAGCTCCTGACCAGTATAACCAGAAGCGCCTATTATAGCTACTGAATAAGAATCTTGACTCATACCGTCTCTCCTACCTTCCGAATTAGAAATTATCATTCCCCTGGGTATCGGTTTCTGTTGATCGCACAATCTCTCCTTTGGCTTTGGTTGGATTGAGTACAACCCCGGCTTGGTTAGGATCGCCCCCCTCCGCATCCAGAGCAAGTTGATCGCGGATCTTTTTTTCGATATTCTGAGCTGTTTGCGGATTCTCCTTCAGGAAGGTTTTCGCGTTTTCCCGCCCCTGACCGATCCTCTCATCGCCAAACGAATACCAGGTACCTGCTTTGCCGATAAAGCCCATCTGAACTCCTAAATCAAGTAGCCCTCCCTCTCTCGAGATTCCGCTGTCATACATCATCTCGATTTCGCACTGTTTGAAAGGAGCTGCCACCTTATTTTTGGCAACCTTCACTTTCACGACATTGCCAATGGCATCCTCACCGACCTTAATAGTCTCTTTGCGGCGGATCTCAAGGCGAACTGAGCTGTAAAACTTCAAGGCGTTGCCACCAGTCGTGGTTTCAGGCGAACCAAACATAACGCCAATTTTCATACGAATCTGGTTAATAAAAATAACGATAGTATTGGATTTGGATATGGTTGCAGTTAATTTCCGCAGCGCCTGGCTCATTAGGCGAGCCTGCAAGCCCATGTGCGAATCGCCCATCTCCCCGTCAATTTCAGCCTTGGGAACTAAGGCGGCCACAGAATCGATCACAACAATGTCAACCGCACCCGAACGGACGAGTGACTCTGTAATCTCCAGTGCCTCCTCGCCGTAATCGGGTTGGGAAATCAACAGATCGTTCACATTGACCCCTAACTTGCGGGCGTAATTCGGATCGAGGGCGTGCTCCGCGTCAACCATCGCGGCTACTCCGCCTAGTTTCTGCGCCTCCGCAATGACATGGAGGGTCAATGTTGTCTTGCCGGAACTCTCCGGTCCATAGATCTCAATGATCCGTCCGCGAGGCAAACCGCCAATACCTAACGCCGCATCCAGCAGCATCGAACCGGTCGGAATCACATCCATTTTCCGCCGCGCGTTACCATCCCCGAGTCTCATAATCGAACCTGTACCATACTGCTTTTCGATTTGCAGCATCACTGAGCGAATGGCCTCTTTTTTTTCTTGGCTGATCGGAGAGCTGAAATCCAACTCCTCCTTCTTTGGTGAAGGTCCCGTTGCTTTCGCCATATTTTACCTCATTTCAATTTCTACTTGTATAATCTGATCCAATATGCAGTATAGTATCTGAATACCGATTCAGGGGATTATGTCCCGTCTGAAAATCAAAAAAAAGAGTTACCTTCTCTTTTCTGTGTTTTTTACCAAAAATTTTTTGGAAAATAGCTCTGGTCTCATAATGCAAAAAAAAAAATGGAGTCAGAATGGTGCTCAGATGCAAGAACACCAAACCTTGGATGCGCTATCTTGGTTTTTTGATTCTCTCTGCAGCTGTGGCGACAATGAACAGCTGCTTTGCCCAGATTCAACTTAGCCCTTTTACGCCAATCAGCGTGGAGGTCAGCTCATCCCGCTTATTGAAAGCGGATACCCCCCTTTTTTCCCAGGCGCTATCTGACGGCCGCCTCGACAAACCCTGGATCAGTGGTGAAACGCTGCAAAACCGCATGGAATTCATCCGCATCCAGATCAACAAAGGAGATCGCATCCACCGCATCCGTTTTTTTAACGGATATAAAAAACCAACAGCAGAGCCAGATCAAAAGGCCTTCTGCGAAGAGTGGGCAGCCAAGGAACAGAAAAATTACGCTTACAAGCAATATAAATATATCTACGGAAAAGAGAAAAAGCTGCTCTACCCACCAGAATGCCTCAGCCAGGAAAACCCAGAGTCCTTCAGTTCTGTAAAAAAGGTGGAGATCAAAGCCTTTCTGGTTTCAGGATTGATGCATAGCACCACCCTAGAGCTAAAACCGGTATGGCGGCAAAAAGATCAAAGCAAAGAGTACGCCCCATACTGGGTAGAGATCGATCTCAAGAAACAACTGCCCCAAAGTCTCAAGGCTGATCTTGAGCGCTTGGAGCTGCTTTTTACCGATTTTTACTACGGAGTGGATTATAACAACCTCGCTTTGGGCGAACTCGAGCTCTTTGGCAGGGGAAACAGGCAGAAAAACAGCCACCAACTCGCCAACTGGTATTCCAAATACCACTCCATCCTGCTGGCCAGGGAGTACATATACGGCAAAGAGTTCAAACTGATCGACGGCACCCTCTACCGTTTTAACACAGATATGAGCTACGAATTTATCACTGGCCTAAACTCCTCCAGTATTGGTAGCGAAAAAGGGAGCTACGCCCTGCACCCCAACGGCATCCTGCTCAAATTCAAGCGGTACGAAATCGAATATGACGACTCTTCCGGCCCTTTGATCAATGATCTATCCCAGATCCGCCTGAGTGGCGATCAGGAGCGGATCCTCAATGTGGTCTATATCCGCTCTGGCTTGATTAATATCCAGGGGAACCCCGCGCAATGGCAGCAGTAGCGGGTTATTTATACTAAAGGCATTTTGGTTTTCGGATATCGCAAGGCAATGCCAGCGAGGTCGACGCACCCTTTAGCCAGTATTTACTGTTTGCAATGGACTTTGT